>JBBQMH010000018.1:0-30073 GCA_038328755.1 Candidatus Limnocylindrales bacterium
GTCATCGTCTCGCCGCCGGGCTTGCGGAGCGTGAAACTCCGGACGTCGGTCAGCGATCGGGCATCGACGGACACGACGACGCCGGTCACGGTCAGGGACCTGGGCGCAGATGCGAGGGCGGCGGCGATGGCGACCAGCGCGGCGAGCGCCACGATGATGGGGAGCCGCTGACGCATCGTCGTCAGCTGGGTCCGGCGCCGGTACTGCCGGGAGCGTGGAGCGGCGTCCCATCCGCACAGCGAGGACAGGCTTCCGGGCCGGCGTCATAGGTGGCCAGATCCATCGCCCACAGCGACCGAAGCGGGTAGACGCGGCCGCTGGCGGGGGATGTCAGGGTGTTCATCCCGCCACTTCGATCGACCAGGACCGCGCATTCGATGATCTCGCCGCCCATGGCCTCGACCGCGGGCAGCATCGCCAGTAGCGACCCGCCGGTCGTGAGGATGTCGTCCACGAGCAGGACCCGCTCGCCCGGCGCGATCCGGAAGCCACGGCGGAACTCGCGCCGGGCCGCTCCATCCGCGTCCCTGACCTCCTCGGCGAAGATCGCCCGCGTCCCGAGCAGGCGCCCAGTTTCGAAGGCCAGGATCACCCCACCGGTCGTCGGTCCGGCTACCAGATCGACGCTCGGGTTGCCATTAGCCTCGCGATATCGGCCCGCCCAGAAACTGCACAACTCACTGGTCGCGGCAGGATCCGACAGGACCGCGAACTTTTCGAGGTAGGCCTCCGAGTGGCGGCCGCTCTTCAGCAGGAAATGGCCATCGCGGAGCGCGCCAGACGAACGGAACAGCGCTTCCGTCCGCCTCGAGATCTCGGCACGGGCGGCCAGGTCGAAGGTGGGCTTGATCGACGTCATACCCGCGAGTGTACGAGGACCGCCGACGACTGACCGCCGGGTGTTACCCGAACGCCCAGCGTGCTCAGGCGGGGCGATCTCCCGTTCCGTCGCCATCGCCGTCGAGGTCGCCTTCGGGCGCGGATTCGTCGGGGGGTGATGCGTCTCCGCCGGCAGGTGCGGTAGCCGGGCGAAGGAGCAAGTTCCGGCGACGGAACGCCATCACGACGAGGCCGACGATCAGCGCGAGGACGAGGACGATCGGGGCCCACACGATGACCACCCAGATCCCGGCCGTCGCCAGGCCCTGGAGGACCTCCACGAGGCTGGCCACCGCCCGATCGACCTGGCTGCCTGGGTCGAACTTCTGCTTCGAGGTCCCGATGGGGTCCGGCTGGAGGCTGAAACGCACCGTGAGCGTGGAGAACGACGCCTGCTCCTGGAGGTGCTGCTTCTCGGCCGTCGCCTGCTCGATCTCACCGCGAACCTGGGTCAGCTCGGTCTGGACGGCCAGGACGTCGGCGATCTTGGTGGCCTGGGTCATGATCGACTGGAGGGCCTGCTCCGTCACTCGAAGATTCTGGATCCGCGCGCCGAGGTCGACGACCTGTCCCGTGACGTCCTGCGTCTGCGTCTGGGCACTGAGGACCTTGATCGCGAGTTCGCGCAGCGCCGCAACGGCCTCGTCCCAGTGCTCCGCGGGAATTCGATAGGTGATCGACGCGGTCAGGTTTCCCGCATCACCGTACTGCTCAGAACCGCTGACGTAGCCGCCGAGCGTACCGATTGCCTTCGTCGCAGCGGCCGTGGCGTCCTCGACACCGGCGACCTGTAACTCCAGGTTCCCGGTCTTGATCACGAGAAGGTCGGGGCGCGCGGCATCGTAGAGCTGTGTCCCGTCGCCGCCTCCTTTGCTGTCGGCGCCCGCGGGCGCTGCCGTTGGCGCGGAGCCGAACCCCAGGTCAGGGGTCGTGCCGGCTGCGTATAGCCCGTTGTCGCGCTGTGCTTCCGAAGCAGCCCCTCCGCATCCAACCACCACGGTGAGCATGGCCATCAGGGCGATGACGAGTCCGGTTCGGCCGCGGATACCGCGCTTGGAGTGGGTCATTGGTACGTTGCTCCAGTCACTGCCGGCCAAAGCCGGAGGCGGTTTCACCTGGCCAGAGGACGACGCGGAACGCTAACGGGTTCCCCGGACCCTTCGATCCCTAGGGTCGGTACTCTGCACCCTTGGCCGAGGGAGCGCCCGTTCTAGCTGGAAGCGCGGTGCCGATCAACGGCCGATGCGACTCCAGCCCGCGGGCCTTGCAGACCTCCTCCAGCTCGCTCACCAACCGAACCGGCAGCGTGGGATCCGCGAAGATCGCGGTTCCAAGCTGGACGGCCACGGCGCCGACGGCGAGGAAGTCAAGGACGTCATCGAGGCTCGTCACGCCGCCGATCGCGATGACCGGGATCCGGACGACCTGGGCGACCTCGTAGACGATCCGCAGCGCAACCGGCTTGATCGCCGGTCCCGAGAGCCCGCCGTAGATGTTGCCGAGCAGGGGCCGCGCTCGATCTGCGGACACGGCGATGCCCGACAGCGTGTTGACCGCCGTCAGGGCATCCGCTCCGGCATCGGCAATCGCGCGAGCGATGGGCCGGACATCGGCCACGTTCGGTGACAGCTTCACGAGGAGCGGGAGGTCAGTCGCTCGGCGAACGGCTGCGGTGACCCCGGCCGCGGCCTCGGCATCGATCGCGAACTGGAGCCCGCCCTTGCCGACATTCGGGCACGAGATGTTCAGCTCGATGCCGGCAATTCCCGGGATTCCCTCGAGTCGGCGGACGACCTCGACATAATCCCCCACCGATTCCCCGGCCACGTTGACGATGACCGGTACCTTCCAGCCGGCCCACGTAGCGGCGTATTTTTCGATGACCGCATCGACACCCGGGTTCTGGAGCCCGATCGAATTCAGCATGCCGCCGGGCGTTTCGGCGACCCGCGGTGTCGGGTTGCCGATCCGGGCCTTGAGGGTGGTGCCCTTGCAGCAGATCCCGCCGAGCTCGTTCACGTCGACCACGTCGCTGTACTCGATCCCGTAGCCGAAGGTCCCCGAGGCTACGAGGATCGGGTTGGGCAGGACCAGGCCGCGGCCAAGGTCGACCGACAGGTCAATCGCACCCACGGACGGCGCCGGCGCCGGCGCGCGCCCGGCAGCCTTCATCGACCCCACGATCCTTCCCACTCGATCTCGTCGGAAGCGAAGACCGGGCCCTCGCGGCAGACGCGCTGTGGCGTCCCCGAGGTCCCCATCACCACGCATCCGAGACAGGCCCCGACGGCACACCCCATGCGCTGCTCCATGGAGACCTGCAGGAATGCCTTCCGGCGGGCTGCCGGGGATCCCTTCGGTGCGGCCTTCCCGGCGCCACGCTTGCGCCCGAGACTCGCCACACCCATCCGGGTGCGCCGGGTTGCGGCGAGGCGCGCCAGGGCCTGGAGCATCGGCTCCGGACCGCAGGCAAAGGCCTGATCCGCCCAGGACTCGTAGCGTGGAACCAGCTCGGTGACGAAGCCGTGGTGGCCCATCGACCCATCGTCGGTGGCAACGACGTACTCGACCTCATCCGGAAGGAGTGACGTCGGATAGACCTCTCGAGCGCTCGACGCGCCGAACAGTAGCGTAACCTGGCGCCCGTCCCGGATCGCCTCGTCGGCCAGCGCCCGAACGCCGGCCATGCCGAGACCCCCCGCGATGAGGAGCAGATGCTGGCTCCGGGGGTCCACCTCGAACGGCCGTCCCAGCGGGCCGAGCATGTCGATGGTGTCGCCGGGGCGGAGATGGGTGAACCATTCGGTTCCCCGGCCAACCGTCCGGAAGTGGATCGTGATGGTGCCGCTGGCGACATCGGCCGTGTTGATGGAGAACGGCCGTCGCAGGACGAAACCCGACAGGTCACCGGTCCTCACGTGGACGAACTGGCCGGCCCTCGAGCCCGTCGCCAGCGCGGGTGCGTGATATGTCTGCAGCCACTGGCCGGGCAGGATTTCGCGGGCGTTCAGGAGCTCCGCGCCAACCAGGCGCACCTCAGCGCCTCCGGAAGCCGGCCGATCCGGCGCCTGGTCGTGGGTGCCCGGTGCTCACGCGTCGACTTCGTCGTCCTTGCCCGATTCGTCGTCCGTGCCCGATTCGTCGTCCGGGTTCTCGGAGGCAACACTCGGGAAGGCATCGGCGATCGCATCCGCCAGGTCGCCAAAGACGTCGGTCGGATCGTAGTAGCGGACGACATCGTCGGCACTCTCGAGATCGGTCCAGCCGCTGTCGCCCTCGCGGATGACCCGGCCACGGAAGCCGGGCAGCCCCAGCTCGAGATGCTCGTCCAGATCGTCGACGATGACGACCGGACCGACCTTGCCCATGAGGACCGAGGCCGCGTTCTCGAACTGCTCGATCAGTCCGGACTCGGCGCGCTGACTGCGCTCCTGGAAATCGAGAGCCAGGTCGTAGAGCGAAGTCGCGGCACTCGTCTCGTCGTCGGGAGGCGCGACTTCCGGCTGCCCAGCCGCCCAGCGATCGGCCGCGGCCGCGTACGGATCCGTGCCGTCGATCTGCATGGTGGGCTGCCCATCATCCGGACCGGTCTCGGCTTGTGCGTCGACCCAGACGCCCTCGCGCGCAACCTCGGCGAACGCGGCATAGATATCGGCCGGGTTATAGAGCTCGACCAGCTCGCCGCCCGTCTCGATGATCTCCGTCTCGGACTGCCACTCGCCGGTTGACTCGTCGTACACCCGGCTGCGACTGCGAAACGTGCCATCGGGCGCGATCGCCAGGTAGTCCGGATCGTCGTCGATCAGGGTCATGCCACCGATCGCGGTCAGCCGCGAAGCCTGGTCCTTCAGGAATCGCTCCATCTGCTCGCCGGAGCGAACGAGGAAGTCGGACCGCTCGAGGGCCGCGTCTCGCGTGATCTCCGCGAGCAGTTCATTGCGCTTCTGGTCCATCTGCGTCCTCCTACCCGTGGAACTCGAGGTCCGGGCCCATGCGCTCCCGGAGGAACATCGAGTGGTGGCGTTCGAAGATCCACTCCCCGGCGCGGTGCCCGAGGGCACGGACGCTCTCATCCGCCTCCAGGCGGTCGAGGGTGGCGTAGTCGGGCAGGTCGAGCATGATCACGTTGTCGAAATCCCAGCCGTGAGCGACGTTGAACCAGCCCACGAACTTGATCCCGTACTTCTCCTCGTACTCCTTCAGCTGGCGCGGAAACAACGTCTTCATGAAGAATTTGAAGAACGGGTCGCGGCCGCGGCGGACGGAGAAGTAGGTTGCGAGGACTGGCACGGCGCTGAGGGACCTCCACAGAACGAGACGCCGGATCGCGGCGCCGCGGCTATTCTCGCACGCCGCCCGGTGATCCCCCGGCGTCATCCGCCGTCCTCGGTTCCCCTTGATCAGCAGCACCCGGAGCTGCGGCGTCGTCCTCGGTCCCGGCCGGTGGCGTCCGCCGCGCGTCCTCCAGCTCACCGACCGTTGGCGTCCCCGAGGCCAGTGGCCGGCGACGACCAGCCGCTCGCCGATCGGCGGCCACCAGCCGAAGCAGGAAGATGATCGTCTGGCCGGTGAAAAGCAGCAGGATCAGAACGGCGATGAGCAGGCCCGCACTGACTCCTGACGGCCAGCCCCACGCGACACTCATGGGCGTCAGGATCAGGAATGCCACCAGGACGACCACCTGGGACCAGAAACATCCGAGTCCCGGGCCCTTCTCCGCGTCGAGTGGGGCGCCCTTGTACTCGACGGGACGGACGGTTGGCGGTTGTCCGGTGGTCGATGGATCGACCGGATCCTGAGTAGTCACGGGCCGACTCTAGCGGAGATACCCCGGGAGTGCGGTCATCCGCCAGCGGGCGACACGACGGGCTGACCGGTCGTGGCAACCTGCTCGATGAGGGCCGCCGCGCGCGCCGTACCTGAGTGCTGCTGGATGCGCGCTGACATCGTTGCAAGCCGCGTGCGCATCGGTCTGTCGACCAGCAGGCGCTCGACCGCGCCCGTCGAGCCATCGATGAGTGCCTGCCAGGTCGGCTGCATGAACTCGCCGAGCTGCTCGATCGTGGGCTTGCGGAAGATCGGCGCCGTGTCGCGAATGAAGTCGATCCAGAACTGGCCGGGAACCTCCTCGCTCTGGGGTGGCGGGCCAAGGCGCATCAGGCGCTCCTCAAATCCCTGCGTCTCGAGGCGACCGGCGAACGATTCCTCCACGATGAAGACGATCCGATGCCCGCGCCGCTGTAACAGGCGACCGATCCCGACGCAATTGTTGGTCGGACCGTAGGCCCCTTCGGGGAAGAACACGATGGTTCGCTGGGTAACCACTCGTCGGCTCCTCGGGTCCGTCGTCACGAGATCGATCGAGTATGGCAAGTTGTGGGTCGAGGGTCAGAGCGAACCCGCCCGACGCCCCTCCCGTACCATCGGAAGCATGTCCGACTCGACCCGGAGGCCCCGCCCGCCGATCCCGCCCGGCTTCCTGGATCAGTTCGCCTGGCATCCGGAACCGGAACTGCTGGGGATCCGGGATCCGGAGGCTTCCCGCGAGGCCCTGCGGGCCGCCGGGGCCGCGGCCTGGGAAGCCGGGCTGGACTACCTCTATGACCACGCGCTGGATCGAGCCATGGGCGATGACTCCGGCTTCTCGGAACTGCGAGCAGGCTACTTCGGCGCCTCGGGGGAACCCGGTCCGGCGCCCGACTCCCCCACCCCGCTTCCGGAGCTGCTCGAGGAATTCCGGACCCGGATCGCTCCCCACACCGTCAGCGCCTATCACCCGCGCTCATTCGGCTACTTCACGCCCCCGCCGCTGATCGCGTCGATCGTCGGCGAGGTGCTCAGTCAGTTCGCGCAGCAGGGCGTGGACATCTTCCATGCCGGCCCCATCGCGGCGACGATGGAGGAGGAGGTGGTCCGCTGGCTGTGCGATCTCGTCGGCTACGACCACGACGCGTTTGGCCTGCTCACGTCGGGTGGCGTCATGGCGAACTTCATTGCGATGGCGCTGGTCCGGGACGTGCATGTCGCGGAGATCCTTGGCCTTGACCGGGCGCCGCGCGGGCGAGCCCTCGAGGGCCTGCGCGTGTACACCGGTGACCAGAGCCATTTCTCGATCGGCCGGGCCCTGGACGAACTCGGGTTTCCCGCCGAGACCCTGGTCACGGTGCCGGCCGATCTCGATTTCCGGCTTCGCGGCGCGGCCGTTGCAGAGGCCGTCGCAGCAGATCGAAGGGCTGGGCTGACGCCGATCGCCATCGCCGCCGTGGCTGGCTCCACGAACACCGGTGCGGTGGACGCGATCGGTGAGCTTGCCGACGTTGGCGCGCGCGAGGGCCTGTGGCTGCACGTTGATGCGGCGTACGGGGCGGCGGTTCGCCTGTCTGCCCGCGACGCGGATCGGGTGGCGGGCCTCGATCGAGCCGACTCCGTGACCGTCGATCCCCACAAGTGGTTCTTCCAGGCCTACGACATCGGTGGGCTGATGGTCCGCCGCGGGACCCTGCTGGAGCAGGTCTTCGGATCGCGCCTGCCCGAGTACTACCGGGCTGGCCACGGG
Organism: Candidatus Limnocylindrales bacterium; assembly: GCA_038328755.1. GTDB lineage: Bacteria > Chloroflexota > Limnocylindria > Limnocylindrales > CSP1-4 > UBA5189. Next base: position 7,436 of record JBBQMH010000018.1, read on the forward strand.
TCAAAGGCCGGCGCGGGGCGCGAATCGGGCACAGTCGAGGGCACAAGCCGCGACGACGCGAGTCGCGCGGCCCCTGATCACGACGCCGGCATGAACTTCTGGAAGCTTGGCTTCGAGGGCACGCGGCGTTGGCGGGCACTGAAGCTGTGGTTCTCGTGGCGCCATCTGGGGACGAGCGGCTTCGGCCGGCTGATCGAGGCCAATAACGACCTTGCGGCGCATCTGGCCCGGGTCATTGCCGCGAGCCCCGATTTCGAGGCCCTGCCGGCGGTCCCACCACTGTCGGTCGTCTGCTTCCGGCATCTCGTCCCGGGACTGGATGCTCATGGGCTCGACCTGCACCAGGACCGGCTCCAGCGCGCGCTCGAGTCCTCGGGTGCCGGCTGGGTCTCCACGACGCGCCTGCGCGGCGGAACGTGGCTCCGGGCCGGGATTCTCAACACGCAGTCGACCGAATCCGATGTCGAGGGCCTGCTGGAGACGCTCCGCGAGCTCGCCGCAGGTCTCGGCTAGACCTCGCCATCGCCAGGTGCGGAAGTTAGCTGCCCGGCGGTTTGCCCGAGCGTCCAACGGATGCATCAATACCGCGAACCGCGAGTCGGTCCTGCATTCGGAAAACCTCGCCGATGATCGGCAGGAACCATGGACGCCCTTCGTAGGGTGCCGGAACCAACGGGAATCGCAGCTTCGCGAGCGCCGGCGGGGCGCCACCGCCCAGCCACTCCGCGGCTCGTGTGCCCAGGTACGTCGACATCAGGACGCCAGTGCCCGAATAGCCGGTCGCGTACATCGCGCCGCCGAGACGCCCGATGTGCGGCATCCGATCGAACGTCATCGCGACCTTGCCGCCCCACGAGTAGTCGATCCGGTATTCAGCCAGCTGGGGATGGATCGCCAGCATCCGGGCGTGCAGCAGGCGTGCCGTCCGATCGACGCTCGTGGGCAGGAAGCTGACCCGGCCGCCGAAGATCAACCGGCGATCCGCGGAGACGTGCCAGTACGACAGGAAGTTCCTCGTGTCGAAGTAGGCACGCCCCGTTGGCGACAGCTCGTTGGCGACGTCCAGGGGCAAGGGCTCGGTCGCGATGATGTAGCTCCCGATCGGCACGATCCGGCGTCGGATGCCCGGATGGGCCGCATCCGGGTACCCGTTCGTGGCAATGAGCACGTCGCGCGCCAGGATGGCGCCCCGGGTGGTCTCGACCACGAACCGGCCATCGCGTTGGCGTCGAATCGAGGTGACGGGGGTGGCTTCGTGAAGGTCCGCACCGGCGCGGTCGGCCAGACCAACGAGACCGGCGAACCATTTCCCTGGGTGGATCACGCCACCCGGATCGATGGCCAGACCGCCGTAGTAGGCGTCGGTCCCGATCTCTTCGCGGAGCGCACCGCGGGCAATCGCTCGGGCTCGCATGCCGTGCCCCTCCAGGGCCTCGGCCTCCTCGGGAAATGCGGCAGCATGCTTTGGGGCCCAGGCAAGTTCCAGCCAGCCGTTGGTCCGAAGTTCCGCATCGATCGCATGGTCGCGAATGAGACCCGTGACCAGCTCGAACGCTTCGACGGACTCCGCGTAGATCGCCCGCGCCGTGTCAGTGCCGTAGCGCTTCGCCAGGGTCTGCGGGCCCCACTTGTAGCCCGGGTGGATGATGCCGCCATTCAGCGTCGACGCTCCCCGGCCCAGGGTTTGCGCCTCGAGCAGTACCGCCGTCGCTCCCTGCAATGCGAGCTTGCGCGCCGCGGCGACCCCCGTGTAGCCACCGCCGACGATCACGACATCGACCGTATCCGGCAACTGACGCCCACTTCGATCGTGCAGCGGGGGCATGGTCGCGTGCCAATACGGACGGCGCTCGTAGTCGCGGTTCAGGGTGGATCTGGCCATCGCGGCCATCGTAGCGGGCCTGGCGCAGGATTGATGCCGGGCGGGTGCCGGGCGGGTCGCCGGGCGGGGTGCCGGGCGGCGGGTCGCCGGGCGGCGGGTGCCGGGCGGGTCGCCAGGCGGGGCGACGCGGCGGTGGCGGCGCGAGCGACGGCGTCGGCGCGAGTGCGCCGAAAGGCACCACCTACGATCCCGCAGCGTCATAACTGCCCGAATGGCACGAATCCCACCCATTTACGATCCCCGATCGTCATAGGTGCAGGCTGGGGCGACCGACCAGGGACCCGTGGCTGGCTCCCCGCACGATCGGACGACCTCGAGTCCAGGGCATCGCCTGATACCTGACATTTCCGAGCCTTGCACGACGGGGGGTCGTATTTGGCCAGCGCGGCGCGGGGCGCGGCCGCGGGCACCGGGCTGAGGCGCGGGGCGCGGCCGCGGGCACCGGGCTCGGGCGAGGCGACAGATCTGGCGCGGAGCGGTACCGCCTTCAGCCTTCCGCTGCCTCGAGTGCTTCCGCTGCGTCATAGGCGACGCGGCCCCGGGCCACCGTCAGCAACACACGTCCCGACAACTCCTGGCCGAGCAGAGGCGAGTTCTTGCCCTTCGATGCGAGGGCGGCTTCCGAGACTGCCCAGCGGTCGGAGCGATCGAAGACCACGAGATCCGCCACGGCTCCTTCGACGAGTCCGCGAACTCCCTGGCCAGGCGCTCGAGCGCCGAGCACGCGCGCTGGGCCGGTCGTCAGCGCGGCGACCGCAGTCGCGAGGGTGAGGCGCTCGGCATCCACTGCGGCGAGAACCACCCCGAGCGCCGTCTCGATGCCGCTGATCCCGTTCGCGGCGAGGCCGAATTCGACTGCCTTGTCCACTTCCGTGTGCGGGGCATGGTCCGTCGCGATCGCATCGATCGTGCCGTCCACAAGACCGGCGAGGCATGCGGCGGCGTCCGTGGCCGACCGGAGCGGCGGATTGACGCGGAGCGAGGTGTCGAAATGTCGCCCACCCGTGACGCCGTCGCGCCACGGGTCGCGAGCGGCGCCGTCCGCGTCGAGCGCCTCCCAGCTCCAGCGCCGTGAGCCGGCGATCCACTCGTCGGTAAGTCCCAGGTGATGCGGTGTCACGTCGCAGGTGACCGGGAGGCCAGCCGCCTTCGCCCGACGGATGTGCTCGAGCGACGCGGCCGTCGAGACGTGGGTGAGATGCAGGCGCGCGCCAGGCACGTCACCGATGACGTCGGCGAGGATCGCGATGTCGCGAGCCACGGCTCCGGCTTCGGCCGCCGGTGGCCAGCCGCGCAGGCCAAGGACGGTGGCGATCAGCCCCTCATTCGCCTCTGCATCAGCCGTGAGCGTCAGATCTTCGGGATGGTCGATGATTGGCAATCCGAGCATGCCGGCGTAGGCCATCGCGTTCCGGAACAGCGACGCGGACCAGACCGGCGAACCGTCGTCGCTCAACCCGACGACACCCGCGTCGGCGAGTTCGCCGAGCGCCGCCAATTGCTCCCCGGACCGACCGACGCTGACCGCTCCGTGCGCGAGGAGCGTGACCGGTGAGCCCGACGCCGCTGCCGCGTCTCTCATCCGGGCGAGGACCGAAGGTTCATCCAGCGGCGGGTTCGTGTTCGGCATGACACACACGGCCGTGAACCCGCCATGCGCAGCGGCGGCGAGTCCCGTGGCGACCGTCTCGGCGTCCTCGTTTCCGGGCTCGCGGAAGTGGGCGTGGAGATCGAGGAAGCCCGGTGCGACCACGACCCCGGCCGCGTCCACGCCGTCGGCCTCGGCGCCCGTGAGCCAGGTGACTGCCACGAGTACGCCGTTGGTCACCACGACCTCGCCGGGGCCCTCCCGCCCACTCGCGGGATCCACCAGCCAGGCTCGACTGATCTCGAGGTCAGCCAGCGGCGTGCCGACGGCCAGCGGCGCGCCGAAGCCAACCGCGCCGGGAACGGCCTGGACCGTCATGCGGGTGCCCCCGCTAGCAGGTACATGACCGCCATCCGGACGGCCACGCCATTGGCCACCTGGTTGGTGATGAGCGAACGGGCGCCGGCCGCGACATCCGAGGCGATCTCAACGCCCTCGTTCATTGGACCCGGGTGCATCACGAGCGCCTCAGGTCTCGCAAGGGCCAGCCGCTCGCGGGTCAGTCCAAAGCGGGCCGCATATTCGCGCAGGGACGGGAGCAGGCCACTCGCCATTCGTTCGCGCTGGATCCGGAGCGCCATGACCACGTCGGCATCGCGCAGGGCGACCCCGAGATCCGAGGTTGCGGTGAACCGACGGGACCCGCCGACCCCCGCTTTGGCCCAGGCATCGAATCCCCGGAGCAGGGTGGCCGGCCCGCAGACCCAGACGTCCGCTCCCGCGGCCGTCAACGACCACAGGTTGCTTCGCGCAACTCGCGAATGCATCACGTCGCCCAGGATCACGATCTTGCAGCCAGCGACGGTCCCGCCGGGCAGGTTCGTCCGCAGCGTGTAGAGATCCAGCAGCGCCTGGGTCGGATGGGCGTGGGTGCCATCACCCGCGTTGATGACCCGGCCCGAGAACGTCTCGGCGGCCAGGTATGGTGCCCCGGAGGTTGGATGGCGGATCACCAGGATCCGGGCCCCGAGCGCTTCCAGCGTCTTGATCGTATCGATCAGCGACTCTCCCTTCGTCACGGACGAACCAGAGGAAGCGACATTGACGACATCGGCCGACAGGTTCTTGGCGGCGACCTCGAAGCTCACCCGGGTCCGCGTGGAAGCCTCGTAGAACAGATTGGTCACGCCCCACCCACGCAGGGTCGGGACCTTCGGGATGCTGCGGGCCAGGATCTCGGCCATCGTGGCCGTGGTCTGCATGACGAGTTCCAGGTCATCGCCGGACAGCACGTCGACGTCGAGAAGGTGCCGGTGGGCCCAATGCCCGGCAGGCGCCGGATGATCGCTGCCAGCGGGTCCCGGGAGCTCGGGATCGGCGGAATCGTCGGGCAGCGGCACGGTCGGGTCCGCGGCGAGGCTCACGGAACGGCGGCCGCGTCTGCCTGCGCCGGGTCCGATGGGCCCGGCTCGCCGGCTGGCGGCGCCCGATCGATGTCGACAGCGTCTTCTCCGTCGATTTCCTCGATCCTCACGCGAACGAGTTCCTCGCGCGACGTCGGGACGTTCTTGCCGACGTGGTCGGCCCGGATGGGGAGCTCCCGATGGCCGCGGTCGACCAGCACGGCAAGGCGGATGGCCGTCGGGCGGCCGTACTCCATGAGCGCATCCATCGCGGCCCGGATCGTCCTCCCGGTGTACAGGACGTCATCGACGAGGACGACCGTCGTCCCGGTCACGTCGAACGGCAGGTCCGTGCCCTTGACCACGGGCTGCTGGGCCAGCATCGACAGATCGTCGCGGTAGAAGGTGATATCCAGCGCACCAACCGGCAGGGCAGCGTTCTCGTGCTCGAGGATCGACGCGGCCACCCGGCGGGCAATCGGGACGCCTCGGCGCTGGATGCCGACGAGGACCAGGTGCTCAGTCCCGGCATGCTTCTCCACGATCTCGTGGGAAATGCGGATCACGGCCCGGCGGATCTCCTCCGCCGTCATGATTCGACGACCGCTCACCGGTACATGCCCGATCGCCGATTCGTCCCGCCGCTGCGTCGTGGCACTGGCGTGATCCTCTCCTTCCGGCCTCTCCGGGCCTGTCGTCCGGCTCTCGTGGCCGGTCCTCGAAGGTTCGCAAGCGAAGTCTACCGCGCGGGGGAGTCCTGGGTCAGTAGACGGAGATCGTCACCGACGTCGTTCCGGACCACGACCCACACCCGCAGATGCGGAAGAAGTCCGGTCGATACATGTCGACGATCCGTCCTGTGCCGGCAACCGGCCCATAGTCACTGACCACACGTTCGATGCACCCGCGAGCACCGCAGATGACGATCACGGTACCCCTCGGGATGCGCATGGCGGTCGTACCGTAGTCGTAGAAGCTGGCGTAGCCCTGGAGCTTGTAGTTCGGCGTTTTCCAGTCCCAGGTGCTGGCCACGGCGGGGAGCTTGGCTGCCACTCGATCCGTGGTCTCCGTGGTTGACTCTGTCCCTGGTTCGGAGAAGGTCGAGTCGGGCGTGAGCTGGCTGGCCGATGCGTACGCCGAATCCGGGGTCACGATCGTCGGGGTCGATCGGCCACCGGTCGCCGCTAGGATGACTTCCCGAAATGCTGCCGGAGTGATGGACTGGCCAATGCTCGGTTCATGTGAGCCGACCAGTCCCGGCAGCGATCCGAGCGCGATCAGGGCGGTGAGCGCCGCGATCGCGACCGTCCTGCTGGGTCGCACAGCGGGACTCTACGACATGCAGGGCTCGGCTGTCAGGACGCGGTCCGGTGCCGGTGCGCGGGCGCGGCGGGGCGCGGTGCGGCGGGGCGCGGTGCGGCGCACCGCTTCGGGTCAGCGGGCGACGAAGAGCTTGTCCGCCTGGATGGAACGGACCTGCCCGAAGTCCCGGCCATTCCAGCCGAGCACCTGGACATGCGATCCCTCGCCGTTCTGGCCCGGAGGCGTGACCCACGCCAGACGGCCCAGATTGATCGAGACGCCCCGCAGTGCGGTAACGCCCGGCAAGGGATCGATGGTGGCATCGATCCCCCAACCATCCTCGGTCAGAACGATGAGGCGGAGTGTTCCGACGGCCGGTTCGGCTGGATCCGCAATCCAGACGGCGGCGAGGCGGCCAGTGGGATCAAACGAGGCGTCGAAATCGCCGATCGGGCCTTCGGAAAGAGCAACAGGGTGTCCGGCCGGACCGGCCACCACATCGGCTGAAGGCACGTCGGCCGCGCTCGGCGCGGGTGACCCGGTCGCGGCCGAACCGCCGTCCACCGGGCTGGTGTCGGTGGGACGTGGGGAGCCATCGGCGGCAAGGGATGCAACCCCGCTGTTCCAGCCGTCGATGACCAACTGCCCCGTACCAGGCGACCAACCGGTGCCCGTCCCGTCCGGGATCAAGGTTCCCGACCAGTACACGACGGATCGGCCGGTGGGATCGACGGACGGGCGCCACATGTCCTGGGCGACGATGACGTCGGTCTGGCCAGTCTCCGGGTCCAGGGTGAAGGCCGTCGGGTGCTCCTCCAGCACCGCGGGCGTGCTGGGCTCCGGCGATCCGGCCCCAGCGGCTGCACCAGAGGCCACCGGGGAAGCCAGCGGTCCAGCGCCGGCCGTGCCGTCCGGCGCGGAGCTCGGGCCGACGGCCCAGGTGTCCGTCCCGGGATCCTTCGGCGCCGGCTCGATCCGGTTGGCAAGCACGCGATTGCCGAGCCAGCCCGCCAGGAAGGTCCGATGATCATTGGTGACCGCGGTCGCGAGCTCATCGCCGGCGTGCCACAGATAGAGGTCTGGTCCCGTCGACCCATCCAACGGGCGGGCGGAGAACGCCAACCATTCGCCGTCTGGTGAATAGGCGGCGTCACCAACGACCACCACCCCCGAGATGATCGAGAGGCCGGCTACCGGCTCGGGGGAGGCAGACGGGGCCTCCGAGACCTCAGCCGCGGTCGTCGGACTCGGGGTTGGCGTTTGGCTCGAGATCGGGGCCGGGGTGGCCGTACGGGTCGGCGTCGGGAGCGCCGTTGGTGGCAACCCGCTCGGCGAGGCCTGGCTGGCGGACGTGGGAGAAGGTGTCGGACCGGGTTCGTCGGTTGGCAGTGGCGGCACGTTGACCACCAGGATCTCCGTTCCGCCGCTCGAATCGGACGACGTCACGACCACGATCTGGCGTCCTGTCGGGGACTGGACCACGGCCCGTGGGGCGTTGGTCAGAGCGAGTCTGGTGGACGTGCCCCCGTCCAGTGTCGCGCATGCAGCACGTGGATCCTGGCAGACGCTGTCCACGCTCGCGCGGCGGAACTCGTAGCCGCCGTCCGCTCCGGTCTGGACCCAGGCCAGGGCATATGCGACCACGTTCAGCGGCGTTGGCTCAGGGCCCCCGGTCCCGCCGGAGAGGTCGCTGCCCGCAGGCCCGAGCGGGATGCCGCTCCAGGAGATCAGGCTAGCCACGACGACGACGGCAACGACCAACAGGCCCGACGCAGCGCCGGACGGCACCCGCCTGGTCCGCGGGAAGCCCGCTGGCCGCGCCAGCCTCGTACCACGAGCTCGACGTCTAGCCTCCCGCTCGAGGGCCACCGACGTCCGGGCCCACAGGTCGCGCGGCGGCCGTGGATTCGCCGAGCGCAATGCCTCGAACAGTCCTCGATCGGCAGCCCAGGCATCCCGATCGGCGACACACTCGGCACATCCGGCGAGATGATCCTCCAGCCAGGCGCTGCTGCCTTGGTCCACCGGCTCCGTGAACCCGGCCGCAATCAATGCGCGGGCACGGTCGTGCGACGTCTCCTGGTCGTTGTGCCGGCGCCGGAACGGCAACGTCATCGGCCGCGCCCGCCGCGTTGCGCAAACGCGATGTCACGCTCGGCCTCCGAGGCGGTCTCGGCGGCCTGCTCGGCCGCCAACGCCTGCCGCAGGGATTCGCGCGCACGTGTCAGGAGCGCTCGCGCGGCCACGTGGCTGACCCCGAGGGCCGTGGCAAGTTCCTGGCCGGTCAGGTCATGGATCTCGGCCATCAGCAGAGCCGCCCGCTGGCGATCTGGAATACGGGACATGGCTCGCTCGAGTGGCCCGGAGAGGCGCGAATCCATCGCGATCCGCTCGGCCGATGGCGACGTGCCCGCGGATTCACCAGTGAACGGAAGGAAGCGGACGAGTTTCTGGCGCCGAATGTGATCGAGCGCTACCCGATGCGCGATCTGGTACAGCCAGGCACGGGCGTTCTCGTCCTTCTCGAGGGTGTCGTAGGCCCGGTATGCCTTGACGAACGCGTCCTGTTCCAGGTCGGCGGCGAGCTCCGGATCGCGGACCATCCTGAGGAGGTAGGCGAAGATCTCGCCCTGGTGCCGGGCGAACAGCGCCTCCGTGAACGCCCCAGCAGACTTCCGGTCCCAGGTATCGCTCATCGGCTCGTCCGAACCGAGCCGCAGCAGCGCTGGGGACGTGATGGCGAAGGCTCGGGGCCAGCCACGACTGAACAATCAGAACCTTCCCTGACGGGCGGCGGCGCAACGGAATCAGGATGCGGGCCGCCATGCCGAGGGACGAGGCAGGGTCCGCCGTTGTGACGCTTCGATCTCAAATTGGGGCCTCCGCGCCGCCGCCTCCGGCCTGCGCGAGCAGCTCCTCGACCGCGTCCTCCGGCGAAACAGGATTCACCGGCAGGCCGGTTCCGAGTTCGAGTCCCGCGATGTCGCGGAGCCGCGGGTGGAGCTCCCAATGCCAGTGGTACGTGGCATCCACGCGTTCACGGAGCGGCGCGGTGTGCAGCACCAGGTTGTAGGGGGGACCGTCGAGCGTGCGCGCGAGCAGGGCGAGGACGTGCCGCAGGGCCGACGCGGTGGCGGCGATGTCCGGGTCCGTGGCCCGCCCGAAATCCGCGTCGTGGCGGCGCGGAACGATCCACAGCTCAAAGGCGGACCGCGATGCCCACGGCGCAAATGCGACGCTGTCGGCGTCCTGCCAGACGAGTCGATCGGGCGCCCGGGTCATGTCACGGACGAGGCGGCAATACGGACACTCCCCCTCCCGGATGACAAACCTCGCGGCACCGCCGAGCTCCTCCGCAATTCGATGCGGGATCTGCGGAAGGTCGTACATCTCTAAGCAGAGGTGGTTGGTCCGGGCACCGGCCTGCGCCCCCCAGTTCTGGACCACCTGGACGTAGTCCGTCAGGTTCGCCGTGCGCGCCGCCACGATCGCGTCGCGAGCGCCGGCGACGAGTGCTTCGATCACCGCGACCCCGACCTGGTGGAGCGGTCGATGTTCGCCCGGGGGAGCGACCATGGCTCGCCAGCTGCCGGCGGCGCCCGCGCTGGTCAGGGCAACCTGGGCGAACTGCTGGTCAAGCTCACGGGCAGCGGCCTCGGTGCCCACGACGTGGAATGCGTAGTCCTTGAGGACCCGGAGCCTGACCCCGTCACCCTCCGGAAGGCGGCAGTTCTGGCAATCGTTGCCGTCGTCGATCTGCTCCGCGTGGCGGGCGAATCGATCCCGGTGAAAGGCGCGGTCGACAATCGTTGCCACCCACCAATTTGTGATGGGATCCTTGCGCAACTCGAACAGCCCGGCCGCCACGCTAGACGACCCCAGCAATGACGCGCGGCGTCGCATCGCCGGCGGACGCGTCGCCGGCGGGCACGGCCCCGGTGGGCGCATCGCCGGCGGGCATGGCCTCGGTGTCTCCCGGGTCTTGGACCGCTCCCGGGAGCGCCTGCTCCAGCTCGTCGCGTGAGACCCACGTCAGCGGGGCCCCGAGCGCGCGGCCGAATGCCGCGGCGAACGTCTCGGCAGCGCGTTGAACGACGTCGGTCGAGGGCGGCTCGGCGGTCCGCCCCAGCTCCTCCGCGATCGAGGTGGACACGACCCCGGGGATCCCGCACGGGTTGATGAACTCGAAATCGCGTAGGTCTGGCGCGATATTCAGTGCGATCCCGTGGTAGCTCACGCCACGCTCGACCCGGATCCCCAGGGCGCCGATCTTGCGCGCTGGACGGCGGCCAGATGGGTCCACGATCCAGCAACCCGGGTGACCGTCGCGCCGCGTTGCCTCGATGCCAAGCACAGCCGCGGTCTCGATCATCGCCTCCTCGAGGGCGCGGACCAGCGGTCGGAGGAGGATCCCGCGGTCACCCAGTCGAAGGATCGGGTAGGCGACCAGCTGTCCCGGACCGTGATAGGTCACCTCACCGCCGCGTTCCACCCGGATGACCTCGATCCCGCGCTTCCGGAGCTCGCGGGGGGTGGCCAGAACATGCGAATCATCGGCCTGGCGACCGAGTGTCAGGACGGCGTCGTGCTCGAGAAGGAGCAGCGTGTCCTGGATCGTTCCGGCCACGCGAGCATCGACCAGTCGCTTCTGGAGATCCCAGGCATCGCGATACGCGATCCGACCGAGCCAGATCGAAGCGATGGGGTCGTCCTGTCCGGGTCGCGGCGCCCGCCGCTCCCCTGCGCCGTCCATGTGATGACGATAGCAGGGGCGGCTTTCGGGCCCGTTTCCGGGAGCGGCCGGGGGCGGTTCCGCGGCCCGGGGCAGTTCCGCGGCCCGGGGCAGTCCCGCGTCCCAGGGCAGTCCCGCGTCCCAGGGCAGTCGTCGTCGCCCCGGTATCTACTCGTTCCGTGCCAGATATTCGCCGGATGACTAGTGGGCGGAAGTCCGGTCGGCCGTGTCCCAACATTCGAGTTCACGGTGCATCACGCGACTACGACTTCGTGGCCACTGAGTCGCACGGTGACTGCTTGGGCAACCCATCGTCGTCGAGAAGTCGGGCCATGAATATCTGGCAGGAAATGGCGCTGATGGCGGCAGATGGCCCGCGGCGCATGGCCCGCGCGGCAGATGGCCCGCGGCAGATGGCCCGCGGCAGATGGCCCGCGGCAGATGGCGCTGATGGCGGCAGATGGCCCGCGGCAAATGGCGCTGATGGCGGCAGATGGCCCGCGGCGCATGGCCCGCGCGGCAGATGGCCCGCGGCAGATGGCCCGCGGCAGATGGCCCGCGCGGAGCGTCAGGCCGCGCGGAGCGTCAGGCCGCGCGGAGCGTCAGCCGCGCGCGGCGAGTCGGTCCGGGGCGTCGTGGCCCGGGGCAGTCCCGCGTCCCAGGGCAGTCGTGTCCCGGTAGGTACTCGTTCCGTGTCAGATATTCGCCGGATGACTTGTGGGCGGCCGCTCGGTCGGCCGTGTCCGCACACTGGAGTTCACGGTGCATCACGCGCTGACGACTTCGTGGCCACTGAGTCGCACGGTGACTGCTAGGCAACACATTTTCGTCGAGAAGTCGGGCCATGGATATCTGGCACGAAATGGCGCTGATGGCCCGCGGCAGATGGCCCGCGCGGCTGATGGCCCGCGCGGCGCATGGCCCGCGGCGCCTGGCTCGCGCGGCAGATGGCCCGCGGCGCGTCAGCCGCGCGCGGCGAGATGGCCCGCGCGGAGCGTCAGGCCGCGCGGAGCGTCAGCCGCGCGCGGAGCGTCAGCCGCGCGCGGCGCGTCAGCCCGGCGCGGGACCCATCACGGGATGGGCGCGACGTCCAGCAGGGTTCCTCGCAGGATCGGATCAGACGACGGGCAGTTGGCGTTGAAGACCGAGACGAAGACACTGCCGGAGACCGTCTTCGATCCGGTCGATCCATAGAGCGTGACGCTGATCAGTCGGCCAGAGACGCCGCGGTTGGTGAAGTCGAACGCGGAGATCGCGCCGACGTTCGTCCGCCAATCCATGCTGAACATCGCGGACAGCTGGCTCGTGCTGTAGCTCGCGGTCTGCCAGGTGGCGTAGGGCGAGCGGGCGTCGTAGGACACGCCGTTCGGATCGCGGTCGGACGATCCACGCAGGTAGCTGGTCACGGCTGCCACTTTGGCACCGGTCGAGGAGACGAAGACATTTTCGTTGTTCTCGGTGGCGCCGCCATCGGCGGAGTGGAACAGGGCATTGGCGATGGATCCGCCGGTCATCAGGACCTGGCCAGCGGTCGCGACAATGACCGAGTCCGCGTCCGGCTTCTCGTTGCGGACGCCGAGGTAGACCTGAGACCGCGTGTCGTCGTAGACATCGAACGTTCCACCCGACGCGAGGTGATTGGCTGCGTAGGATCGAGCCACGATCGTCTGGGCAACGCGCGCCTCGACCGGCCAGGCGGTCGGCATTTCGGACGGCACGACGCCACGCAAGTACGACTCGAGCGGCAATTCATTGATGACGTCGATGGTGGAACCGAGGATGCGGACCCGAAGTGTGCCGCGGTAGAGATCGTAGGTGGATGGCTTCGAGAAGAGCTGGATCGTCGTCGTGTCGCTCGATGGTGCGACGCGGAAGTCGGTCGGAGCCGGGCCATCGAATAGCGTGGCGCCGGTGGAGGAGGCCAGCACCAGCCGCCAGGGAGATGTCCCGGCCGGCTGGTAGAGGCGCAGGGTCGCATCGGCGGCGAGGTCGCCGGACACGCTGGTCACGGTCCACGAGCCGCCTCGCCCGAAGATGAGCAGAGGCTTGGTGGCGGTCGGCACGAACGTGTCGAGGACCTTCACGCGGATCGCTGTGTCGACTGAGATCGCCCCAATCGTCGTTCCGGCGTAGTAGTGGGCGAGAATCTCCGGCGCGGCCTGGCCCGCAAGCGCTCGGCCCTGGGCACCGTACTGGGACAGCCCGACGCCGTGCCCATAGCCGCGACCGTAGAACATGGTGAACGGGCCGACCGCGGTCGAGGTGGTCGGGGCTGCGACCGGATTGGTCGGGGAAGTGGGTGCGGGGAACACGACCGAGAGGGCTGGAACCGTTGACGCCGGGGCAGCGGCCAGGATGCCGGTCGCCGCGTAGAGCGTCGAGACGCCGTACAGCTGGCTGACGGACTGTCCGTTGATCTCCTTGATCGAATACCAGCCCGTGCCGGAGGTGGCCGTCGGGCAAGTGGCTCGCCACCAGGATCCGGTGACCGTCCGGCTGACGGTGAGGGTGCTGGCGAAGGGAAGCCTGACCTTGACGCTGGAGCTGGTCGAGGTGCTCGTCCGGAGGTTGATGCCATCACAGCCGGGGACAAAAAGATTCGTGGCCGGCGCGGACGCAGGGGCAACTGGCGCAGCTGGCGTCGGGGTTGGCGCAGGGACCGGGGTTGGCGCGGCAGGGACCACGGTGACCGTGTCAGTCGATGGGAGCGTCGCGGCCGTGGAGTTCGGAACCAGGTTGAGGATCCCGGTCGCGGCATAGATGACGCTGACGCCGTAGCGGGCACTGACCGCCTGACCGTTGACCGCCGTGACCGCGTACCAGGTAGAGGCTGCCTTGTAGGTCGGACAGGTGGTTCGCCAGGCGGAACCCGTGACGACTCCGAGCACAGTGATCGTGCTGGTAATCCCGAGTTTCACCGCGACCGTCGAGTTCGTGGTGGGGCTGGTTCGGAGGTTGATCCCGGAGCAGGCCGGAACATAGGTCGAATTCGGGGCAGGAGTCGCCGTGGTTGCCCCGGCTGGGGTCGTCGTCGGAGTTGGTGCGGGCACCGCCACGGTCGTCACGGCGGCGGGCGCCGCGCCGGATGTGGACGTATCAACTGAGGCCGCAGATGAAGCGGCGGTAAGCACTCCGGTCGCCGCATACAGGACGCTGGCCCCATAGCGCGAACTGACGGGCTGGCCGTTGATTGCCGTGACGACGTACCATCCGGCGCCGCTCTTCCAGGTCGGGCAACTGGCGCCCCATGACGATCCGGTCACCGTGCCTGAGACGGTGAGCGTGTTCGACTGGCTCAGCGATACCTTGATCGCGGCACCCGTGGTCGGCCCGGTGCGAATGTTCACGCCGGAACACGCGGGTGCCATGGTCTGCGTGGCGGCACTGATCGGAGCCACCGCAAGGAGCACGAGCATGATCGCGGTCATGGACGCGGTAAACCAGCGGCCACCGTGGGCAAGGAGCGTCGTGGGCATGGCGTGCGGCGTGGTCTGCATCAGGTCGCCCATCGTGGCCCGAGGACACCGCAGCGCACCACGACCCAACAGGACCATTCCGGACCCCAACCAAAGGTCCTATGGGCGAGGGACCCCGCGTGGCATGCTCATGAAGAATCGATGCCGGCTTGCCGAACCTGCCGGCCGACCGACGGGATCTGCTACCGCTTGGCGGCGGGCACGTAGGCTCGCTCGGGTTCTCCAACGTAGAGCTGGCGCGGGCGGCCGATCCGGAACCCCGGGTCCACCATCATCTCCCGCCACTGGGCGATCCAGCCCGGCAGGCGCCCGATGGCGAACATCACGGTGAACATATCTGTGGGGATCCCAAGGGCTCGATAGATCAGGCCGCTGTAGAAGTCCACGTTCGGGTAGAGCTTGTGATCCACGAAGTACGGATCGCGAAGGGCGACCTCTTCGAGCTCCAGCGCAACCCGGAGAAGCTCGTCGTCGGCGCCAAGCTCGCCCAGCAGATCGTGGGCGGCGGCCTTGATGATCTGCGCGCGCGGGTCGTAGTTCTTGTAGACGCGATGTCCGAAGCCCATCAGCCGGAACGGATCGTCACGATCCTTGGCCCGGTCGATCGATCGCCCGACATCACCGCCGTCACGGACGATGGCGTTAAGCATCTCGAGCACTTCCTGGTTGGCGCAGCCGTGGAGTGGACCCCACAGCGCGGCGACACCCGCCGAGACCGAGGCGTAGAGGTTGGCGAGACTCGATCCGACCAGGCGAACCGTGGAGGTCGAACAGTTCTGCTCGTGATCGGCATGGAGGATGAAGAGCGTCCGAAGGGCCTTCTGTGCCACTTCCGGCACCGCATACGGCTCCGCGGGGGTTGCGAACATCATCCGCAGGAAGTTGCCCTCGTAGTCGAGGGAGTTGTCCGGGTAGATGAACGGCTGCCCGATCGACTTCTTGTGGGCCCACGCCGCGATGGTCGGCATCTTGGCGATGAGCCGGATCGTACTGATCTCGACGTCGTTGGGGTCGTGCGGGTCAACCGAGGTCTGATAGAACGTCGAGAGGGCGCTGACCGCCGAGGCCAGGATCCCCATCGGGTGGGCATCCATCGGGAAGCCGTCGAAGAAGCGCTTGAACTCCTCGTGGAGCAGGGTGTGCTTCTTGATGCTGTCAACCCAGATATCGAGCTGGTCCGGCGTCGGGAGCTCACCGTAGATCAGGAGATAGGCGGTCTCGAGGAACGTGGACTCCTCGGCCAGCTGCTCGATGGGGTAGCCGCGGTAGCGCAGGATCCCGGCCTCGCCATCGAGGTAGGTGATGGCGCTCTTCGTCGCGGCGGTGTTGGCGAACCCGTAGTCGAGGGTCGTCAAGTGGGCGTCCTTGAAGAGCGCGGCGATGTTGACCGCGTCCTGCCCCTGCGTGGCCGACTCGATCGGCAATTCGAGGACGCGATCACCAATCCGCAGTTCTGCGGTCGCGACCGATGCCTCCAGCACGCTGCTCTTGTTCATCGGAACCTCATTTCTCACTCAGGACGAACCCGTCGTGGGGTCCGTCGGCTCGTCTGGCGCCAAGGCGACCGCCAGTCCTACGGTACCGGCTGTTCCACCAACCGTCGCCCCGTCGGCGAGATCGCGGAAGGGTCATTTGGCCCAAGCGGGCGGGCCGGTCGGGTCGTGAGCGCCGCGGGCTTCAGGCGTTTCGGCCGGCGGTGGACGCGGTGCCCAGCCCGGAATTGGGTTCAGGCGCGGCTGACTCGCTGGAGTCGACAGCCATGAGCGCGTCCAGCTGGGCCAGCAGCGGCCGCGCACCGAGACGCTCGAACGTCGACCGGGCCGTCGCGGCCGCGGTGCGGACGTCCGGCTCATCGGGTCCGAGCGTCCGGACCATCGCCAATCCGGCCAGGGCCTCGTCGAATCGCAACTCACCGGCTCGCCAGAAGCGGCTCGCTTCGCGATAGCCAGTAAAGGCCCGCTGGTGTTCACCGCGGAGTCCGGCAATCCCGGCCCGGATCTCCGCCCGGTTGGCCTCGATGATCGGTCCGTGCACACCCAGTGCGTCGAGGCGGGCGACATCGACGGCCGCCGCATCCGCATCGCGCGCCATGATCGCGGCGCGCGCCGAAAGGACGAGCGAAGAGGCCGCGCCCGAGGGCGATAGATCGGCCATCTCGCGCCAGGTGCGGTTGGCGGCCGCGTGATCTCCGATGGCGAACGCTGCCCAGCCATCGCTCTCGAGCAGGAGGGCCTTCCAGCTCTGCTCCGGGAGAGTCTGCACAATGTGGTTCAACTCGGACCGAAGTTCATCGTGGGGCTCCCCTCGGACGATCCGGAGGTTGAGCAGGTTATTGATGAGCAGACCCCGATCGGCAGGGTCCCCGACGTCCGCGAGCGTCGACTCGAGCTCCTTCCGGCACAGGTCCCACTCGCCGACGACGAACGCGTAGTACCCCAGGTTGCCGGCAAACGCATAGACCCAGCCCTTCTGGCCGAGCCGGCGTCCGAGCGTCAGCCCCTCGCGGGCGAGCGTCATGGCGGCACGGATGTCGACCAGGCTGAGCCAGCTACCGACGTTGTTCATCGCTCGCAGGGCAATGAAGGTAAGGCCGGCAGCCTCGGCGAGTGAGCGCCCGGCATCAATGACGGCGATCGCCTCGCGAACTCGCCCGAGCTGTCCCAGCGCCGACCCCTTGGTCACCAGCACGTCGGCCAGGAGCGGCACGAGATCGAGGTGCTCGGCCACTTCCAGAACGCGCTCCGCAATCTCGATGGCCTTCCGCGGCTCCTCGGTGAAGAATGCTGCACGGGCGCGCTGGCCGTCGAGCGAGGCACCTTCAGGTGTACTTGCCAGCTCAGGCGGCACCGGGTTCGCGTCGAGGAGTGCGCCTGCCTGATCACCTCGCTTTCCGTTGAGCAGCACATGGACGAGGGCGGACGTCACGCGCAGCACCAGTCGCTGATCGCCCGCCGCGCGGACCAGTTCGAGCGCTCGTTCCAGGTGAGCAGCGGCAGCATCGTGGTCGGCTGCGAGGCTGGCGAGGTCGCCGGCGCGCTCCAGCAGGTCGGCCTGTTCCTCGGGAGCCGTCGTGACCAGCAGTGCCTGATCGAGCAGCCGGACCGCCTGCGTGGGTGAACCGAGCAAGGCGGCGCGATCGGCGGCCGCCTTCAGGGCGATGCGCGCCTGGGCCGCGAGTGCATCGGCCTCGGGGCCCTCCGCGGCAAGCTCGTGCGCAGCCAGATAGTGGCCGGCCAGGGCGCCCGCGAGCTCCTCCATCCCGAGCGCTTCGAAGAATCGCGCAGCGGCGAGGTGGCGGTCCTTTCGATCGCGCTTCGCGAGCGTGTTGTAGGCGACCTCTCGGATCAGGGCCTGGACGAAGGCGTACTGCCCGCGTTCCGGAGATCTCGGGTCGGCCGCCAGCGTCAGGATCTCGCGGCGAACGAGCGCCCGGAGGCGCGGCTCCAGGACCTCCGTGTCCAGACCGGAGACCGCGGCGAGACCGGCCGGCGTGAAGCTCTGGCCGAGCACCGCAGCATCGAGGAGGAGAGCGCGGTCGGCCGGATCCAGTCCATCGAGGCGGGCCGCAATCAGAGCGGTCAGTGAGTCCGGAACGGCCAGATCGGTCAGATCGCCGACTGGCGCGTACACGCCGTCCCGCTCTTCGAGACGCCGTTCCGCAACCAGCATCCGAACGGTCTCAACGGCGTAGAGCGGGATGCCGTCGGCACGCGCCACGATCACCTGGACAGCCGTCCCCGGGAGACCGGGCACGAGTCCGGCGAGCAGGGCCCGCATGGCCGGTTCGGGCAGCGGCTCCAGAGACAGGCTGACGAAGTTCCGTCGCCCCGCGCCCCAGTCGGTTCGACGTTCGAGCAGCTCCGGCCGGGCGAGGGTGACGATCGTCAGAGGGATCGATTTCGCCCAGTCGAGCAGATGATCGATGAAATCGAGTGTGCCCGGGTCCGCCCAGTGGAGGTCCTCGAAGACCATGACCACCGGCGCAGTCAGGGCCAGCCGCTCGAAGAATGTCCGCCAACCTGCGAACAGCTCCTCGGGTGACGACTGCCGCCCATCGACGTACGCATCCTCGACACCCAACAGGGCAAGCAGGGCGGAGGTGATCCAGGCTCGTTCCGATTCGTCCGGGACATGGGTGGCAACCGCTTCGGCGACTTTCGCCCGCGTGGTCGCCTCGTCGTCCGTCTCGGCCAGACCGCAGCGCCCGCGAACCATTTCGCCAAGCGGCCAGAACGGAAGGCCCTGGTCGTAGGCCGGCGATCGACCGTGATGCCACCAGACCAGCTGGACGAGCCCGTCCATGTACTTCTCGAATTCCCAGGCCAGCCGGCTTTTGCCGATCCCGCCGATGCCGGTGATGGACACGAGCCTGGTCCGACCGTCTCGTGCGGTCCCGTGGAACAGCTCCTTGATCAGTCGGAGGTCATCATCGCGACCGACGAAGGGCGCCTCGAGGACGTCGGTTCGTCCCCGCCCGCCGCGCTCCGCGACCACGCGAACCGCACGCCACACTGGCACGGGAGCCGCCTTGCCCTTGAGCGCCTGCTCCCCCATCTCCTCGAAGACGATGGCCGCGCTGGCAGCGCGAGACGTGGTCTCTCCGACCAGAACGGTGCCCGGTGGGGCCACGGACTGGATTCGGGCGGCGGTGTTGACGATGTCACCCGCGACCATGCCCTGGTTCGTGGCGCCGAGGGTGACCGCGGCTTCGCCGGTCAGAACCCCGACCCGTGCCTGGATCCCCTCACCGAGGCCGCGAATGGCGTCGTGCAGATCGAGGCCCGCACGGACGGCACGCTCGGCGTCGTCTTCGCGCGCCGTCGGCGTCCCCCAGACGGCCATCACGGCGTCGCCGATGAACTTCTCGACCGTCCCACCGTAGCGAACGACGACTTCCGTGGCGAGATCGAAGTAGCGCGTCAGCGTCTCTCGAACGTCCTCACTGTCCCGCTCCTCCGCGAACGGCGTGAAACCGACGAGGTCGGCGAAGAGCACGGAGACGACTCGGCGTTCCGCGACCGGGGCCGTGGGGTAGGCGGCTGCCCCGTGGCTGCCCGACCCGTCCGCACCAGTGCCTGCGCTTGGTGCGCCTGCGCCCGCCGGTGAGAGGCTGTCCACCCGGGACCCGCAGCCGCCGCAGAACTTCTGGCCGGGCGCGTTGGAAGCGCCACAGGATGGACAGGCGGTCGCGAGGCGGGTGCCGCACTCGCCGCAGAATCGCTGGCCGGGCGCATTGTCGGCGCCACAGTTCGTGCAGTTCACAGGGCGCCCCGCGCGGTGACGGTCAGGTCGAACTGCAGGCAGGGCATGCGCACCATCCTACCGTGCGGGATCGAGCCGATGCGGTAGCTGAATCGCAGTCGCCGCGCGCCAGCCCTGGCTCATGCCCCGCCGTCGCCACCGGCGTCTGCTTCGGTCGAGTCGGAATCTTGACCTTCACCGGATGGTGCGTCCATCTCGGTCCGGCTCAGGTGGCTCGCCTCGATCACCGTTGGGGTGCCGTCGCGATCCTTCCAGCGGGTCACGATCTGGATTTCCTCGGTCTCGCCGACGAGGCGCAGGGTGACAGTGACGGCAGCAGACCCGCCCCGATCAATTGACTCGATGGCTGCCTCGGTGCAGGGCAGCGGCAGCAACGCCACGACCTCGCCCAGGTTCCGGCGCAGCTCCTCGCTGAAGTGGGTCGCCACCTGGTCCATGTCACCGGCGACGATGGCGACGCAGAGCGCCTCAGCCTGGTCGCGAATGTCCTGTTCGTCCATCTCGAGACCCCCAGATGCCATGGGCCGGACGTTCGGTCCGACTCCCGGTCCACTCTACCCGAGGTCGTAGAAGGCAGGCGTCAACGCGATCGTCAGCCGCCGAGCCTGATGATCCCCGGGACCGAATCGAAGGCGCGGTCGAAGGTCAGGATTCGCGTGATGCCGCGTCGATTCATGATCGCGAGATGGAGTGCATCGCGGGTCGTGAGCACGCTCGATCGGACGATCGCCGAGGCGCGACGTATATCCTCGAGTTCCACGGGGTAGACCTCGTCCACAACGCCGAGCAGAGCCTCCGTGCACGGCTCGATGGCCTCCCGTCGGTCGATGGCGACGTACCGGTGGAGGATCTCCTGGAGTACCTCGGCGTCGGTGACGAGGCGCTCGCCCGCCTCGATAGCGGCCTCCAGCGCCGATCTGGCTGCGTGCTTGTTTCGATGCTCGGCGCCGACGAGGTACATCGGGATGTTCGAGTCGACGAGGATCACGAGACCGCCGGGTCCGCCTCGGTCCGGCCGTCGGCGAGGTAGCCCCGTTCGATCTCGGCCAACAGGTCTTCGATGTCTCCGCTGGGATAGGTGTGGGCCGCCGCCTCGCGCACGGCGCGCAGCTTGGTTTCCGGGAGGGCATACTCCGCCGCCATTCGGGCCTCGCGGAGCGCGTCGCGCACGAACGCCGCGGTCGTCTGTCGGCGGCGGCGCGCGAGTGCTTGGATCTCACGCAGTTCCTCGTCGTCGAGGAGGACCTGGAGTCGTTTGGTCATTGCCCTGAGGCTATCTGACTCATCGCCATGAGTCAAGCGGCCCGGAACGGCCTGCAGCCGGGCCTAGCCGACCGGGAGACCCGCCAGTGCCTTGAGCGCCTCTTCGACCTTTGCGGCCGGGTACTCGTAGTCCTCGAGCTTCCCGGACAGGTACCGCTCGTAGGCCGAGAGATCGAAGTGGCCGTGGCCGCACAGATTGAACAGGATCACCCGCGAGCGACCCTCATCGCGGGCCTCGATGGCCTGGTCGATCGCGACCTTGATCGCGTGGGTCGGTTCGGGCGCGGGCAGGATTCCCTCCGTCCGCGCGAACTGGACGCCGGCCTCGAACGTCGCCCGCTGGTGGATGGCCTGGGCCTCGATGAGCCCCTGCTCCTTGAGCAGCGAAACGATCGGCGACATCCCGTGATAGCGGAGCCCGCCAGCGTGGATCGGCTCCGGGATGAAGTCGTGGCCAAGGGTGTGCATCTTGACCAGCGGGGTCATCCGGGCTGTATCACCGAAGTCGTAGCGGTAGGCGCCACGGGTCAGGGATGGGGCTGCTTCCGGCTCGACGGCGATGATCCGTGGCTTGGGGCCGCCGCGCAGGCCGCGCCCGATGAACGGGAAGGTCAGCCCGGCGAAGTTCGAGCCGCCGCCGGCACAGCCGATGATGACGTCGGGCTCCTCGCCGGCCATTGCCATCTGCTTCATCGCCTCCAGGCCGATGACCGTCTGGTGGAGCAGCACGAAGTCGAAGACCGAGCCGAGCGAGTACTTCGTGCCCGGGTGGGTGACGGTGTCCTCGATGGCCTCACTGATCGCCAGTCCGAGTGAGCCCGTGTGGTCGGGCTGTTCTTCGAGCACCTTGCGTCCGTACTCCGTGTCGCGGCTCGGACTCGCCACGATCTCGGCTCCATAGACCTCCATGAGATTGCGGCGGTACGGCTTCTGGTCGTAGCTGGCGCGGACCATGTAGACCTTGACGTCGAGGCCGAAGTGGGCCCCAGCGAACGCCAGGGCACTCCCCCACTGGCCGGCCCCCGTCTCGGTCGCCAACCGCTTGACCCCCTCTTCCTTGTTGTAGAAGGCCTGCGGCAGCGCCGTGTTCGGTTTGTGGCTGCCCGACGGGCTCCCGCCCTCGTACTTGTAGTAGATGTGAGCAGGGGTGCCGAGGGCCTTCTCGAGGCGATGGGCGCGGAAGAGTGGGCTGGGGCGGTAGAGCCGGTACGCCTCGCGGACCGGCTCCGGGATCTCGATCTCGCGGTCCTGGCTGACGACCTGCTTGATCAGCTCCATCGGGAAGAGCGGTGAAAGGTCGTCCGGACCGATCGGCAGCGCCGTACCCGGATGGAGCACTGCCGGAGGCGCCACCGGGAGGTCCGCCACGATGTTGTACCAGGCGGTTGGGATGTGATCTTCGTCCAGGATGTACTTCGTGCGGTCAGCCACGTCTGGAACCCTCCTCCACCCCCCGAGGTCCGGAGGAACGGAGAGCGTAGCAGCCTCCGATCATGGCCTACCGGTCATGGAAGGCGGCGTACGAAGTCCGTGGATGGAGCTCCCGCCCACAACGGCGTCGGAACGGCGAACCCGAGCTCACCATCCCAACGATTGCGCGCGGCGACCTCGTGAACCGGCGTGCGGGGTGCGATTCCCCATTTGCCGGTCGGATAGCCCATCGGGACCACTCCGTGCATGTACCAGCCCGCGTCCCTTGGTACGCCGAGAATGTCGAACACCTCGTCCGC
>JBBQMH010000019.1:0-28770 GCA_038328755.1 Candidatus Limnocylindrales bacterium
CCCCGTGATCCCCTTCGTCATCTTCGACATCGACACGGCCCGGATCGTCGCGCTGGTGGTCACGGCGGCGCTGCTCCTCGCCCTGGGAATCGGCCGTGGGATCATCGCCCGCAAGAGCCTGTTGCTGACCGCGACCCAGACCCTGGCGATCGCCGGTGCCGCCGCGCTCGCCGGGATCGTGATCGGCAGGCTCGTCAGCGGCTGACGTAGCCAGCGGGTCGGAAACGCGGCGGAGATACCGGCAGCGGCCCGTGGCTTGAGAGCCCTCGCTTCGTGCTCATTTGACGGCCGGGCGACAATGAAATCGGCCGTCCAATCGATCCACCGCCAACGATGGGCGTGATCAGGAGCACCAGATGCTGGAGCCGAGCCCGTTTCCGTCAAGTGTTCTGCGGCCTCCGTCGCCGACT
Source organism: Candidatus Limnocylindrales bacterium (assembly GCA_038328755.1). Taxonomy (GTDB): domain Bacteria; phylum Chloroflexota; class Limnocylindria; order Limnocylindrales; family CSP1-4; genus UBA5189. Next base: position 411 of record JBBQMH010000019.1, read on the forward strand.
GCGACGTGCACCTGCGCGCACTGGGCCCACTGCGATTGCGGCTGCCACGGACGAACCTGCGATCCATCCGAGAACACTTGCGACATCGCGTTCCTGCCGGACGAGGGCGGTCTCACGTACTGGGGCTGCCCGGATTGCACGCCCGGCGAGCGTTCGCCGCATTACCTCGGCTGCGAGTTGATCGGCTGGAACGTGCCGTTGGAGCGCATCGCGAGCACAGGGAACTAGCCAGTCCGGGTCGCTTCCGCCTCGCCGTCAGCGCCGACGAGTCAGGTCAGTCGGCCGGCCGAAAGCTCAGGAGTGGCACCTGCGAGGCAGCGCGTCGGCGCGCGACCTCCGATCCGTCGTAGCGCCACCCGAGCAGGCGGCTGAGGACCTTCCGGACGAGTGACTTCGGCATCCCGCTGTGACGCTCGTAGTGCTCCAGCAGGGTGGCCGCTTCATCGACCCCGAGGAGTCGATAGGTCGGCGTAAAGCGATCGCGGCCGATCCGGATTTCCTTGGCCAGTCCGGCCTCGACGTTGTGAAGCCACTGCGTCTTCCGGCCCCATCCCGCGGCAACGACGGCTTCGCGCGTGGCGGCGTCGTATCGGATCACCTCGAGCGGCGTTTCGTGGAGTTTGCCGGTCCGGCGACCCTCGTGGACGAGGAGCAGAAACCGATGGCCGAGGAGGAACCCGAGGCCAGCCCGGAACAGGTACTTGGGCGCGCTCAGGAGCCATCGGAGCACGCCCCGGGGCGGGGCCGGCGGGGTCAGTGGGGGGGTCGTGATGTTGCTCATCCGACCGCGATACGCTCGGGGCTTGCGAGGAGGTGCGCCCGCAACCGCGCCACGAGCTGCGGATCGGTGAGTCGGCCGGCGGGATCGACAGTGAGCTGCCGATTTCGGTGCGCCTGGAGATCGGCCTCTCGGAGACGGCTCGCAACGAGCTCCCGCACCTGCCCCGACCCGATCAGGAGAATGTCGTCGTCCTCCGTGACTTCCGCGGCGATTCGATCGACGAAGCGGTTGAGATGCTCAATCCGCCGACCCTCGCCGGCGTCGTGGGGCGCCGCACCGCCACCTCCGTGACGCGTGCGCGGATCGTGTCGAACATGCCCCGTCGAGCGGCGCCGTGGCGGTACATCCGAGAGCCGGCGCTCGATGGCCGCTTCGCCCCCCGCCCATCGCACGATCACCGACTCACGCGCATCGACCCAGACGAGCACGCCCTCGCGATCCGTCGTCTCATTTGATGTCATCGGGCTCCCCTCGGCTGCGGTCTGTCGCCACATCATCGGACGGCGTGCCGGCCGGTCCAAGTGCCAAGTGACCTGACCGGCGCCGGCCGGGTCCCGGCATCATCGTCCCCGAGGGCCCGGCATCGCGAACCAGGGCTCTAGGCGAGAACGCTCCGCACTTCGCGGGCGATCTCGAGGTCCTCGCGTGCGGCGAGAACGAGCACCCGGACCGCTGCTCCGTCGGCGCCGATCTCACGATCGTCCGGACCCGCTTCGTTTCGGGCGGGGTCCAGCTCGACGCCCAGGAACCCGAGGCCCTCGGCAGCCCGGGCCCGGACGACCGGGGCGTGCTCTCCCACGCCGCCCGTGAAGACGAGGGCGTCGAGGCCGCCGAGGGAGGCGGTCATTGCCGCGATCGCCGCTCGGAGGCGGTGGATGTAGACCCCCAGGGCGAGGATGGCTTCGTGGCGGCCGGCCTCCATCGCAGCAATGACCTCCCGCATGTCAGCAGTTCCGGCGAGTCCGAGCAGGCCGGAACGGTGCTCCAGCGTCGCGGCAAGTTCTGCCGGGGGCATCTTCGCGTGCTCGACCAGCCACAGCACGAGCCCCGGGTCGACGCTGCCCGAGCGGGTGGCCATCACCAGGCCCTCCAGGGGCGTGAAGCCCATGGTCGTTTCAACGGAGCGCCCGTCGAGGACCGCTGCCAGCGAGGCGCCTGCCCCGAGGTGGCACGTGACCAACCGCAAACCATCCGCCGGGAGGCCGAGCATCTCGGTGGCGCGCCGCGACGCATAGGCGTGGGACAGGCCGTGGAACCCGTAACGACGCAGATCCCAGCGCTTGCGCCACTCATGCGGCAGTGCGTACGTCGAGGCCGCCGCCGGAAGCGTGGAGTGGAAGGCAGTGTCGAAGCATGCGACGGCCGGCACCTGCGGCAGGGCGGCTGTCACAGCAGCCAGCGCCGCCAGTGACTTGGGTTGGTGCAACGGCGCGAGATCGGTCAGTGCCTCGAGTCGAGCCACGACCTTCTCGTCGATGCGCACGGAGCCCGAGTAGATCGAGCCGCCGTGGACGATCCGGTGTCCGACCGCAGCTACGTCACCCAGGTCGCGGATCGCGTCCGCGACCCCGGCGACATCGGTTGCGTCACGAGGGGGCGGCGGATCGGCGGACCCGACAAGCCGGTCATTTGCGTCGAGCACGCGCAGCTTGAGGCTGCTCGACCCGGCATTGACGACCAGGATCCGTCCCTCGTCGGGGAGGCCGTCGGAACGGAGCTCGTGTCGGCCGCTGGGAGTCATCAGCTCGCCGCCTGCGGCCATGTCCAGTTCGCGATCTCGGGAGCGTCCTCGCCCTCGCGCCGGGTGTAGGCGCGAGCCTCCATTCGCCTGTCCACCATGAGCTGACGCACATGGCCCGCCTTCGGGCCGAGGCCCGGCACCCGGTCGATGACATCGATGACCAGGTGGAAGCGGTCGAGGTCATTGAGCATGACCATGTCGAACGGGGTCGTCGTGGTGCCCTCTTCCTTATAGCCCCGGACATGGAGGTTCGCATGATTGGTCCGGCGATAGGTCAGCCGATGGATCAGCCACGGGTAGCCGTGGTAGGCGAAGACGATCGGCTTGTCGGTCGTGAACAGGGAATCGAATTCGGGATTCGACATCCCATGCGGGTGCTCTTTCTCATCCTGGAGGCGCATGAGGTCCACGACGTTGATGAACCTGACCCTGAGCTCCGGCAAATGCAGTCGAATGAGATCCACCGCCGCGAGGGCCTCCAGGGTCGGAACGTCGCCCGCGCAGGCGATGACGACGTCGGGCTCGCCATCGCCATCGTTGCTGGCCCAGTCCCAGATCCCGATTCCCCGGGTGCAGTGGACGATCGCCTCATCCATCGACAGCCAGTTCGGGCTGGGCTGCTTGCCGGCGATGATCACGTTCACGTAGTTCCGACTTCGAAGGCAGTGATCTCCGACCGAAAGGAGCGTGTTGGTGTCGGGCGGCAGGTAGACGCGAATGACGTCCGCCTTCTTGTTGACCACGTGGTCGATGAATCCTGGATCCTGGTGCGAGAAGCCGTTATGGTCCTGGCGCCACACGAGTGAACTCAGGACGTAGTTGAGCGAGGCGATCGGCTGGCGCCACGGAATGTCCCGCGTGACCTTGAGCCACTTCGCGTGCTGGTTGAACATCGAGTCGATGATGTGGATGAAGGCCTCATAGCAGTTGAAGAGGCCGTGGCGACCGGTGAGCAGATACCCCTCCAGCCAGCCCTGGCACTGGTGCTCGGACAGGACCTCCATGACCCGCCCTTCGGGCGCCTGGAATTCGTCCGTGGCAAAGATCTTGGCATCGAACTGGCGATCGGTGACCTCGAACACGGCACCAAGACGGTTTGACTGCGTCTCGTCCGGTCCGAAGAGGCGGAACGTCTCGCGGTTGCGGTCGATGACGTCGCGCAGGTAGGTGCCGAGGACGCGCGTCGCTTCCGATATCGTGGCGCCCGGTGCCGGCACGTCCACGGCATAGTCGCGGAAGTCCGGCAGGCTGAGGTCACGGAGCAGCTCGCCGCCGTTCGCTACCGGGTTCGCGCTCATGCGCCGGTAGCTCCTGGGTGGCAGCGAGGCAAGCTCGGCGACCAGCGCCCCGTCGTCGTCGAACAGTTCCTCGGGTCGATAGCTCCGCATCCAGGTTTCCAGGATGGCGCGGTGTTCGGCGTTCGTGCGCACCTCGCCCATCGGCACCTGGTGGGAACGCCACGTGCCCTCCACCGGCTTGCCGTCGATCTCCTTGGGGCCGGTCCAACCCTTGGGTGTCTTGAGCACCACCATCGGCCACTGCGGCCGCTCGGTCACGTTGTCCTCGCGGGCCGCTTTCTGGATCGCCTGGATCTCCTCGACAACGGTGTCGAGGACGGCGGCCAGCTGCTGATGGACCGTGGCGGGATCGTCGCCCTCGACGAAGTACGGCTTGTGTCCGTAGCCCTCCATCAGGGCTCGAAGCTCGTCCTGGGGGATGCGCGCCAGGACCGTGGGGTTCGCGATCTTGTACCCGTTGAGGTGAAGGATGGGGAGCACGGCGCCGTCCCGGGCAGGATTCAGGAACTTGTTGGAGTGCCAGCTGGTCGCCAGCGGCCCGGTCTCGGCCTCGCCGTCACCAACCACGGCGCAAACGACAAGGTCGGGGTTATCGAAGGCGGCACCGTACGCGTGTGAGAGGGCATAGCCGAGTTCGCCACCCTCGTGGATGGACCCGGGTGTCTCCGGGGCCACGTGACTTGGGATCCCGCCGGGGAACGAGAACTGGCGAAACAGCTTTCGCAGCCCTTCCTCATCCCGGGTGATGCTCGGGTAGACCTCGGTGTACGTCCCCTCCAGATAGGCGTTGGCGACGATGGCGGGGCCACCGTGGCCGGGCCCGATGACGTAGATCGCGTCGAGGTCCCAGTTCCGGATCACCCGGTTCATGTGGGCGTAGATGAAGTTGAGGCCCGGGGTGGTGCCCCAGTGGCCGAGTAGCCTCGGCTTCACGTGCTCAGGAAGCAGCGGCCCGCGGAGCAGCGGATTGTCCAGGAGGTAGATCTGCCCGACGGACAGGTAGTTCGCTGCGCGCCAGTAGGCGTCGATCCGGCGCAGCTCGTCGCTGGACAGCGGGCCAGTATGGGTCGGAACGGAGGCTTCTGAAGAGGGAATGAGGCACCTCGCGGTACGGGATCCGCCGATGCCTAGGCTACCTCCGGTCCGGGCTGGCCGCCAAGGACCGCAGCCAGCCGCGGGTGGCCTAGTGTTCGCCCTCCTCCGCAGCGTCTGCCTCGGCCTTCGTCAGATGGATCGTGCCCGGAGCGTGCTGGGGCGGGGCGTAGACCGTGTACAGGCGCAAGTCCGCAGTCCCGGTGTTCACAAAGTTGTGCCGAGTCCCAGCCGGGACGAGGACGAGCCGGTCGGGGCCTATGCCGCTCCGTTCGCCGTCCAGGATGGCCTCGCCCTGTCCCTCGACGAAGACGAGAACCTGGTCCACTCCGCCGTGGACCTCCTCGCCGATCTCCCCGCCGGGCGGGATGCTCATGACAACGACCTGCGCGTGCGGGCCAGTGGCCAGCACCTCACGGAACGACGAATTCTTCTTCGCAAGAGCCACGATGTTCTCGTTGAAGGCCACGGCTACGTCTCCAGTTGCGTTGATGTGGGAACGATGCTATCGACTGTGCGCGGGTGCCCACAAGGGTCGAATGTCACCCAATAGGCAGGGTGTTGTTTCCGAGGCCAACGGATCGGCCATGTCCTCCGGCGGACTCCACGGGGTCGCGTGAACGCTCAGCGTGCAGGCCCGGGAACCGGCGCCCGGACGAGGGCGGATTGTGCAGCCGCGGGCGGGTGCGCTGGTCGCCCGCGTACTAGCGCGGCCTCTCCCGCCGAACGGCAACCTGCTGACCGCGGATCTTCGCGCCGCGGAGTGCATCGGCGACTGGATCGGCGACCGCGGCCTGGACATCCACCAGGGCGAAGTCATCGAAGATCTGGATGGCGCCGACCACGGAGCCCGGGACGCCGGCCTCGTTGGCGATGGCCCCCACGAGGTCGCCCGGGCGCAGGCCTGCTCGCCGGCCGCCACCGACCCACAGCTGAACCCAGCCCCCGTCGGCGACCGACGGATGTGGCGCGCCAGGTGGACGAGGGCCACGCGGCGCGGGACCACCTCGTCCGCCGGGACCGCCGGGACCGGGACGACCAGCGCCGCCCGGGCCGCCGGGCGCTCCCCATGAGCCCTGACCACGTGCGCCCCCGGGTCCACCGCGCCCTCCGGGTCCGTCTCGGGGACCGAACCCGCCCCGCCCGCCTGGCCCCGGGCGTGAGGGTTGCGCATCGTGAAGAAACGCCGGCGCCAATTCGACCTGATCGGCACCGCCGGATGCGCCCTCGACGAGTGAGACCGCGGCCAGCGCGATATCGACCAGGTCGAATTCCTCGGAAAGGGGCTCCACGACGCCCCGAAGGCGATCGTGGTCGCCGGCCAGGAGGGCCTCGCGCAGGTTGCCGCGCAGGACCTCGACCCGCCGCTCGCGCAGGTCCGCCACGGTGGGCAGCCGCTCGATCGAGAGTTTCGTTCGGGTCGCCGCCTCGATGTTCCGAAGCAAACGATGCTGGCGCGGCTCCACGAGGGTGATCGCCACCCCCTCGCGCCCGGCACGGCCGGTGCGCCCGATGCGATGGACGTACTGGTCGGGATCGGACGGTACGTCGTAGTTGACGACGTGGCTGACGTGATCGATATCGAGGCCGCGGGCGGCGACATCGGTGGCAACGAGAACGTCGAGCGAGCCATCGCGGAAGCGGCCCATGATCCGGTCGCGGCCCTCCTGGGCGAGGCCGCCGTGCAAGGCACCGGCGTCGTGGCCGCGGCCGCTGAGCGCCTCGGCCAGGTCATCGACCTCGCCACGGGTCCGGGCGAAGACGAGAGCCGAGGTGGGATCCTCGACATCGAGGATCCGGCACAGGGCCGCCAACTTGTCCGGACGCCGGACCACGTACGCGGTCTGGCGTACCTTCGCGACTCCGTCGCTGGCGACCTTTTCGGCGTGCAGGCTGACCCGGGCCGGTTCCCGGAGGTGGCGCCTGGCGATCTTTGCGATGACCGGTGAGATCGTGGCCGAGAACAGCGCCGTCTGCCGCTCCTTCGGGGTCGCGGCCAGGATGACGTCGAGGTCCTCGGCGAACCCCATGTCCAGCATCTCGTCCGCCTCGTCGAGCACGACCCAGCGGACGGAATCGAGGTTCAGGCTCCCGCGCTTGAGGTGATCCACGGCGCGCCCTGGCGTTGCGACGACCACATCGACGCCGCGGCTGAGGCCTCGAAGCTGCTGGTGGATCGGCTGGCCGCCATAGACGGGCACCACGCGCGTGCCGAGCGCCTTGCCGTAGGTCTGGAATGCCTCCGCCACCTGCATCGCCAGTTCTCGGGTCGGAACGACGACGAGGGCCACGGCCGGGCCGGATCGATCCCGGGTGATTTCGAGTCCGGAAAGGATCGGCAGTGCGAAGGCAGCCGTTTTGCCGGTCCCGGTGGGTGCCTGAGCGAGAAGGTCGCGCCCCGCAAGGAGGAGTGGAATCGCCTCGGCCTGGATCGGTGTTGGTTCCTCGTACCCGAGGGCGGCCAGGGTCCCGAGCAGTGTCTCGGGCAGGCCGAGTCCGGCGAAGGCGCCCGCTTCGGGTTCCGGCGCAGACTCGACGTTGGGCGCGGGCTCAGGAGCCGGGTTCGCGACGGGCTCAGGCCGCGCCACCGGCTCAGCGCCCGCAACGGACCCAGCGTCTGCCACGAGCTCAGCGTCTGCCACGAGCTCAGCGTCTGCCACGGACGCAGCGTCGGCCACGGACCCAGCGTCGGCCACGGGCCCAGCGCCGGGGCCGAGCTCAGCGCGCGCCGCGCGTCTCTTGCGCTTGGAAGGAGATTCGTTGGCCATCAGCCACAGTGTGACGGCTTCGTCCGATGGAGGCCCCGGGGCCAGGCCAGGGCCGGGGGAACCACGCGTCCGTTCCGCAGACCGATATCGCCCCCATCGATCAACGCAGGGGTTACGCAGCCGTAAGGACCGAGAGCAGCCCGGGCGCCCGGTTCCTTATCCGGCTATGCACGAACGGGCTACGAATGGGGGCGATCGCCGGACGCTCAGGGTGCCCGGCAACCCCAGGTCCAGGGAACATCGAGTGCCCTAACGCCCGCCCAACCCCCGGTTCTATCAGTGGGGGCGATATCAGGTCTGTGGCCCCTCGGCCGCGAGCTGCGCGCCGATGGGGCTTGTGACTGCATCCTCGGCCACGAGTCGCGCGCCGATGGGGGTCTGCGAGCAGCGCCCCCGAGCGGCCACGAGCCAACGGCCGTCTCGCGACCCGCCGGCTCGTGGCCCGCCCCGAGTGCGGCGAACTACATCGCCTCGAAGGTCTCGACGACCTGGATCGAGGAGCCGCCCTGGAGGACCGGACATCCCTTCGCCAACTCGACGGCCGCATCCAGCGAGTCGGCCTTCAGGACGCTGTAGCCGGATGGTCCGTTGGCATCGTCGGTGACCGAGCCGTCGGGAGCGATTCGGCGGGTCTTCGATGCCGGGTTGCCACCATCTACGACGGCCTCGCCGATCGCCGCGAACCAATCGTTCCAGGCCTGCATAACCGCGGCTCCCTCCTCCTGGGACTCGGGCATCTTGCCCCCGTGGTAGATGAGCACGTAGTTCGCCATTTCGAACGACCTCTTTCGTGAACTTCCTGCCGCGGCCATTTGCCGCTCTCACCACATCAACGATCCGGCAGGGCCCGAATCGACACCGACTCGAGCGATCGCGCCGGTGATTCGGCGCGGGGCGTATCGTCCGCGCGTCGGTTGTCCTGCAGGAGTCGCCCCATGAGTCTCAAGCTTCCCGGGATCCACCGGCATCCGGTCAACAAGGCGCTCCTGGACGATGCTCCGCTGTCGGCCCGGATCGCCGATCAGGTGACCAACTTCATGGGCAGTTGGACGTTCATCGGGATCCAGACCGCGCTCGTCGCCCTGTGGGTCGGGGGCAATGTCTACCTCGTCTTCCACTTCGATCCCTACCCGTTCATCTTCCTGAACCTCGCCTTCTCGACTCAGGCTGCCTACGCCGCGCCGCTCATCCTGCTGGCCAGCAACCGCTCCTCGATCCGCGATCGAATGACCCTCGAGCACGCGGCGAAGGAGGCCGACCTGGAGGAGAAGCAGAACGAGGAGCTTCTACTGGGCAACCGCGAAATCCTCAAGCGAGTCGAGGGGTTGGAGCAGCGGATCCTCCAGCTCGAGAAGAACATCCTCGCTCGGCTCAATGCGCCGGGCGGCGGGGGGGTCGTCGGCTCCGGCGGGTAAGGCCCCGGCTCCTGCGTGTAGCGTCCGGCTCTGGCCGGCGGCGCCTCCGCTCGCCGCGCTGAGGCATGATTGGATCATCGCCGGGCGACGGTAGTCCGCGGCGACGCAGCAGGGAGGCGCCAATGAACGTGGACGAGGTCGTTGCCCGGGCTCGTGCCGATAACGTCCGCCTGGTTCGATTCCTCTACTGCGACCCGTCCGGCGTCATTCGGGGCAAGAACGTCCACGTCGACCGCCTGGCCAGCAAGATCCGCGAGGGCATCGGGCTGACCCGCGCCCAGAACGCCGTCAACATGCTCGAGCAGTACGTCCCGCTCGAGGGCATGGAGCCGGTTGGCGAGATCCGGATCACACCGGACCCCGACACCTACACGGTCCTGCCCTGGGTGCCACGGACCGCGAGCCTGCTGAGCGACCAACTGGGCCATGACGGCCAGGACTGGGGAAGCTGCACGCGAAGCTTCCTGAAGCGGGCCATCGCGGCGGCAGAAGACCAGGGGATCCGGGTCATGGCCGCCTTCGAGAACGAGTTCTACCTCGCCGAGGAGATCGACGGCGAATTTCGACCCTACCGGGACGGTCCCGTCTACTCGTCGGCCGGCATGGATCGTGCCGCGTTCGTGATGAGCGACATCGTCGACGCCCTCGAGGCCCAGGACCTGGAGGTGGAGCAGGCGATCAACGAGTACGGGCCTGGCCAGCAGGAAATCGCCATCCGCTACTCGGGTGCACTCCGGGCGGCCGACAACCAGATCAAGTTCCGAGATGCGGTCCGCGGCGTGGCCGAGGTCCAGCATGGGCTGGTGGCATCGTTCGCGGCCAAGCCGTTCGCCGCTGGGGTCGGCTCGGGGGCGCACGTTCACTTCAGCCTCTGGTCGGACGATGGCGCCACGAACCTGATGTACGACGGCGATGCTGGCCCGCGACTTCTGTCGACCATCGGGCGTCAGTTCGTGGCCGGGATCCTGGACCATCTACCGGCCCTGGTCGCCCTGACCTGCCCGAGCTTCAACTCCTACGAGCGCCTCCAACCCAGGGCGTGGGCCGGATCGACGGTCTCGTGGGGCCTGGACAATCGCGAATGCGCGGTCCGGATCGCCTCGCCGTTCCGTGGTCGCGAGGCCGAGTCGACCAACGCCGAGCTGAAGACCTGCGATCCGAGCTGCAACCCATACCTGGCCCTCGGTGGCTTAATCCTGGCCGGGCTGGACGGCATTCGCCGCGAGCTGGAACCGTCCGAGCCTGCGCTCAAGGATCCGGCGTCCATGTCCGAGGAGGAGCTTGAGCGATCGGACATCCGGCCGCTCCCCACGAACCTGCGCGGAGCGCTCGCAACCCTCCAGGCCGACGACGTGCTCTTCCCCGCGCTCGGCGACCTGCTCGGGAGGTGCATCATCGCGGTGCGAACATCCGAGGCAGATGCCTTCGAGGCGATGACGCCGGACGAGGCCCGGCTGGCACACCTGCGGGTCTTCTGACCCGTTCGAAACGACACTCGAGAAGCACGAAGCAGCGAAACCGACGGAGGTACCGATGATCGGCAACATGCGCGTGGTGGATCTGACCCAGGTGATATCACCGGATATGGTCATGTGGCCTGGAGCGCCGGCGCCGACCGCCGAGACCATCCTGACGGTGGCACACGACGGCTTCTACAACCGGTTGGTTGGGTTTGTCGAGCACACCGGAACCCATTTCGACGCCCCCTGCCACATGGTCGATGGAGCCGCCTTCCTCCACGAGATCGATCCGGCGACCCTGGTCCGGCCGGCCGTGGTGATCGACATCAGCGCCGACATCGCTGGCGATCCCGATGGCGCCCTGTCGGTCGCCCAGGTCGAGGCCTTCGAGGCGCGCAACGGCCGAATCCCCGACGGCAGCATCGTCCTGCTGCGAACCGGCTGGGAGGAATTCAACACGGATCCCGCGAGGTACGCCAACGTGCCGGGCCCGCTCCGATTCCCCGGCTACGGCGCCGACGCAGCTCGGCTCCTCGTCGATGGTCGGAAGGTGGTTGGGCTCGGCATCGATACGCTCGGGATCGACACCGGCGCGGCGACCGACTTCCCGGTCCATCGCCAGGTCAGCCATCCCCGCGGGGTGTGGCACCTGGAAGGGCTGACCAACCTCCGATCCCTGCCGCCCACCGGAGCCACGCTCTTCGTCGGCGTGCTCAACCTCAAGGATGGTTCCGGCAGCCCCGCGCGCGTCCTGGCCCTTGTCCCGTAGCGCCATCGCCGACGGCCCTTCGCCGCCGGTCAACGAGCTCCTGGCCAGCATCGGTCTGGTTGATCATCACGTCCACAGCGTCGTCTCTGGCCCGGTTGACGACGCTGCCTTCCTCACGATGGTGTCCGAATCGAACCGCCAGTCAGCGGCCGCTGCCGCGGGCATGGACACGCAGGTCGGCATCGCCATCCGGCGCTGGTGCGGCCCGCTCCTGGGCCTGCCAGCGAGTGCCCCCGCGGCCGACTACCTGGAGCGACGCCGCGGCCTGAGCAACGAGACGGTTGCCGCAGCGCTGCTGCCTGCGGCGGGCTTCGAGCGCCTGCTGGTGGACACGGGATACCGGGGCGAGGAGCTCGTTTCCGTTGACGGGCTCGGCGAGTTGGCCGGTGCCGCCACGGGCCGGATCGTTCGCCTTGAGGCACTCGCGGAGCGGGTGGCGACCAGCGGTGTTTCAGCCGGCGGGTTCCGCGAGGCGTTCGTCGACGCCCTCCAGCAGGAATTGGCCGCTGCCGTCGGGCTCAAGTCGATCATCGCCTACCGCGTCGGCCTCGACTTCGACCCGGATCCGCCGACCGCAGCAGAGGTGGACCAGCACGCAGGGACCTGGTTCGGGGCGATCCAGGCCAGCGGCAGCGCTCGTCTCGTTGACCCGGTCATCCTGCGGTTCGTCCTGTGGGCCGGGGCCCGGACCGGACGGCCACTCCAGGTCCACGCCGGCTACGGCGACCCGGACCTGAACCTGTTACGCGCGGATCCGCTCCGGATGACTGATTTCCTGCGGGCCACCGAGGACGTCTGCCCGGTGCTCCTGCTGCACAACTATCCGTACCATCGGAACGCCGGCTACCTCGCCCAGATGTTCGCGCACGTGTACTTCGATGTCGGACTGGCCATCAACTACGCTGGAGCCCAGAGCGGCCAGTTGATGGCCGAGAGTCTCGAGATCGCTCCATTGACCAAGATCCTGTTCTCGTCAGATGCTTGGGGGGCGCCCGAGCTGCACCTGCTCGGCAGCTGGTTGTACCGCCGGGGCATGGCCCGTGTCATCGGCGGCTGGGTTGCGTCAGGCGACTGGTCTCTCGAGGACGCAAACCGGACGATCAAGCTGATTTCTGGCGAGAACGCCCGTCGCGTGTACGGCCTGGACTGATCCGCGCGCCCTTCCGAGTGCGGTACCCTCATGCAGCTGCGCGGTACGCGTGGGCTGAATACGCGTCCGAACGTTCTGCTGGAGGGCACATATGAAACGGAAACTGGCCATCCTCGTCGCGAGCGCCGCCATGGTGTTTGCGGCTTGTGGTGGATCCTCGGGTGGCGGGGACAAGATCAAGATCGGTGGCGGGTTTGCGCTCACCGGTGACGAGTCCGCCCTTGATCTTCCGGCCGCCAATGGGGCCAAGCTCGCGATCAAGGAAATCAACGCTGCCGGCGGCGTGCTGGGCAAGCAGATCGATTTCATCGTCCATGACAGCCAGTACAAGATGGATGTCACGGCCCAGACTGCCAAGCAGTTCGTGGAAGAGGACAAGGTCCAGGCGATGATCGGCTACACGGACACCGACTCGGTGCTCGCGGCCGGCCCGACCTTCCAGGCGGCTGGCATCCCGTTCATCACCGTTGGAGCGACCTCGCCCAAGATCCCGTCACAGGTCGGGGACGTGATGTTCCTCGCCGCCTTCGGCGACAACGTCCAGGCAGCCGCTGGCGCTGAATTCGCGCTCAACAAGTTCGGCAAGAGTGCCTACCTGCTGTGGGACAAGGGCGTCGAGTACACGACCCTCCTCGGGGCGTACTTCAAGGCACGCTACACCGAGGCCGGCGGCACGATCGTCCTCGAGGACTCGTACGACGACAAGGCGACGGACTTCTCGGCTCAGATCGCCAAGATCAAAGCCCTGTCGCCCCAGCCGGACTTCTATTACATCGCTGCGATGCCGTACAACATCGGCCCGCTGGCGAAGCAGATGCGAGATGCCGGGCTGACCGGACCGATCGTCGGTGGCGACGGCTACGACACTCCGGACCTCGTGAGCGTCGCCGGCGCAGCCGCCAACAACGTCTTCTTCACGACCCATGCCCTCATGGACTCCACGGGCGGCACGGACGGGATCAAGAAGTTCATTGCTGCGTACAACGCGGAATACGGCCACGATCCGGAGAACGCCTTCGCCGCCCTCGGATACGACACGGCTTACCTGATCGTCGATGCGATCAAGCGTGCCGGGTCCATGGACTCCAAGAGCATCCTGGCCGCGATTGGGTCGACCAAGGATTACCCCGGGATCACCGGCGCGATCACGTTCGCAGCGGGCTCACATGTTCCGCAGAAGGGCGTGACGATCATCGACGTCGAGAACGAGACATTCACCCTCGGCGCTGAGGTCGTGCCGGAGGCAGTCCCGGCACCGTAGCCATCGGGCGCAGGCGCCCTCACCCGCACGTTCAGAGACCGCCACCGGCCACGCCGGGGGCGGTCTCATTGTTGAGCTCAGCCGCACGGGCGCCGGCTCTTACTCCGCCGTCGGGCCGCCCGACTCAGACTCGTCCGGGTCCGCTCGCCCGCCGGTCAGCCGCCGGATCGGCGGCCAGGCCATCACCCGCTCCAGTGTCAATTCGTCGTGGCCCAGGATGCCACTCGGCCGGAAGATGATCACGGCGATGAAGAAGGTTGCCAGCAGGATCCCGCCGAGGCCGTAGAGGAGTGTCGCCTCCTCGATCCGTCGGAGTGCCTCGGCGAGGGCGAGGACCACGCCCGTTCCGATCACCGCGCCACTGACCGAGCCCATGCCGCCGACCACCAGCATCGTGATGACCCGGAACGTGAGGTCGAAGTAGAAGACCGTCGGCGAGAACGACGTGATGAAGTGGGCATACAACGAGCCGGCTACGGCCATGAAGAACGCCCCGGTCACGAACCCGACGAGGCGTGGCCGGAGGATCGAAATGCCGATCGATCGAGCGGCCCATCGGTCGGCCTTCTGCGCGAACATCGCCCGCCCGTATCCCGAGAACTTGAGTCGCCAGGCGACGTACACGGTGATGATTGCCCAGCCCCACGCCCACCACAGGTTCGTATACGGAGTGACGTTGGAGAAGGTCCGCGACCCGCGCGTGATGTCATCTGCGTTGAACAGGATCACGCGCACGATGACCAGGAAGCCGAGCGTCGCGACCGCCACGAAGTGCCCCGACAGTCGCATCAGGACAGCACCGACCAGGCTGGCGACGACCACCACCACTGCCCCCGCGATGAGCGTGGCCAGCATGAACCCGATGGGGAATGGACCGATCATCCCGTCGAGATGAACGCCCGCGAGCCACCCCGGCAGGTTCGGCAGGTACTCCGCCTTGGTCGCCAGGGGCAGGGTCAGGATCGCCGACGTGTAGGCCCCGATGGCCATGAACCCGATGTGCCCGAGCGAGAACACCCCGGTGAAGCCACTCGCCAGGTTCAGGGCCTGCACCAGGATGATGAAGATGGCGAAGTTGACCACGAGGCCCTGCCAGAACGCCAGTCCGGATCCCTCGAGCACGGCCAGGATGGCGCTCATGATCACGAGTCCGACGACGATCCGGCGCGACGGGAGCGTCGCGCTCATGGCACGTCCTCACGAGCGCTACCGCCGAGGATTCCGTTCGGGCGGAAGAGCAGCATCAGGATCAGGAAGACGAAGACGATCGCGTCGCGGTAGCTGCCGAGGGCGCTCGGAAAGATCGTGGCAAGCGCATCGTGGACCTCGGGCGAAACCGACCCCGCCGGCAGGATGCTGGCAATGCCGCCGAGGGCCGTGGGGATCACTTCCAGGAACCCGAGGGCATAGGCACCAACGACGGCTCCCGGGATGCTGCCGAAGCCCCCGATGACCGCGGCGATGAACGCCTTGAGGACGGGCGTGAAGCCGAGGTATGGGTTGATCTGGCCAGCCTGGGAGGCATACAGGAGGCCGGCGATTGCGGCCAGGGCCGCGGACAGAGCGAAGGCGCTGGCCACCACCCGGTTGATCTTGATTCCGACCAGCTGCGCAGCCGGCAGGTCATCCGCGGCGGCATGCATGGACAGTCCGGTTCGCGTCTTGTTCAGGAAGAGCATCACGACGGCGAGCAGGATCACGCCGCTCACGAAGCTGACGACGTTGACGCGCGGAATCGTCACCGCCCCGATTGCCACGACTCCCTGGAGGACATCCGGGCTGGGAAACGCGATCTGGATCGGCTCGCCCGCGAAGCGGGTCGCGAGCAGGGTTCCGTTCTGGAGGATCTGTCCGACCGCGAACGAGGTCAGCAGCATCGCGACCTCGGGCCCGCCACGGATCGGTCGATAGGCGATCCGCTCCATCAGGAGTCCGACGACCACGGTCCCCAGGACCATGACCACGATGGCCACCGGAAAGGGAAGTCCGGCGAACAGCGAGAACGCCGCCAGGTAGGCAGCCACCATCATCACGTCGCCATGGGCGAAGTTGATCAGCCGCAGGATCCCGAAGATCAGGGCGAGACCGACCGCCATCAGCGCGTACAGGCTCCCAGCGCTCAGGGCGTTGACCACCTGCTGGATGAAATAGACGTCCATCGCTCAGCGACCGAGGTACGAGTGTTCGACCTGGGGGTCGTGGCGCAGGACATCCGCGGCCCCCTCGAGAGTGATGGTTCCGGCCTCCAGGACATAGGCGCGGTCTGCCGAGTCGAGCGCGTGGTGGACGTTCTGTTCTACCAGCAGCATGGTCAGCCCACCGCGCTTGAGGTCGTCGATCACCCCGAAGATGTGTTCGACCATGAGCGGAGCGAGCCCAAGAGATGGTTCATCGAGGATCAGGAGGCGAGGTCGGCTCATCAACGCCCGCCCGATCGCCAGCATCTGCTGCTCGCCGCCCGAGAGGGTCCCACCCAGCTGTCCGAGCCGCTCGCCAAGGCGCGGGAAGAGCTCCGTGATGCGGTCGATGTCCTCGCGGACCTCGGAGATCGCCCGGGTGATGCCGCCCAGGAGCAGGTTCTCCCGGACCGTCAGGCGGGAAAAGACACGGCGGCCCTCCGGGCAGTGCGAGATGCCGATACTCACCAGCTCGTCGGTCGAGGCGCGGGTGACATCCCGGCCCTCGTAAAGGATCGCGCCCGAGGTCGGCCTGAGCAGTCCGGAGATAGCCTTGAGCGTCGTGGACTTACCCGCGCCGTTGGAACCGATCAACGCCACCAGCTCGCCGCTCTCGACCCGCAGCGAGACACCTCGAAGCGCCTTGATGTTGCCGTACGCGACGTGGAGATCGACCAGCTCAAGCATCGCTGGCCTGCCCGAGGTAGGCGGTGATGACCTCGGGATCGTTGCGGACCACCGCCGGTGCGCCGTCGGCGATCAGGAGGCCGTAGTTGAGGACCTGGATCCGATCGCACAGGTTCATCACGAGCGGGATGTCGTGGGCGACGAGGATGATCGTCAGGTCCAGGTCATCCCGGAGCTCGCGGATGAGGTCGAGGAGCTCCGCGGTCTCCGTGGGGTTCATGCCCGCGTTCGGCTCGTCGAGAAGGAGAACCTGGGGGTCGGTTGCCACGGCACGGGCGATCTCGAGGCGTCGCTGGTCGCCGTAGGGCAGGCTCGCCGCGGGCCGCTCCTCGGCGCCTGTCAGTCCCATCCGCGCGAGGATTGACCGGGACCGCTCCGTGATCTCCTCCTCGCGCCGGCGAAACGCGGGTGCCGAAAGGAGCACCAGCCCCAATCCGGCATGGAGGCGCTGCTGAACGGCGACCCGAACGTTGTCGAGAGCCGACATGTCACCGAACAGCCGGATGTTCTGGAAGGTGCGGGCGATCCCGGCGCGGGCGACGGCGTGGGCCGGCAGCTCCGTGATATCGGCGCCGAGGAGCCGGATCGTCCCCGTCGTCGGTCGAACCATGCCCGACAGGAGATTGAAGAGGGTGGTCTTGCCCGCGCCGTTCGGCCCGATGACTCCATGGATCGATCGCGGCGCAAGACGGAGTTCGTATCCGGACAGCGCGACGAGGCCGCTGTAGCGCTTGCTCAGATCCGAGACTTCGAGGATCGGCGATGGATCATTCGGGACGGCCGCGTCCGCCGGGGCCATCTGCGAATCCTCGAGGCTGGAGGTTGTCTCCACCGGCGCTCCTCGTGCCAATCGTGCCCTCGGCTGAGCCCGGTTGAGGTCAGCTGGTCTGCCTCAGATGATATGCGGCGCGGCGCCCCCGATGGCGCCGCGCCGTTCGACGATGGGTCGAGGTCAGTGGCCCTGGCCGTTCGCGGGGATCACCGGGCACTCGAACCACTTCGCGGGCGTCGACGCGATCGTGAGCATTCCCTGCTGGGCATACGGCTCGACCTGTTCGACGCTGGTCAGCTGGGTCGGGGTCACTCCAGCCGACCACGTCACGGGCAGGACCATCCAGCGACCGCCGTTGTAGTCGCGATCGCCGGGCTTCGCCTCGGCCACGTTGATGAGGCCACTCCCAAGGACGTAGATGCGGTCAAACGAGGATGCCGGTGCGCCCGTGCCTGAGAAGTCGGTCGAGTGCCGACCGTGCGATAGCGAACGTCGTCCACATAGAAGGCCAGCGACGGTGGGCCGCCGGCGGCGACCGCCGATGCGCCAACCGTGAGCAAAAGCGCGCCGGCCGTGATGGCCGAGGCAAGGCGTCGGAACATGATGGGAACCTCCTGATCCGACCGGGATGGCTGGTCGGAGCGCCGGCCCCGCAGGGATGCGAGAGCTGTCCTGAGCCTCGCTCCGAGCCGAACACAGCTCGATGACGCAGCGTCACGGAGGTGTCACGGTTGTCGTGCAGGCTTCGCCGGGCGATGATCGCTCTCATGCCGCGCCCACAGCCCGCCCCGATCCTCGTCGTGGATGACGATCCGAAGATCGTCGCGCTCGTCCGCGCCTACCTCGAGCGAGAGCGATTCCGGGTGGTGACCGCTGGAGATGGGCGCACGGCCCTCGAGATCATTGAGCAGGAGACGCCGCGGCTGGTGGTCCTCGACCTGATGATTCCCGAGATCGATGGTCTGGCCGTCATCCGCCGGGCGCGGGCGATCGGTGACGTCCCGATCCTCATCCTCTCGGCACGTGGATCAACGGGCGACCGCATCCAGGGTCTATCCGAGGGCGCGGACGACTACCTGCCGAAGCCGTTCTCGCCGGCCGAACTGGTGGCCCGCGTCCGGACGATCCTCCGACGTACCGAACGAGATAGTCCCGATTCCATCCACCCGGACGTCCGCTACGTTTCCGGCGATCTGGAAGTCGATGTCGCCCGGCAAACGGTCCGCGTCGCAGGCCGAGCGGTGGTCCTGAGTGTGCTCGAGCTGCGCCTCATCACGGCGCTGCTCGCCGCGGACGGGAGGATCCTCAGTCGGGACCAGCTCCTGGACGCGATCCACGGGATTGGCGAGGCCGAGGTGACCGACCGGGCGATCGACGTCTACGTCAAGCGACTGCGTGAGAAGCTCGGCGATGATCCGGCGGCGCCCCGCTACGTGGCCACCGTGCGGGGAGCGGGATATTCCGCCGCGAGTCCGGTCCAGCGCCTGGAGGCCGGATCATGAGAATCCGCGGGGGCATCGCCGCGCAGATCGCGGTTGCCTCGCTGATCGTTGCCGGGATCGGCGTCGCCGTGGTTGCGATCGGGGTCCTGCGAGTCGGGGCCGAGTCCTTTGCCGCTCTCATGGTCGCCGCCGGAGAGACCGCCGACCACGCCCACGAGATGTTCGACACCAGCGTGACCCTCGTGTTCGGCCTGGCCCTGGGGATCGCGGCCCTCGTCGCAATCGCTTTGGCGGTCGTCCTCGCGCGGATGCTCGCCCGCCCGATCCAGCGAGTAGCCCGCGCCGCGGGACGGGTTGCGGCGGGAGACCTGACCGCCCGGGTTCCCGAAGAGGGGCCCCGGGAGGTTCGAGCTCTGGCGGTCGCCTACAACACCATGGCTGAACGTCTCGAGGAGCAGGAGATGCTGCGCCGGGAATTCGTGGTCAATGCTTCTCACGAACTCCGGACGCCGCTCACGAACCTGCAGGGGTATCTGGAAGCCCTGCGTGACGGCGTGCTGCCGCCGGAGCCGGCGCTGTTCGATTCCCTTCGCGAGGAGGTTGATCGACTTGGCCGCCTCGCATCTTCGCTCGACATCCTGGCCGGGGCGGAAGGCGAGCGGCCACAGCCGATGGCTGTCGACATCGCGGCCCTGGTCCGGTCAGCCGCCGAACTTGCGGCTCCTGCGCTGGCCCGACGGTACGTCGAACTCACCATTGATGCGGCGGATGGCCTGGTGGTTCACGCGCGTCCGGACGAGCTCGCCCAGGTGATGGCCAACCTGCTCCAGAACGCCGTGCGCTACACCCCATCTGGCGGGTCGGTTCGTGTCGAGGCCACCCGCGCACCCGACGGCGTCCTGGTTCGAGTGGCCAACACCGGCTCCCATATCCCGGCCGAGGATCTGCCACGAGTCTGGGAACGGTTCTACCGCGTCGAGAAGTCCCGGGCCAGAGAATCCGGCGGCGCGGGCGTCGGGCTCGCCATCGTCAAGCGGCTCATCGAGGATGCCGGCGGTCGCGTCGGCGCGTTCTCAGACGCGGAAGCGACGACATTCTGGTTCCGGATCCCTGCCGCGGGCCGAGGGATCTGACCTCGCGCCCGTCATCGGGGAGTCATACGGGGACCGCACCCTGTAGCTCATGAACCTGATCGGCGACCTCGAGCGCCTCTTCGCAACGAGCCTCTATCCAAACCGCGTCCCGATCGCCATCGGGGTTGCCGTCGCCGCGCTGCTGCTCCTGATCGCTGCCCGCCGGCGCGGCTGGTTCGCGGCCGCCCGCCGACACCCCGGTCGGACGACCATCGTCGCGGTCCTCGCCCTTGCCATCGGGCTTCCCAGCGCGTGGTATCTCGGCTCGCCGCTCATCATCCGGACGTCGCTCAATGAACCGGCACCGACCGTCGCGCCGGCATCGCAGGCGCCCGTGGCGGCCACCGCGAGCGCGTCCCCGCCCGTGGATGCCGGGGGTTCCGTCGCCTCACCGACCGCGCCGCCCGAGCAACCCACTCCAACGCCCGCTCTCGCGGGGGAGCGGACCGGGACCTTCACGGGCGCCGACGACTTCCACTTCGGCGGTGGAACGGCATCGCTGATCGAGACGGCGCCGGGTACGTGGACCGTCCGGTTCGAGAACTTCTCGGTGCGAAACGGCCCCGACCTCTACGTCTACGTCTCACCAGATCCAGCGGGCTATGTGGGCGGCGCGCTCGAGGTCGGCAAGCTCAGGGCGACTGACGGCAGCTTCAACATGGACCTGCCCGCCGGCGCGACGCCAGATGCCCCGGCCAGCATCGTCATCTGGTGCAAGCAGTTCGCAGTCCAGTTCGCGGTCGCCCCGCTCGGGGGCTGATCCCCGCCGCCTGACCGCGCCGGAGGACGCGTGCCCGCGGCCCGCTCTCGGCTGGGCCGGCGGCCACGCAGCCGCCCGGCGCTCGGCACGAGCTGCCGCGCGCTACGATCCGCTGGTGAGCAGGGAACAGTTCGACTACGTCATCGTCGGTGGTGGATCCGCGGGCAGCGTGCTCGCCAATCGCCTCAGTGCCGATCCCGGAACGCGCGTCCTCGTGCTCGAGGCCGGCCGCCCGGACTGGCGCTTCGATGTCTTCGTTCACATGCCCGCAGCCCTGGCCTTCCCGATCGGCAGCCGGTTCTACGACTGGAAGTACGAGTCAGAACCCGAACCGTTCATGAACGGCCGGCGGGTCTACCACGCTCGAGGCAAGCTCCTCGGCGGGTCGTCGTCGATCAACGGGATGATCTTCCAGCGCGGAAATCCGCTCGACTTCGAACGCTGGGCCGCGGATCCGGGCATGGAAACCTGGGACTTCGCGCACTGCCTGCCCTACTTCAAGCGGCTGGAGGACACGCTGGCCGCGACTCCGGACGATCCGTGGCGCGGCCACGGCGGACCGCTCCCCCTGGAGCGCGGCCCCGCTACGAACCCGCTGTTCGGCGCGTTCTTCGAGGCGGTCCAGGAGGCCGGCCACCCGCTGACCTACGACGTCAACGGTTATCGCCAGGAGGGCTTCGCCCAGTTCGATCGCAACATCCGTCGAGGGCGCCGGATCTCCGCCGCACGCGGGTACCTGCACCCGGTGATGCGTCGGCGGAACCTGACGATCCGGACCCTCGCGTTCGTGACCCGGATCCGGTTCGACGGCTCACGCGCCGTCGGCGTTGACTACCGAACGCCGTTCGGAGGGATGCGGTCCGTCGACGCCGGCGAGATCATTCTCGCCGGTGGCTCGATCAACTCGCCGCAGTTACTCCAGGTATCCGGCGTCGGAAACGCCGAGGAACTCGGCGCCCTCGGGATCCCCGTGGTCGCAAATCTGCCGGGCGTCGGCGAGAACCTGCAGGATCACCTCGAGGTCTACGTCCAGTACCGCTCGAAGGAGCCGGTTTCGATGCAGCCGTCGCTGCAGAAGTGGCGCCGCCCGTGGATCGGGTTCCAGTGGCTGTTCCTGCGCCGTGGTCCCGGTACCACGAATCATTTCGAGGGCGGTGGGTTTGCTCGTAGCAACGATGATGTCGCCTACCCGAACCTGATGTTCCATTTCCTGCCGCTGGCCATCCGCTACGACGGATCGGCCCCGCCGGCCGGCCACGGATACCAGGTCCATGTCGGCCCGATGTACTCGGACGCCCGAGGCAGTATCAAGATCACGAGCGCCGACCCGACGGTGCATCCCGCCCTCCGCTTCAACTACCTGTCCACGGACCAGGATCGGCGCGAATGGGTCGAGGCCATCCGCGTGGCCAGGGACCTGCTCCAGCAACCGGCCATGGGCCGGTTCAACGGCGGCGAGATGTCACCGGGACCGGCCGTCGAAACCGATGCCCAGATACTCGACTGGGTGGCCCGGGATGGCGAAACCGCGCTGCATCCTTCCTGCACGACACGGATGGGGATCGACGCTCTGTCGGTGGTCGATCCGATGACGATGCAGGTCCACGGGCTCGATGGGTTGCGTATCGTGGACGCGTCCGTTTTCCCATATGTCACGAACGCGAATATCTATGCCCCGGTCATCATGGTGGCCGAGAAGGCCGCGGATCTCATCGCCGGGAACACGCCACTGGCGCCCGATCCACGACCGTTCTATCGCCACGGAACCGGGATGCCGCTGTTCGAGGGCGGCGACGACCGGTAGGGGCCGGGTTCAGCCCTTCTTCCGGGGCCTTCCGCCCCGCGACCCTGGGATGGGTGATCGACTCAGGTAGATCGAGCCGCCGCGAACGCCCATGTTGATGTCGGCTGGATGGGCCGCGATCTGTCTGGCGACGGCGAGACGAATCGTGGCCAGCTTTTCTCCGTCTTCGAGCTCGATCTTCTTGATGCCCGACAGCGCCCCAACAGCAATCTCGTTCAGCGCCTTGTGTATTGCTTGGTCACGTTTTCGTGCAGCGACCTGACGCGCGGTGAGGGCCGGCGGCTTGCGCGGTTTTGGGGTCAGTTCTTCCAATGTCGCATCGCGGATCTTCATAAAAGGGGGCTCCTGAACAACTCACACGATCCCGGTGATTGCATGGCCGCAACCGTCCAGATCGAGGCTCTCATCGTACCGACTCCGGGCAAGCGAACGCTGCGCTTTTCGGCGATCTATCCCAGCATCTGGCGGAGGGCAAACAGCACGTTGGCCGGGCGCTCGGCGAGGCGCCGCATGTACCACGGGTACCAGGCCTCTCCATACGCAATCAGCGTCCGAATCCGGAAGCCTTCGGCGTTGAGGCGGTGCTGCTCGTCGGCCCGGATCCCGTACAGCATCTGGACCTCGAAGGCCGTTCGGTGCAGCCCCATGGCGTGCGCATGTTCCGCGATCTGCTCGATCAGTCGGACGTCATGGGTCCCTAGTCCGATCCGGATCCTGGTGCCAGTCCGCGCGGCCTCGAGCATCGCCACGCAGAGGGCCAGGTAGTTCGCATCGACATCGTGGCGCGAGGTGTAGGCGATCGTCGCCGGTTCCGCGTACGCGCCCTTGACCAGACGAATCTCCGGTGACAGCGGGAGGAGTCGCTGGATGTCGCTGGCGGTGCGCTTCAGGTAGGCCTGGAGACAGATGCCGACATTCGGGTGCGTTGCCTTGAGTCGTTCGTAGAAGGCGACGGTCCCTTCGGCGTACGCGCTCCCCTCCATATCCAGCCACAGCGTCTTGCCGTCGCCCGCGCCTCGGGCGGCGAGCGCGGCGGCGTGCTCGAAGGCTTGGTCGACGTCGAGGTCGAAACCGATCTGTGTCAGCTTCAGGCTCACTTCGCCATCCATGCGCCGCTCGCGGATCTGGTCCATCACCTCGAGGTAGTGCGCAGCGACCTCATCGGCCTCAGCGATCCGGGTGAGGTTCTCGCCGAGTCGCGTGTAGAGCGTCCCAATGCCCTCGATCTGGAAGTGCGTGCCCGCCAAGAGGGCACTCTCTGCATCCTCGCCAGGCATGAACCGGCGCACGGCGCGCTTCGCGAACCAGAGCCGCGGCAGGCGATCACGCAGCCAGGGATTCCGGGCCATCCAGAGCAGGATCTTGCGCATGGGACAAAGGCTAGGCGGTTCGCGCGTCGCCTGCCGGACAGGCTCGAGGAGTTGGACCGAACCGCACCTGTTGACGCGGGAATAGTCGCGCGACTACCATCCGCAGACAATTGAATAGCCTATCGAGAGTGGTGGAGGGACCGGCCCTGTGAAGCCACGACAACCTAGCGGCGGTGACGCCGGCAAGGTGCCAATTCCGGGCAGGACAACCACCTGCGAGATAGGGATCACCCACTGACCCTTCCCGCCGGAAGGGTTTCTTGTTTTCCCGGCCACTCCTCGGTCAGGCAGTCCCGCCGCCAGCGCGACCCGACTGTCGCGTCCCACCGACCAGGAGTCCCGCCATGACGATCGACACGAGCACCACCGACTCCCGCCATCGCGCGTGGTCGGCGATGTCCATGCCGGTCCCGTCCGGCACGCCTGGCCCCGAAGGCCAGATAGCGTCCGGCGACGTGCCGCCCACGTCCGACCCGGCGACCCGCGCGCGCATCGTCGGCTTGCGCTGCAAGAACTGCGGGCGACCCGAGGCGATCGGTCCCCACTTCGTCTGCCCCGCCTGCTTTGGTGGCCTCGAGGTCGTCTATGACCGGGAGGCGGTTCGCGCCCAGGTGAGCAGGGAGAAGATCGAAGCCCGCGGGCCGGGCATCTGGCGATACCTGGAGTTCCTCCCGGTGGACGAGGCACCTGCGCGGGGACTCGCCGTCGGATCCACGCCACTCATCCGGGCCGACCGGCTGGCCGCGGAGATCGGCCTGGGCGCCGCGCGCCTCCACCTCAAGGACGACACCCGCAATCCGACGCTGTCGTTCAAGGACCGTGTCGTCGCCATCGCCGCGGCCCGGGCAGTGACATTTGGCTTCGACACGCTGGCGTGTGCGTCGACCGGGAACCTCGCCGGGGCGACGGCAGCCGCCGCGGCCGCCCTCGGATTGCGAGCCGTGGTCTTCGTGCCGGCGAACCTCGAGCCGGCCAAGATCGATCACGCGCTGAGTTACGGCGCGACGGTCGTACCCGTGGAGGGTACCTACGACGACATCAATCGCCTCAGCCTCGAGATCGCCGACGAGGAGGGCTGGGCCTTCGTCAACGTGAACCTGCGGCCGTTCTATGCGGAGGGCAGCAAGACGCTCGCCTTCGAGGTCGCAGAGCAACTGGGCTGGCGGCTCCCGGATGTGATCGTTGCGCCGATCGCGTCGGGCAGCCTCTACACGAAGGTCGCCCGCGGGTTCGAGGAGCTGGTTGCGGCCGGTCTCGTCGAGGACAAGCCCGTCCGGTTCATCGGCTCGCAGCCTGACGGCTGCTCGCCGGTTGCCCAGGGGTTTGCCTCGGGCGGCGACGAGATCCATCCGGTCCGCAATCCGGAGACGATCGTCCGATCGCTCGCGATCGGGTCGCCGGCAGATGGCCGGTATGCCGTGGCGCTTGCTCGTCGCAGCGGCGGGTCCATCGAGTCGGTGCCGGACAGCGCAACCGCCGACGCGATCCGCCGCCTCGGCCGAACGGAGGGGATCTTCGCGGAGACCGCCGGCGGCGTGACCGTCGCGGGTCTCGAGCAGGCGGTCCGCAAGGGTCTCATCAGCCCCGATGACGAGGTGGTCGCACTGATCACCGGCAACGGGGTGAAGACGCCGGACGCAAAGTGGTTCGGCCTGGGCACGGTGGCGGCGGGTGCGGCTGCGGGCGAGACTCCGGCGGGTCGCACCTCGGGCGGAGCGGGCCTCAGCCAACCGATCGAGCCCTCGTACAGCGCCTTCACGCGGGCCGGTTTGGGGAGCTGATCCGCGCACTGGCATCATTGGTGCCAATGAAGAAGATCGGGGTCAAGCGCATATGACCGGCACGGCCGACGTCGTGGTGGTCGGCGGTGGAGCGATGGGTGCCAGCATCGCCTACCACCTCGCCGCCGCGGGAGCGGGCCGGGTCGTCCTCCTGGAACGCGAGCACGCCCTGGGGCTCGGCTCCACTGGCCGTTGCGCCGGTGGATTCCGTCACCAGTTCTCGAGCGAGATCAACGTCCGCCTGTCACTGGCCAGCACCCGGATGATCCGCGACTTCAGTGCCGAACACGGACTGCCCCTCGATATCCACGTCGATGGTTACCTCTTCCTCGTCCGTGAAGCGACTGCCTGGGCGAACTACCGAGCCGCGGCGGCGATGCAGCGTTCCCTGGGCGCGCGGGTCGAGGAACTGGATCCCAGCGCCGTCGCCGAGCTGATCCCCGGCCTGGTGATCGATGCCATCGTCGGCGCGACCTTCGGGCCCGACGACGGGATCACGGACCCGTCCGGATTGACCAACGGCTACGCAACGCTCGCCCGCCGGGCCGGCGCAGAGATTCGGCTCGGAACCGAGGTAACGGCCATTCGGACGACGACCGATGGCAGCTCGATTGCGGGCGTCGAGACCACCATGGGCCCCATTGACTCACCCATTGTCGTCGTTGCTGCCGGGGTCTGGGCACCCACGCTCGCGGCGACCTGCGGCATCGATCTCCCGATCGAGCCACACCTCCGACATGTCGTCGTCACCGGCGACTTTCCGGGCCGACCCGAGCGACGGACGCTCGTGATCGACACGAGTTCGATGTTCTACTTCCATCGCGAGGGCGCGGGCGTTCTCATGGGTGCCCCGCCAGCCCGGGATGTCGTGACCTTTGACACGAAGGTGGACGACGACTGGATTGCCGATGAGCTGCTTCCCCGTGCCGTGGAGGTCCTGCCAGGACTGGCCGAAGCCGGCTTGATCACGACGTGGGGTGGCCTGTACGAGATGACGCCGGACCGTCACGCGATCCTGGGGCCCGTTGAAGGGCTCAGTGGCTGCTATCTCGCGACCGGGTTCTCCGGGCACGGATTCCAGCATGCTCCGATCGTCGGGAAGATCACCGCCGAGCTGATCCGTGGCGCGTCACCGACTGTCGATATCGGCGAATTGTGCCTCGAGCGGTTCGCACGCGGCGAATTGATCGAAGAGCTGCACGTCGTCTGATCAGGTGCGATGGCTCGGGTCGCACCACCGCGACCGGCGCGCCATACTCATCTCGTGAGCGAGCACGACGTCGGCAGCGCAACCGGGCCGACCCGGACCGAGTCCGATTCGATGGGTGGCATCGAGGTGCCCGCGGATCATCACTGGGGCGCCCAGACCCAGCGCAGCCTTCACCACTTCGCGATCAGCCACGACACGATGCCAGCGGGGGTCATCCGCGCCTTCGGGATCCTGAAGCGCGCCGCGGCCGAGGTCAACGGCGACCTCGGCCTGCTCGCATCGGAGAAGCGCAACCTGATCGTCCGAGCGGCGGACGAGGTCGCCTCCGGCTCCCTCGCGGACGAGTTTCCGCTTCGCGTCTGGCAGACCGGCTCGGGCACGCAATCGAACATGAACGTCAACGAGGTCATCGCCAGTCGCGCCAACGAGCTGGCAACCGGGACCCGCGGCGGCAAGAAGCCGGTTCACCCGAACGACGACGTCAATCGAAGCCAGTCGAGCAACGACACGTTCCCGACGGCCCTCCATATGGCCGTCGCCATGGCGTTGGTCGAGGACCTGGTCCCGAGCGTCCGCGCCCTACGCGATGCGCTCGACGCCAAGGCGGTCGCGTTTGACTCGATCGTCAAGATCGGCCGGACGCATCTCCAGGATGCAGTACCCCTGACCCTCGGCCAGGAGTTCAGCGGGTACGTGGCCCAGCTGGATGGGGGAATCACGCGCATCGAGGCAGCCCTGCCCGGCATGTACGAGATCGCGCTGGGCGGGACCGCGGTCGGCACCGGCCTCAACGCCCACCCCGAATTCGCGGTGCGAGTTGCGGCGCGCATCGCGCAGCTGACGACGCTCCCGTTCGTGACCGCCCCGAACAAGTTCCAGGCACTCGCCGGGCAGGAGGCCACGGTCTTCGCGTCGGGCGCGCTCAAGACGCTTGCGACGAGCCTGATGAAGATCGCCAACGACCTCCGCTGGCTCGGGTCCGGGCCGCGCGCGGGTCTCGGCGAGTTGCGACTCCCGGAGAACGAGCCGGGTTCATCGATCATGCCGGGCAAGGTCAACCCCACCCAGGCCGAGATGCTGACGATGGTCTGCGTCCAGGTCTTCGGCTACGACACCGCGATCACGATCGCCGGCTCACAGGGCAACTTCGAGCTGAATGTCTTCAAGCCGGTCATCGCCCACGACCTGCTCCACGGGATCGAGTTGCTGACGGACGGATGTCGGTCCTTCCGCGAGTTCTGTGTCGAGGGTCTCGAGGCCGACGAGGCCGTGATTGCCGGAAACCTGGGCCGCTCGCTGATGCTCGTCACCGCGCTCGCCCCGAGCATCGGCTACGACAAGGCCGCCGAGATCGCCAAGAAGGCCCATCACGAGGGAACGACGCTCCGTGAGGCGACCCTCGCACTCGGCTATCTGACGGGCGAGGCCTTCGATGCCGCGATCGACCCGGCTGCGATGACGAGGCCGACCGCGGGCTGAGGCGCCTCGG
>JBBQMH010000020.1:0-28456 GCA_038328755.1 Candidatus Limnocylindrales bacterium
CGGCGGCAGCGAGAGATCGCCGAGCTGGATCGGGAGCGCGGGATTCGCCGGGATGGCGCCGAAATAGCGCTCGACCCAGGCACGTACCTGATCGGGCTCCACGTCACCAACGATGCTGATCACCGCATTGTTCGGGGCGTAATGCGTCCGGAAGAACGCACTCACGTCTTCGAGCGAGGCGGCGTCCAGATCCTCCATCGAACCGATGGTCGGGTGGTGGTAAGGGTGCTCGGCGGGGTAGAGGCCCGCCAGAAGCCGCTCGATCCACGAGCCGTATGGCCGGTTGTCATAGGACCAGCGCTTTTCGTTCTTGACGACCTCGCGCTGGTTGTCCAGGTTCTCCTGGCTCAGGGCGTCGAGCAGGGAGCCCATCCGGTCCGCCTCGAGCCAGAGGACAAGCTCAAGCTGGTGTGAGGGAACGGTCTCGAAGTAGTTGGTCCGATCGAGCCAGGTCGTTCCGTTCATGGTTCCGCCTGCAGCCTGGATCAGGCCGAAGTGCTCCGCCTTGGCGACGTGGGCCGAGCCCTGGAACATGACGTGCTCGAAGAGGTGCGCAAATCCGGTCTTGCCGGGTGTTTCGTGCCTGGATCCCACCGCATACCAGAGATTGACCGCCACGACCGGAGCGGAGTGATCCTCGGCGATGACGAGACGCAGCCCGTTGGCGAGGCGTTCGTCGGTGAAGTCGATGGTCAGTCCGGCCATGCGCAGTCAGCACTCCTGGGTCCTTTGGTGGCCGGCGAAGGGTACCGCAGTCGGGCGGAATTCGGCCCGACTCGGCGTCTGCTGCAGCCATATCGCCGAATGAATACACTGCGCCGGATGCGTGTTCGAGTCCGAGCGATCGCGACCGCCCTCCTTGTTCTGGCCCTCTTCCCGGGCTCAGTCGCAGCTCATGCGTCACTACTGAGTTCCGTCCCCGCGGCCGACTCGGTGCTGACGACGCTCCCGCCATCGATCGTCATTACGTTCGATGACGCACTCCTCCCGACCTCGTCGGTCGCGCTGGTGGACGGGAGCGGAATGACGGTCACGAGTGGGTCCGTGGACCCGGCCGACCCACATGCCCTCCTCGCCTCGATGTCATCCCTGCCGAACGGAACGTTCGAGGTCCGCTGGACCGCCGCTACCGACGACGGCCACATCGAGCGGGGCACGTTCACGTTCACGGTCGCGCTCGCAACACCACCGCCGGCGACCGAGGCACCGGCGACGCCAGTGGCCAGCCCTGCGGCCAGCGAGCCGGCCACAGCGACTCCGACGGCGCTCGAAGCCTCTTCGCCGGCGAGCGCTGCACCAAGCGCGGCACCGGCTGGTTCGTCCGGGGACGCTGCATCGCTCGGGGACGTCGTGATCCCGATCGTCGTGGGCCTGGTGATCGTCGGCGCGGGCCTCGCCTGGTTCCTGCGCCGCCGGCGGACGGCGTGAGCGCTCGACGATGCGCCGGATGAACCTCCGCCGCCTTGGCGCCGCTTCGGCTGGCCTGATCCTGTCCGCTCTCGCGCTGCCGCCCGCCGTGGCGGCGCATCAGCTCTCGAGGTCCTTCGAGAGCCGCCTGCCACTGGCTGTCTACCTGGCTGGAGCGGCGGGAGCCGTGGCCCTCTCGTTTGCGTTCGTCCTCGTTCGGGACCTTCGGGCAGAGCCGGTTGCCGATCGGGGCCGCCGCGTCACCGTTCCGGCCCCGGTCCGCGGTCTGCTCCGCGCCGTGGGCCTCATCGGCTGGGCCTGGATCATGGCGCAGGGCCTCATCGGCGGCGAATCGGACGCGGAGGTCTCCCGGCTCTTCACCTGGGTCTATGGCTGGGTGGGCGTCGCGCTCATCTCAGCATTCGTATTCCCGATCTGGACGTGGCTCGATCCGTTCTCGACGTTGCATGACATAGGCGCCTGGATCGGCCGGCGAGCGGGAGCCGGCGGGGTCTCTCCGGCTGCCTACCCGGCGGCGCTGGGGCGCTGGCCAGCCGTCATCGGGTTTGGGGCCGTGGTCTGGCTTGAGCTCGTGGCGTACGGCGCCGGTTCCCGGACGCTGGCCCTGGTGATCGCGGGCTACAGCGTCTATACGCTGGCAATGATGGCCCAGTACGGCCGGGCCACCTGGAGCCGGAACGGCGAGATCTTCTCGGTCTGGTTCGACCTTCTCGGCCGGCTGGCGCCACTGGCGACCCTCACCGATGATCGGGGAGGCGTCATGCGCCGACGAGACTTCGCCGCCGGTCTGCGCGAGGGTGGCTGGGCGACATCGGACATCGTGCTCGTGGGCCTCGCAACCAGCTCCATTCTGTTTGACGGACTATCCCAGACGGAGATCTGGGCCAAGACCTTCGGGCTACCGGCCGCGCTGCCTCAGACCCTCCTTCTGGCAGCGTTTCTGGGGATCATCGTGGGCGCGGCGCTGGTCGTCGCCCGGTTGGTTGGCGTCTCCTCGACGGGTGCGGGACTGTTGCCGATCGCCGTCGGCTACCTCCTCGCCCACTACTTCACCTACCTGCTCACCGATGGGCAGCGGATCGTCATCGCGATCTCCGACCCGCTGCAACAGGGCAAGAACTACTTCGGGACGGCGTTCATCGAGCCGTCCAGTGGCTGGCTGTCCCCTGGCCTGGTCTGGACGCTCCAACTGGTCGCGGTCGTCGGTGGCCATATGATCGGAGCCTGGGCCGGGCACGTGGTTGCGGCCGGTGCCATCGCAGCCGAGGGGGGTGCCGCGGGCGGCGGGATGAGCGTGCGACGCCGCCAGATCCCGCTGGCCATCGTGATGGTTGCCCTCACCACCCTGACGCTGTGGTCGCTCGGTCAGGCCCTGTTCATTCCGACCAACTGACGACGCTCCCGGCAGCGGGCTGATCCGGGTCAGGTGCCCCGGCCTCATCGGCCCGAACGGCCACCCCGCCACCGGGCACCCAGCTCGTCAAGGATCGAACCTCCGCCAGCTGACCTTCGATCTCAGGATCCAGTGCTTCTGCTGCAGCGACCGCCGTCTCGACCGCGGTCAGGCAGAGGATCCCTTCCGCGATGGCTGCGTGGCGGATGTCGGCGGCATCGCGGACGGCTCCGGACCTGGGTGTCGGCGTGTTCACGACGAGGCGGACGGTGCCCGAGGCGATGCGCTCGATGATGCCGACCAACGGGTTTACCGGGTCTGGCGCGTCGCCAAGCTTGCCGACGCGCTCCGTGTCGAACCCAGCCGCCTCGAGGGCGTCAGCCGTCCCCGGGGTCGCTGCCAGCTGGTAGCCGGCTGTCCCGAGAGCACGGGCCAGTCGCGGCAGGCTGCCCTTGTCCCGATCCGCGATGGACAGCAGCGCGACCGGGGGACTCTCTCCTGCCCCGACTCCCGCTCGTGGTGGGACCAGCGCGGCCCCGCGGAGGGCCTTGGCGAGAGCCACGCGAGGGTCCGTATGGAGCCCGATCACCTCGCCGGTCGACTGCATGAACGGCCCGACCGACGGATCCACACCGCGCAGCTTGGCGGTCGAGAAGGCCGGCGCCTTGACGGCCACGAGCGGCGGAGGTGGCAGCAGACCGTTCGGCCAGCCGAGCTCCTCCAGGGTCGCTCCAAGCGAGATCCGGACCGCCAGCTCAACCATCGGCACGCCTGTCACCTTGGACAGGAACGGCACCGTCCTCGAGGCACGCGGGTTGACCTCGATGAGATAGACGCCATCTTCACGAACGATGAACTGCGCGTTCACGAGGCCTTGGACCCCGAGGGCCAGCGCGACGCGCTCCATCGTCGCCACGATCAGGCTCTGGTCACCCTCGCTCACCGTCTGAGGCGGGAACAGGCCAACGGAGTCTCCGGAGTGGACCCCGGCCCGCTCGACGTGCTCGAGGAGCCCCGGGATCAGGACCCTCGTCCCGTCGGAGACGGCATCCACATCCACTTCGATTCCTTCGAGATATCGATCGATGCGGACTGGTCGATCTGGATCAACGACCGTGGCGAGCGCCAGTTGCCGGGCAAGATCTTCGGGCGAGTAGCAGAAGTCGATGGCGAGTCCGCCGATCACGAACGAGGGCCGGACGATGACCGGGTACCCGATCCGCTCGGCCAGCGTCAGCGCCTCTTCCTCGGAGTGCGCCATGCCCCCTTCGGGCTGCGGGATCCCGAGCCGGTCGAGGAGGGCCGAGAAGCGGACCCGCTCCTCGGCCTGATCGATGGCCTCGAGATCGGATCCGAGGAGCTCGATGCCACCGCCGGCCAGCCTCGCCGCGAGGTTCAGCGGCGTCTGGCCGCCGAACGCGACGAAGGCCGGGAGGAGCGGCGCTCCCGGCCCCGTCTCGGCGTCGATGACACTCTGGACGCTCTCGGCGTCGAGGGGCTCGAAGTAGAGCCGCGTTGAAGCATCGAAGTCGGTCGAGACCGTCTCGGGGTTCGAGTTGATCATGACGGCCGACCAGTCGAGGCGGCGGAGCGTATCGGCCGCCTGAACGGCGCAGTAATCGAATTCGATCCCCTGCCCGATCCGGACGGGTCCACTGCCGATGACCAGTGCCGCCGGTCGCGGTACCGGTGGTGCCTCGGGAGCAGAACCGGACGCGGCGTAGGTCGCGTAGAAGTACGGGGTCTCGGCCGCGAACTCGGCGGCGCAGGTATCGACCATGGCGTATCCGGGCACGATCCCGAGGGCCAGCCGAGCTGCGCGCACCTCGGTTTCGGCGACGCCGGCGAGGTCGGCCAGCTCACGATCTCCGAAGCCGGCTCGCTTGACGGTTGCGAGGAGCTCGCCAGCCGCCGGGCCAGTGAGATGGGTCAGACCCGGACCTGCCGCATGGACCTCGGCCTCGAGATCGACGTTGCGTCCGAGTTCAGCCAGGAACCACGCGTTGATACCGGTCACGCCCCGGATGTCTTCCTGGGTCACGCCACGCCGAAGGAGGGCCAGGATTCGCCACAGCCGGTCATCGGACGGCAGGAGGAAGCGCTTGAGGACGATCGGGGCAGCCGTCCGCTGCGCGTGGCGCGATGATTCGCAGGCCTGCCCTCGTTCATCGATCCATTGGATCGGGGCCCCCTCGTCCGCCTCGGGATTGGGCGCCAGGACGGCCGCCAGATAGCTCACGGTATTGGCCCAGGCGGGGTCCTCGGCCAGCGGCCCGGCACCCGCCTGCTCGAGCCCGCGGAGCGCCTTGTTGAGGGCGGATCCGAAGGTCCGGTCGATCGCCATGACCTCGCCGGTCGCCTTCATCTGGCTGCCCAGCGAGCGATCGGCGGTCGGGAACTTGTCGAACGGGAAGCGCGGCAGCTTGACGACGACGTAGTCGAGTGCCGGCTCGAAGGCCGCCACGGTCGTCCCGGTCACGACATTCGGGATCTCGGCGAGCCGCCGGCCGACCGCGATCTGGGCGGCGACCCGGGCGATCGGATAGCCGGTTGCCTTGCTCGCCAGGGCCGACGACCGCGACACGCGCGGGTTGACCTCGATGACCGCGTACTCGGTGCTGTCCGGCGAGAGCGCGAACTGGACGTTGCAGCCGCCCTCGACACCGAGGGCCCGGATGATCGCCAGCGCCGCGCTTCGCAGGCGCTGGTGGACCTGGTCCGGCAGGGTCTGGACCGGCGCCACGACGATCGAATCACCGGTGTGGATGCCGAGCGGGTCCACGTTCTCCATCGAACAGACCGCGATGCACGTGTCATCAGCGTCGCGCATGACCTCGTACTCGATCTCCTGCCAGCCGACCAGGCACTGCTCAACCATTACCTGGCCGATCGGGCTGGAGCGGAGGCCGCTCCGAATGCGCTCGCGGAACTGCTCCTCCGTCTCCACGATGCCGCCACCGGTTCCCCCGAGGGTGAACGCCGGCCGGATGATGGCCGGCAGACCAATCGTGGCGAGCGCGGCGTCGGCCGAAGCGGCTCGTGCGGCTGGGGTGGTCCCCCCGACGATGGCCGATGGCGCATAGGGCTGGCCGAGGCGATCCAGGAGGTCACGGAACGCCTCCCGATCCTCGGCCATCTCGATCGCCTTGAGCGGCGTTCCCAGCAGGCGAACTCCGTAGCGATCGAGGATCCCGGCTTTGGCCAGGTCCATGGCGAGATTGAGGCCGGTCTGTCCGCCGAGCCCCGCGATGAGCCCCTCGGGCCGCTCGGCCGCAATGACGGATTCGATCGCCTCGATCGTCAGCGGTTCCAGGTAGACCGCGTCGGCAACGTTCGGGTCCGTCATGATCGTGGCCGGGTTGGAGTTGACGAGGATGGTGCGCACACCCTCCGCCCGAAGGGCCCGGCAGGCCTGCGTGCCAGCGTAGTCAAACTCGGCGGCCTGCCCGATGACCACCGGGCCGGACCCGATGATGAGGACCGAGGCAGGCTTCCCGAGCGCGACCGGGTCGCTCACCCGGTCGTCGTCCGGCGAACGGCCGTCGCGAAACGGTCGAACACGGCCAGGGCATCGAGCGGCCCGGGGGCGCCTTCCGGGTGGTACTGGACCGTTTCGATCGGACGCTCCCGGTGCCG
This sequence comes from Candidatus Limnocylindrales bacterium, assembly GCA_038328755.1. Taxonomy (GTDB): domain Bacteria; phylum Chloroflexota; class Limnocylindria; order Limnocylindrales; family CSP1-4; genus UBA5189. The sequence continues at coordinate 6,458 of JBBQMH010000020.1, forward strand.
CAGGCCCTCGACCGAACCATCGTTGAGGTTCACCTGGCTGACGAAGAACCCGGAGCTCGAGGGAACGGAGTCGCCGACGACCTGGACCTCGTGGTTCTGCGCGGTCACCTGGACGAGTCCGGATTCGACGTCGCGGACCGGGTGATTGGCCCCGTGATGGCCGAACCGAAGCCGTGTCGTGTCGGCGCCCGCGGCACGCGCCACGATCTGGTGGCCGAGGCAGATGCCCAGAAGCGGGCACCCGTCGTCGATGACGGCCCGGGCCAAGGCCACGGGTCCCGCAAGACGCGCCGGATCTCCTGGACCCGGCGACAACACCACACCGGCGACGTCAGCCGAGAGGACGGTCGCCGGGTCCGCGGTATGGGGCAGGACGCGCACCCTGAGGCCGCGGTGGACCAGGTTCCGGATGATGTTCGATTTGAGCCCGAAATCCACGATGGCGACGAGTGGGCCGGGCGCATCCGGTTGTCCATACTCGACGATTGCCGCGGGCGAAACCAGGCCGACGAAGTCCTGGTCCTCCCAGCGCGGAACCGCGGCTGCGACTCGTCGGGCGCTGGCCGGGTCCAGGCTCCCGGGTTCAAGGATCGCTCCACGGAGACTGCCGTGCGTCCGGAGATGCCTCGCCAGCGCCCGGGTATCGACGCCGGCGATGGCCGGGATGTGCGCGCGGCGAAGCAGCGAGGCAAGTTGCTGGGCATCTTCGACGACCGCCGCCGTGGCGTTCGCAACCACGAGGCCGCGGAGCCAGGGCTGAAGTGACTGGTCATCCGCAATCAGCCGACCGTAGTTCCCGATCAGCGGGTAGGTCATGACCACGACCTGGCCCGCGTACGAGGGGTCGGTGCAGACCTCCTGGTAGCCCGTCTGGCTCGTATTGACCACCAGGTCGCCCCCGGCCGACACGGGCGCCCCGAATGCCACGCCAGGGAAGATGGTGCCGTCCTCGAGCGCCAGCAGCGCCGGCCCCAGATCGCCGATTCGCGGATCGACGACCGAGCTCGGCCGCGGGTGCGCGGGCATCACGAGGGCATGCTGCGGCCCGATGGGAGATCGAAGGAAACGGCGAATGCGCGCTGGCGTGGGGCACGGCGAATGTCGCCGCCGATGGAGCTGAGCGCAGCCATCGAACTCTCCTTTCCGGCCTCACAGAACCGGTTCGCCGGCCTCACGGGACCGGCCATCAAGGGTGCCGAAAGGGTAGCACGGGCGCTATCACGACAGGCGGGTTGGGCCTTCACACGCTGTCACCAGCAACTGGACGGAATCGTGTAGGGTGCGCGGATGTCATCTGCGTTAGGGCTCCGCCCGGGGCGAGCCCGTCGGCTTTCGACTCTTGTTGCCGTGGCGGCCATGGTCGTGACGCTCCTGGCCGCAACGGCCTCCCCCGTCGCGGCCGCGTCAATCCGACGGACGTGGCAGTCGCAGGTCGCCAACGGCGCCGCCAGCGGTCAAGCGACGCTGACCCGCTACTGGGCCGGAAACGGCACGCTTGGGCTGAACCTCGTCGGGCTCGCGCCAGCGACGAAGTACCACGTCATCGCCTATCGCGGAACCTGCCTCAAGCCGATCATCGTCGCGAAACTTCCGGACGCCCTGACCGATGCGTCGGGAAATGTTGCATCCACGGCTGGGGTGTCCACCGCGGTCATGAACTCCTTCTGGGCGGTTGCCCGGACCACCGCGACCGCGATCAGGATCGGTTCAGGGACGACGGCCCTGTGCGGTGGACTTCGCTCCGCCGTCGCCACGAGGATCGCGATCGCGAGCCTGAAGATCGACCTCCCGATCGTTAAGCCCGGCACGGGCTATCCGCTCTGTAACGTCGCGATGTACTTGCGAGACCTGTCTCAACCGGTTGAGGCTGGCGTGACGTTCATCTATGCCCACGCCCGCACTGGCATGTTCCTGCCGCTGTTGCTCCGGTCGAAGGTCAACAACGGGGCAAGCATGCTCGGCATGACCGTCCAGGTCTGGACGAGCAACGACCTTGTCACCAGCTACCGGATCATCAAGGTCCGCCGCCACGTGACTTCCCTTGGAAACGCGATGAGCCTCGAGCCGCAGCAGCTCTGGTTGCAGACATCGGAAGGGCCGCGCGGAACCATCCCCAAGCTCATCGTCGTGGCCAAGAGGATCGGGGTCGCGCCCGCAACGCACGCCGCGGCCAATCCTGTCCCCCACCCGGTGGTCTGCGGCTACTGAGCGGCGCGGTCAGGGCGATGCGGCGGACGCGTGGCTCAGCCGGGTCACCAGGCGGTGGTGGCGGCTCCTCGATGAAGATGGGGGCACTGGTGGGGCAGAAAACGAACGACCCCCGGTCGGGCCGGGGGTCGCGGTCTGGGTCAGGTGGTGAGCCCGGAAGGACTTGAACCTTCAACACAGTGATTAAGAGTCACTTGCTCTGCCATTGAGCTACGGGCCCGAGGTGGCGCAGGATACCCCAAGGCCTGCGGTTCGTGCCACGGCGGTCCGAAGGTCGGCCCGCCGGCCGCAGGTCAGTCGGGCTGGTTGTCGATCTGGGCGCGCTGGAGATGGCCGGAGAAATCGACGTAGATCGACTTCCATTCGGTGTACGTCTCGATCGCCGCGTGGCCGGCCTCGCGATGGCCATTGCCGGTTTCCTTCCAGCCGCCGAAGGGCAGATGCGTCTCGGCCCCCGTGGTCCCGGCGTTGACGTACACGATTCCGGCTTCGAAGTCGCGCATGGCACGAAACGCCTTGTTCACGTCGCGCGTGAAGATCGAGGCAGACAGGCCGTACCGGGTCTGGTTGAGCGCCGTGATCGCGGCCTCGAAATCGTCCACCGGAATGACCGACAGGACGGGCCCGAAGATCTCCTCCTGTCCGATCCGGTCCATCGGCTTGATACCCGTGAAGATGGTCGGTTCGAAGAAGTTTCCGTGAGCCAGGGCGCCGTCGGTGGCGGGCGAGCCGCCGATCACGAGCTCGCCTTCGCCATGCCCGATCCCGACGTACCGGGCGACCTTCTCGACCGCGGCTGGATTGATGAGCGGCCCAACCTCGACGCCGGCATCGAGGCCATAACCGAGCTTGAGCGTCTTCGTCCTCGTCTCGAGTCGCTGCAGGAGATCGTCCGCTACGGCTCGCTCCACAACCACCCGCGAACAGGCCGTGCACCGCTGGCCGGTCGTGCCGAAGGCGGACCACAGGATTCCGTCGGTCGCCAGGTCGAGATCCGCGTCGCGCAGGACGATAACCCCGTTCTTGCCTCCCAACTCGAGGGACAGCCGCTTGAGGCGCCGACCGGCACGCTCCGCGATGTGCTTTCCGGTCGTCGAGCTGCCGGTGAACGAGATCACCGGGACATCGGGTGAGTCGACGATCGTGTCCCCCACGGCAGCCCCGGAACCAGTCACGAGGTTGACGGTGCCCGGCGGGAAACCGGCCTCGGCCATGAGCTCGACGAGCAGGGTCGCGCAGTGGGGCGTGTCACTCGATGGCTTGAAGACCACGGTGTTGCCTGTCACGAGGGCCGGCATCATCTTCCAGCATGGGATGGCGATCGGGAAGTTCCAGGGCGTGATGATCCCGGCCACGCCGATCGGCTGGCGGATGCTCATCGCCCACTTGTCCGGCAACTCCGATGGGGTCGTGTCGCCGAACATCCGACGGCCCTCGCCGGCCATCAGATAGGCGATGTCAATCCCTTCCTGCACATCGCCACGCGCCTCAGCGATGACCTTACCCATCTCGCGAGTCATCCCGCGAGACAGTCGCTCCTTGTGCTGCGCCATGAGCTCGGCGAAGCGATACATGATCTCGCCGCGCTTCGGGGCGGGCATGGCGCGCCAGGCGGGAAATGCCGCCTCGGCCGCCTTGATCGCCATGGCCGCGTCCGCCGCCGTCCCTGCCTGGAAGCGCCCCACGACATCACGACGATCGGCCGGGTTCACGCTCTCGAACGTCTCCCCCGTGACCCCATCGACCCATGAGCCCGCAATAAATAGTCGGAATGTGTCCGGAGTAGTCGTGGACTCAGACATCGGGCTCCTCGTGTGTTTGAAACTCGAATGAATACTCAGCCTAACGGCCCGCGCGGTCAATCAGCCGCGGACACAAGGCCGGTCCCGGAGCGATCGAGGGCCTGGACGGCGCTACGCGGGCCCGCGTCCGTGCGTCGCGCCGCGGCGACCGACGATCCCGAAGGAGCCGATTCTTCGCCGCACGATCGGTAGCCACGCAAGGCCGCCTCCAACCTGAGCCAGGATCGCGAGGACGACGACCAAGCCCGGCACGGACAGAGCGAGACCGGGCACCGACCAGAGGAAGACTCCGAGGCCGGAAAGAAGTGCGGCGGTCAACTGGAAGTCGACCAACTGGGTCAAGGCTCCGTCCGGGCCGCCGGTTTCGGCCAGCGGCACCGTGAAGACGTCACCACCCCCGTTCTGCACTGGGCCACCCATCGGCACAGGGCTGTCACTTGGCGCGGGTGTCACCTCGGCAGTCGGCTCGGACGATGGCGATGGCGTCTCCGGAGCTGGCGGTATGGCCGCGGCAGCGGGCGGAATGGCCGCGGGAGTCGGAGTCGGGGTCGGGGTCGGGGTCGGGGTCGGAGTCGGGGTCGGAGTCGGGGTCGGAGTCGGAGTCGGAGTCGGGGTCGGAGTCGGGGTCGGAGTCGGGGTCGGAGTCGGAGTCGGGGTCGGAGTCGGGGTCGGAGTCGGGGTCGGAGTCGGAGTCGGAGTCGGGGTCGGCGTCGGGGTCGGAGTGGGGTCCGCCACAGCCATCGCCAGCAAGACCGTCTGGCCGAAATCTTTGCTACAGTCCGGCTTGTTGTACTCGTTTGCCGTCCACTGGAAGCTGCCTGTCGGACTTCCGGTCACCCACACTTGGAGGACAAGTGCGTCGACAGTGGGCAGACCTTCCAGCCGCGCCGAATCCCCCGCAGCCTTCGCCGTAACCAACGTCGGACCAGCGCCGTTCCCGACGATCGACCAGGACAGTCCGGACGTCACAGAAATGACCGACACGGCGCCGACGGAGAACTGCGCGGGGACCGACACCGTGACGCAGCCGATCTTCTCGCTGCCGCTCTTGCTCCCGGAGGTGTTCGTGACGGTCAGCCGCACCGGCGTAGCTGTCGCAGTGGGCATCGACGTCGTGTCCACGACAATGGTCCAGGATTGGGCGGCGAGGGCTGTGGTAGGCGCGAGGAGCCAGGCGAGGAGGAGGCCTGTGGCCAGGATTGCGCTACGCCGACGAACGAAGCTGGCGGGCACGGCAATCAGGCCGCGCTGACGGAAGGCACCCAGAGGACCGGCGACGCCGCGCGCTCAATGCCCGGCAACGGGGCGTCCGTGACCGTCTCGATGCCGTGAATGAACGCGGCCACCACCCGCTCGTCGAACTGTGAGCCCGCGGCGTCACCGAGCCGGCGGAGGGCTTCCTCGATCGTCATCGCCTTCCTGTACGGCCTTGTGGTCGTCATGGCCGAGAAGGCGTCCGCGACCGCGAGGATCCGGGCGACGAGTGGGATGTCCTCTCCGGCGAGCGCCGTCAGATAGCCGCGGCCATCCCAGCGCTCATGGTGGTGCCGGATCCCCGTCCGCACGATGTCGATGTTGGCGACGTTCCGGACGATCGAATCACCGAGCGCCACGTGCTGCTTGACGATCTCGTACTCATCGTCGGTCAGCCGGCCGGGCTTGCGGAGAATCGCGTCTGGGATCCCGATCTTGCCAACGTCGTGCAGCAAGCCAGCCTGGCGCACACCGTCCGCAACCTCGGCGTCGAGACCGAGCTGCGCGGCCAAAAACGAGCCATAGCGGGCGACGTCCTCGGAATGCCGCTTCGTGTAGCGATCCTTCGTATCGACGGCGAACACCAGGCCCTGAAGGACATCGAAGCTACGCGTCTCGGCCGAGACCTCCTCTACGGCTCCGGCCACCCGGGTCGCATCGCCACCACTTGCCCTCGCCTCCGCGAGGACGGCCGCGGCGATGGACAGGAGTTCCGTGACGGACCCGGCATGTTCCGGGTACAGGGCAATACCGGCGCTGACCGTGATCGGAAGCTTCTCCGGACCCAACAATTCGAGTGCCTCATCAACCAGTTGAGCGCGCACTTTCCCGACGACGACCTCCAGTCCGGACAAATCTGCGCTGGGGGCGATCAACAGGAACTCGTCGGGGCCGTACCGACCGCAGATCCACCCGCGTGGCGTCGCCGACGTAAGGCTGATGGCCAGCTGACGCAGGACGCCGTCACCAGCCTCATGGCCATACGTCTCGTTGATGAGGCGGAAGTTGTCGAGGTCGAGCAAGATCACGCCGATCGCCGTTGCCTCAGCACGAGACGATTCGATTGCCATCGCCAGCTCGCCGACAAGCGTGCCGTGGTTTGGGAGATGCGTCAGCGCATCGACGCGAGTTGACTCGACGAGCTGCTCGGTCTGTCGTGTGATCCGACGTTGGGCTGCCCGGAATATCAAGTACAGCAGGACCGCGATGACGATCGCCGCGGACAGGGTGACAAGGACAACATCGCCTCGGACCTTGTCGATCGCGGCCAGAATCGGAGCGGCGTCCCGCCAGATAGCGACGACACCAGAGATCGTGCCGTCCGAACTAAGGAGCGGAAAGTACTCGCGGACCAGCTCCGTCGCCGGGATCGGTGCCCCGACCACTTCAGAAATGGAGCCCGGGCCGATGATTGCAGCGTCCACGCCGCCGGCCAGAGCGCGATGGAAAGCGGCAGATGGCGTCGCTGATCCGGCTACGGCGGACTTCTCGTTCGAAAGCCTGACGACGCCCTCTGGGTCGCGGATCTCGATCCGGAGGATCTGACCGCGATCGGCGACAGAACCGAGGCTTGCGTCGATGGACGAGGCGCGTTCCGGGCTGGCGCCTTCAACGAGATCTGAAGGCGCGACAAGGCCGTTGACGAAGGTCCGCACGGTGGCGGCGTCACCCGACAGGGTCGCGTTCAGGCTGGCGTTCGCGACATGGAGAGAGACGAGGACGGTCTGGGCCATTGCCGTGACGCCGATGATCATCAGGAAGAGCCCGAACACGATCATCAGCAGCAACGGCTTTGGGGGCCGCTCACGCATGCCGAACAATGTCCGCCCCACGCGACTGACCGATCCATCCTTGGTCATGTGCCGAACACTAAAGGAGGGATTGGGCTCGTTCCATGCGCCGATGGTCACCTTGGAGCCTAGGACAATCGGCGGCCGACGAGGCCATGGATCGGCGTCGTTCCACCAGGAACGTTCAGGCGTCTGAACTTCGGCATTGAACCGAGCGTAGGTGGGCCGTCAGACGCGCTCGAGCGCCATCGCAACCGAGCCACCGCCGCCGAGGCAGAGCGTCGCGAGCCCGTAGCGACCGTCGCGTCGTCGCAGCTCGTGAAGCAGGGTGGCGACAATCCGCGCCCCCGAGGCTCCGATCGGATGTCCCAGGGCGATGGCCCCGCCGTTGACGTTGACCTTCGACCAGTCGAAGCCGAGCTCACGCCCGTCCGCAAGGGTCTGGGCGGCGAATGCTTCGTTGATCTCGACGAGGTCGAAGTCGGCGATCGACATGTCAGTTTTCTCCAACAAGCTTCGAACCCCGGCGATCGGGGCGAGGAACAGCCACTTGGGCGCAACTTCGGCCTGCGCGTAGCCGACGATCCGGGCCAGCGGCTTCAGGCCCAGCCGCTCAACCGCGCGCTCACTCGCAACTACCGTCGCCGCAGCGCCATCGGTGATCCCGGGCGAATTTCCCGCCGTCACCGTCCCGACGGAGGCATCGCCACGATCCTCCCCCTCGGGCAGCGCGAACGGCGGCTTGAGCCGGGCGAGTGCTTCGAGCGAGGTTTCGCGACGGGGGCTCTCGTCCGTATCGACGACGATCTCGCGCCCCTTGGCGTCACGGACGGTGACCGGTGCCATTTCGTCCACGAATCGACCCTCGTCGATGGCCGCGATCGCGCGCCGGTGGCTCTCGAGGGCGAATGTGTCCTGGTCCTCGCGGCTGACGGTCTCCTTGATCGCGACACGCTCCGCGTGGGTGCCCATGTGACAGCCTTCGATGCCGCACCACAGCCCGTCATTGACGGTCGAGTCGATCATGGTCGCGTTGCCGAGCCGAAGGCCGAACCGCGCGCCAGGCACGAGGTACGGCGCCATGTTCATGCTCTCCATCCCGCCGGCGATCGCGATCTCAGCATCACCGGCCCGGATCTCGGCCGCGGCAAGCATGATCGCCTTGAGGCCTGAGCCGCAGACGCGGTTGATGGTGGTGGCCGAGGTTGAATCCGGCAGCCCGGCCAGCAGGGCTGCCTGTCGGGCCGGTGCCTGGCCAGATCCGGCCTGGAGGACCTGGCCCATGAGGACTTCGTCGATCGGCGTGCCCTCGGGCAGGCTTGCCCGTTCGACGGCCGCGCGAATGGCCACCCCGCCGAGCTGAACCGCGGGAGTCGCGGAGAGAACACCGCCGAACTTTCCGATTGGAGTTCGCGCGGCACTGACGATGAAAACGGCCCCGTTGGGGCTGGCGGAAGGGCTCTGGCTCATGAGGGCGATGCTACACCGAGGCCGGATTCGCGACGAACGCGGGTGGCCGGCACGATCAGCCTCGGGTGGAGAGCATCGAGATGATCACGTCGAGGTCGTCGCTGCCGACGACCCCCTGGTATTTCGCGACGACAGTCCCGGATCCGTCCACGATGAAGACCCACGGCATTGAGCCGAGGCCCCACGGAGGCTTGCCCACGCCCCACGCGTCCGCGGCTGGAACCAGGCTCGGATTCTCGAGGGATCCGTCGATCACCGCGGTGTCCTGCTGCACCGTGTAGCGGTAGGGCTCGAGGTGGATGAAGGTGATGTCGCGCCAGCGGTCAACGAAAAACTTGGTCAGTGCGAGCGCCTTGCCACACGAGATCGTGACCTTGAACCGGGCCGAATCGACGACGAGGACGAACGGCCGTCCGTCGGCCAGCACGTCCGCCGTCGACACCTGGGACATCACCAGCTCCGGGAGCGGATCGGTCGAGATCCTGAGCGCCACGCCCCCGACATCTCGGAGCGTCGGGGTCCGGACCGTCGGGGCCGGCGATCCGAGACGGGCGCTCCCGCCCTGCTCCAGGGCAAACAGGGTTCCCGATCCGATGTGCGCACCGTTGCCGTAGGTTGCGGTCACGGTCAGGCTCCACGGCCCGGGCGTCGGGATATCGAGGTACGCGACAAAGGAGACCTCCGCGACGCCCGTGGGGCGTACGGCGACCGCGGGCACCGGCGGTCCGACCGGGGCGCCGCCTGTCGTGGTCAACTGCACGACGGCCTGGCCGTCGACCTCGGCCACGCGGCCGCCTCTGTTGCGCAGAGCCAGGATCACTGGCGTTCGACCACCGGCCCACACTGAGGATGAAACGACATCGACACTGAGGTCCGCGATGGCCGGCGATCCGGTCGCCGACTGGTCGCCGGCTGAGCTGGCTGCGGCAGTCGCAGTCGCAGCGCTCGTCGGCACCGGGGCGCTGGCGATGTCTCGAACCGTCGCCAGGATGCGGCCCTCACTCGTACCGAACGGGAATGCTGCACGCAGCATTCCGGCAGCGTCCACGAGGTAGACATCGGCCGTGTGGGACATGGAGTATTCGCCAGGCGTGTCGGTGTCGACCCTCGCATAGCGGACCCCCCAGGCATTCGCCGTCCCCCGGATCTCCTCGGCTGACCCGGTCAGGGCGGAGAACCCGGCTGGAAGGTATCGGACGTAGTCAGCCAACCAGGCGACCGTGTCGCGTTCGGGGTCCACGGTGACGAAGACCACGTTGAGGCCGATATCGCCCGCATCCGCGAGGACCTTCGCGAGGATCCCCATCGTCGCGGGGCAGACATCCGGGCAGTGGGTATAGCCGAAGAAGACGAGGACCGGCTCGCCGCGGAACTGGCTCAGCGAGAATGCGCGGCCAGTGTGATCGGTCAGGGATAGCCCCGGGGCAGAGCGGGCCGAATCGTAGAGGCTGGTCGTCGCCTCCGGCGAAGCAGTCGGCGAGGCGCTCGCGACGCCCGGAGGGGCGATGATGCCGGCCCGGATGGCGCTCAGAGCCACGAGCGCAACGAGCGCGACGGACATGACCATGACCAGGCGGTATGGACCATCAAGGGACGGCGACCCGTGCGCCGGCGGGCGCTCCATGGCGGGCCGAGCGCCCAACTCAGCCAGCGCGAACCTCCGCCTCGACCACGACCGTGCCGGCCTGCTCGAACTGGAGCGTGATCTCGATCTTGTCGCCGATTTTCAGCTTGTCGCCCGTGCCCATCAGCATCATGTGATAGCCACCGGGCTCCAGCTTGACCGTACCGCCGGCCGGGATTTCGAGCCGAGGCATCGGGTGCATTCCGGTCATTCCGGAGCTGTCCGTCGTGGTCTCGTGGATCTCGACCGACATGGCGATCGAGCTGGAGGCTCCCACCAGGGCATCGGGGGTGCCGCCTGGATTCGTGATGGACAGGTAGCCGGCGGCCGGACGGTCCGGTCCGGCCGGCGGACGAACCCAGGCGTTCGTGACGATCGGGGCTGCCGCCGGCGGCGCTCCCAGCTGCGAGCCACCACAGCCGACGAGCGCCGCCCCGACGATCGCGATGCCGACAACCCCGGCGAGGAAATGCCGGCTCAAGCCCCTAGGCCGTGAGGATCTTGACGATCGCATCGATGTGCTCCTTCTTGGGGACGACGATGAGACTCGTAACCATGCCGAACATCCCATCCACACCCTCGACATGCGGGAGGATGTGGCAGTGGAACGCCCAGATCCCTGGGCGATCCGCCTTGATGATCGCGTCGAATCGCTCACCCGGATTGACTCCGAGGGTGTCGCATTCGAAGGCTGCCGTCCCGAGGGGACGCCCGTCTCGTTCCACGATCCGCATCGTGTACCCGTGGCTGTGCCAGGGGTGCATCATCATGCCCTCGTTCATGAACCGGATCCGGACCGTCTCGCCGACTGCGGCGAGGACAGGCACTACCGCCGGAAAGCCATGTCCGTTGATCGTGAAGCCACCGAGCGTGTCGTTGGAGATCCAGGTGTACTCGCGATCCGTCCTGTTGGGATCATTCGGCGGGTCCACGATGAACGCGCCGAGCAGGCCGCGGCCGACCTGGTCCGTGGCGTTGTGGTGCGAGTGGTACATCAGTGAGCCGGGGCTCCGCGCCACGAATTCATAGGTGAACGACTCGCCGGGCCCGAACGGCTTCTGGTTCACGAACGCCACGCCGTCCATGAACGGGTCATCGAACTCGACGCCGTGGAAATGGACCGACGTCGTCTCCTTGAGGTTGTTCGTGAAGATGGCGCGGACCCGATCGCCCAGGTTCACCCGGATCGTCGGGCCGGGCCACTGTGCGTTGTAGCCGACGGCGGCGAGCGGTGGCGTCTTCTCATCGATCTTCTGGTTGAACTCATCGATCGTCAGCCGGAAGACCTTGACATCGCCGTCCAGCTCGGGCGTCAGCGGGTTCAGCAGGTCGTTGAGCACCAGCTGCGGTACCTGCGCGAACGCCGGCTTCATGCCGAGCTCAGGATATGGCTCGGCGGCTCCGAGGATGTCCACGAGCTTTGCCCCCGCCGCCTCGCCATAGATGCCCGGGAGCGCAGGGGCCAGGTTGCCGACGTAGCGACGGACGATCTGCCGCGCTGAGATGTCGTGCTCGTTCCATCCGGCGGGAATGTTCCCCGACGCTCCCGGCGTCGGCGTCGGCGCGGCCGGCGTTGAGGGCGCTGCGGTTCCCGGCACCGGGGCCGGCGATCCCGTACCTGGCGTCCCCACTGGCCCGAGCGTCCACCCCGGGGTGGTGCCCGCCGGCACGCAGGCCGCGAGGGTCGCGGCCACCAGCCCGCCACCTGTGAGTGCTGCGCCCCGAAGGAAGCGGCGTCGGCTCAGGTCTGAGGCCGCAGATCCAGCCATCGGCTCCCCGGCGGGCAATCGCTCGTCGGTCGAAATCGGTTCAATCGTCGGCTCGGAGATGGTGCCGGACACTGGGGTCATGGGGTCGAACTCCTCTGAGAGACGCGGGGGGACGCTGGCTCAGCAGCAACGTGGCCCGAGGGAACGATATCCGCTACGCCCCACGGCGCTGAGGGGCCAATGTCCCTCCATACCCGTGCCGTTCCGCCCGGGGAGGGTGCGCAAGGTCAGCCTCGCGAGCGCGCCAGCACTGCGTCCGCCACGATCATGCGATGGACCTGGTTCGTGCCTTCGTAGATCTGGGCGCCCTTGGCGTCCCGCATCAGGCGCTCGATCCCCGTCTCGCGCGAGTAGCCGCTTGCCCCGAACAGCTGCACCGCATCGGTGGCGACTTTCATTGCCGCGTCCGAAGCCGTCCACTTGGCGAGCGACGAGAGTTCCCCGATCGGCTCTCCGCGGTCCTTGGCGCGAGCAGCCTCGTGGGTCAGCGCCCGGGCCGCAGCCACCTCGCGGGCCATCTCGGCGACCATGAACCGGAGGCCCTGGAGTTCTGTGAGCGGTGCACCGAAGGCCTTTCGCTGGTGGAGGTAGGCCGATGCCTGCTCCAAAGCGGAACGCGCCAGACCAACGCATCCAGCGGCGATCGAGATCCGGCCCTCGGCCAGGGCCGACAGTGCGATCCGATAGCCCTCCCCCTCGGCGCCAAGCCGACGCGAGGCAGGAATGATGGCGCCATCGAAGATCAGTTCCGCAGCAGGGCACGACCGGATTCCCATCTTTCGCTCATGCGACCCGAACCCGAAGCCGACGGTCCCCTTCTCGACCAGGAAGGCCGTGATCCCTTTCGGGCCGAGCGACGGGTCGATCGTGGCGAAGACCAGGTAGCGGTCCGCTTCCGGGGCGTTGGTGATCCAGATCTTGGTCCCGTGGAGCCGGTAGGCGGCCACATCCGCGGCCGGAGCATCCGGCGGGAGCACCACCTCGGACCCATCGAGACGCTCGGCCCGGGTTCGCAACGCCGCGGCGTCAGATCCAGCGTGCGGCTCGGTCAGGCAGAAGGCCCCGAGCGCCTCGCCGGAGAGCATCGGCTTCAGCCAGTCCGCGTGCTGCTCGTCGGTCCCGAAGGTGACCACCGGATACTGACTGAGGATATGGACCGACAACGTGACGGCCGAAGCCATTTCCGCAGCGCCCAGTTCCTCCATGACCAGCGCCCAGCCGAGATAACTGAAACCGGAACCGCCGACGGCTTCAGGGAGGGGGGCGGCGGTCAGGCCGAGGCCGCCCATCCGCTCGAAGATCGATCGATCGAAGGATTCCGTTTCGTCTCGTTCGATGGCTCCGGGGAGAATCTCACGCTGGGCGAACTCGCGAGCGGTATCGCGAAGCAGGCGCTCCTCGGGTGTCAGCCCTCCAGCGCCTGCGGACTCGCCCTCCACGGCCACTCGCTCAGGCCCGCGGGTAGGTGTGGAAGCCGCGGCCCGTCTTCTGGCCCAGGTGCCCGGCCGCAACGAGATCCGCGAGCACCTTGGGCGGCCGGAAATGCTCCCCGCCGATCCCCTCGTGGAGCACCTTCATCACGTTGAGGCAGACATCGAGCCCGATGAAGTCGGCCAGTTCAAGCGGGCCCATCGGGTGATTCAGCCCCACCTTTGCGCCCGTGTCGATGTCGTCGGCAGTCCCGGTGCCCTCCTCCAGGGTGTGCATCGCCTCGGCGAGCAGGGGCATGAGAATGCGGTTGACGATGAACCCGGGCCGGTCGGCAGAGACAATGAGCTTCTTGCCGAGGGCGTCGGTGACCTCGCGAATGGCCGTCTCCGTCGCGTCGGTCGTGGCTGCGCCCCGGATGAGCTCGACCAGGGGCATGACCGGCACCGGGCTGAAGAAATGCATCCCGACGAATTGCCCGCGACGAGCTGGCGACACGGCCGATGCCAGCTGGTCGATCGAAATGGAGCTCGTGTTCGAAGCGAAGATGGCATCCGGGTTGGCCCGGCCGTCGAGCTCGTGCCAGAGCGCCTGTTTCACCCCGACGTCCTCGAAGACCGCCTCGAGAATGAGATCGGCCTCATGGGCCTCATCGAGATCGGCTGTGACCGCCACGCGGCCGACGATGGCATCGCGTGACGCCTGGTCCAGCTTGCCCTTGGCTACCGCGCGGTCGAGGTTTCCGGCGATCCGATCACGGCCCGCCTCAGCGCGGGCGAGATCCGGTTCATACAACGTGACGCCCACCCCGATGGTGGCGAAGACCTGGCCGATCCCGTGACCCATCAGGCCAGCACCGGCGACGAAGATTCGTTCGATTGACATGGGAACAGCCTAGCGCGAGGCGGGCCGCGTTGCCTTACGCAGCGCGAGGACTCTCAGCGCCGGAGGCGCTTGAGCAGGCGGTCGGCCGCGGCGAACGGATCCAGGTCGTGGTCGGCCACTGCGCGCAGGATGTCCTCGGTGCCCCGGGTTCGCTCGGGCGCGGTCAGCTCGGCCGTCAGCCGATCACTCAGGATGGCCCAGACCTGGGCGCGGGCTCTGGCCAGCCGGGCCGTCGAGCCGAGACCTTCTCTTCCGGCCGCCCGGTGGCGATCGAGCGCAGCAAGGAGCTCGGCGATCCCCTCCCCGGTCGTCGCTGTCGTGACGAGGACTTCGGGCTCTTTGGGACGCGGTCGCCGGGCCGGGGCATGGCTCGGGTCGGACGCCGGTACGGCGCCCGCCGCCGTTGTCGCAGATCCATCCCCTGGCATCACGGCATCGTGGTGGGCGACATCGGCCGCGCCAACCCTGCCAACCGCCACGAGCATGGCGCGCAGTTGCGACGCCGTTCGCTGGGCTCCGGGCCGATCGCCCTTGTTGACCACCACGATGTCGGCCACTTCCAGCAGCCCGGCCTTGATTGCCTGCACCTCGTCGCCCATTTCGGGCGCCTCCAGGACAACGGTCGTGTCGGCGGCCGCGGCGACCTCGACCTCGCTCTGGCCCGTGCCGACCGTCTCGAGCAGAACGATGTCGAATCCTGCGGCATCCAGGACCGCGGCGGCGGCGGCAGAGGTGGCCGCCAGTCCCCCGGCGTGCCCACGCGACGCCATGGACCGGATGAACACGTCACCGTCGGACGCGTATGCCTGCATGCGAACGCGATCTCCCAGCAAAGCGCCCCCGGTGATCGGGCTCGATGGATCGACCGCGACCACACCGACCGTCCGGTCGCGCGCCCGAAGCTCGGCGATCAACGCGGCGACGAGGGTTGACTTGCCTGCTCCGGGCGCGCCGGTGATTCCAACGAGGTGCGCGGCACCAGCCATCGGATAAAGGATCCGGAGCGCCGCCTCCGCGACCTGGGTCCGGTTTTCAACGGCCGTGAGTAGACGCGCCAGCGCGCGGCGGTCGCCGCCAACGGCCGCGTCGGTCAGTTGTCGCGCACGGGCCGCGGGGTCGGGCGAGGGGCTGCCGAGCGCGCCCACCTCAGTCGCGGACGCGAACGTTTTCGCGGAGGTACTCGGCGACCCCGATGATCGTGGTTCCCGGGCCGAAGATCGCCGCTACGCCGATCTTGCGCAGCTCGGCTGCATCGTCGTCGGGGATGATCCCGCCGATCACGACGAGGACGTCATCGAGGCCCTGGTCATGGAGCAGCGCGCAGACACGCGGCACGAGTGTCATGTGTGCTCCCGACAGGATCGACAGACCGACGACGTCGACATCCTCCTGGAGCGCGGCCGTGGCAACCATCTCGGGGGTCTGACGGAGTCCCGTATAGACGACTTCGAACCCTTCATCGCGGAGGCCCCGTGCGAGGACCTTTGCCCCGCGGTCGTGGCCATCGAGCCCGGGCTTGGCGATGAGCACCTTGATCGGTCGATCGGTCATGGCGCGATTGTAGGCTCGGGGATGTGTCATCGGGTAGGAGGGAGAACATCTGGCTCGTCCGTGAGCTATCGTCTTGCCCGTGATTCTCGCCGGATCTGCTCGTGTTCGCCTCCGTGACGTGACGATGGCCGATGCCGATCTCCTCGACGCCTGGAGCAGCGACGCGAAAGGCGCCGGTGGTTTCAACGACTTCGACCAGCCCGACGAGCGGGTCGATCGCGACGCGCTCGCCAAAGGGCCCTTCCGGGACGCCCACAATGGGACTCTGATCGTGGAGCGCATTGTCGATGGGCTGCCGATCGGGGCGATTGGCTGGCACGAGGTCCGGTATGGACCAAATCCCGAATCCGCAGCATGGAACATCGGCATCGAGCTGGTACCGGACGCGCGGGGCGCCGGCTACGGGACGGAAGCGCAACGCCTGTTGGCCGATCTGCTGTTCGAAACCACGAGCGTCAATCGGGTGGAGGCCGCTACGGATGTCGACAACGTCGCCGAACGCCGGTCACTCGATAAGGCTGGTTTTCGGCGCGACGGGATCATCCGCGGAGCGCAGTTCAGGGCCGGCACGTACCGCGACCTGGTCGTCTATGCCCGGCTTCGAGGCGACCCTGCCTGACGGTTCAGGAGGACCAACGAGGGCCGGCTACAACTAGCCCGCAGAACCCCGGCGATCGAGGTGGCTGAAGAACTCGGCGCGGGTCCGGTCCCTCGTGCGGAACAGTCCCAGCACGGCCGACGTGGTCATGATCGTCCCGGGTTTGCGGATCCCCCGCATGACCGAGCAGAGGTGCGTCGCCTCGACGACAACGCCGACGCCCTGGGGGGCCAGCCGCTGGTTGAGGAAGTCGGCGATCTGCTGGGTCATCCGTTCCTGGATCTGGAGCCGGCGGGCGTACATCTCGACGATCCGCGGGATCTTCGACAGGCCAATGACCTGACCCTTCGGGATGTAGGCGACCGACGCGGTCCCGAAGAACGGCAGCAGGTGGTGCTCGCAGAGCGAGTAGAAGGGGATGTCCTTGACGACCACCATTTCCGAGTAGTCGACGGCGAAGATCGCATCGTTGACGAGCCGGTCCGGATCGACGTGGTAGCCCGCTGTGAGTTCCGCGTACATCCGATGAACCCGATCGGGCGTACCGATGAGACCCTCTCGCAGCGGGTCTTCCCCAATCTCGGCGAGGATGTCGCGGACCGCCTCCTCGACCTTGCCGTTCAGGTGAACCGCTCCGTTTCCGTTGCCGTTCCCGTTGCTGCCTCGGGTGGCCGAACCCTCGATCGGGGCAGCGTGCGCGGCATCGTCGGACTCGCCGATCTCCGTCTCGATCTCGGCCACGAGTTTGCGAACGTTGTCCGTCAGCGATCTGGTCACGACGGCATCTTCGCATCATCGCGGTCTGCACTCGTCGCGGGCAACGGATCGAATGGCCGACCCTCGGCCCCGCGCAGCCAGGCTCGAGCGTTCTCGCCGAGCGTCGGGCGGTGATAGCCGCCCTCCTGGAGGATCACGAGCCGACGTCCGAGTGCGGCCACTCGCCGACCGATCTCGTGATAGACGGGGGTGGTGAGGGCAAACGTGCCGATCGGGTCCTGGCCAAACGTGTCGAAGCCCAGCGAGACGACGATGACGCTGCCGTCCCTGCCCGCGATCTCTTCCAAGGCTCGATCAACGGCCCCCAGGTACGGGGCATCGCCGGTCCCGGCCGGCATCGGCTGGTTGAGGTTGGCTCCCGCCCCTGGTCCCTCTCCGACTTCGTCCGCATACCCGAGGTAGAACGGATAGAGATGGGCCGGATCCGCGTGGATCGAGGTGTAGAAGACCTCGCCACGGCGCCAGAAGATCTGCTGGGTCCCGTTGCCATGGTGGATGTCGAGATCGAGGATGGATACCGGCTCCCCCGTTCGTCGGCTGATCGCCTCGGCCGCGATCGCAGCGTTGTTGAAGAAGCAGTAGCCGGCGGCCATCGTGCGCGCCGCGTGATGGCCGGGCGGACGACACAGGCCGTAGGCAGCCGACTCCCCTCCCTCGAGGACGAGATCCGTCGTCGTGAGCGCCACGTCGACTGCATCCCGGGCGGCGGACCAGGTGCCGGCGACGATGGGGTTGCTGCTGTCCAGGCCATACCAGCCGGTACGGCCTCCGATCGCCACGGGGATCTGGAGCGCTGCAATAGCCGAATCGCTCATGCCCTCGAACATGGCGCGCGCCGGGTACGTGTCAGCCACGAGGAACGAACGGTCGATGCCCTGCTGGTCGGCGTCGGCCCAGGCCGTCTCGACGAACCGGACGAACCCTTCGTCATGAACGGCCAGGATCGGGTCCAGTCCGTGCTCGGTCGGCGCGAGCACGTCGAATCCGCCGTCCGCCTCGAGTTCCGCCCGGATCCGCTCCGCACGTTCGGGGACTTCGTTCGCCGGTACCGGCATGCCGAGATACGTTTCGTGGGTGACGTCGTGGCTCAGGTGCCCGGATGTATAGACGACCTTCATGCGGCGCATCCTACCCGCTCGCCGCGCCGACGGCCGATGCCGCTACGATGCGGGCATGGCCAAGCGACAACGTGGGCGGCGCACCTTCGAGGGCGCCACGCCGGATGGTTTCAACCGGCTCGTGGATCGAGCCATCGCGTCGATCCCGGAGCCGTTCAGCCTGGCGCTCGGCGAGGTCGCGATCGTCATCGACGACTGGCCCTCGGACGAACAGCTGCTGGACAACGGGCTGACCCTGGACGACGACCTGTACGGCCTCTACGAGGGCGTGCCCCGGACCGAGTTCCAAGCCGACTGGTTGATGGTCCCGAACCGGATCACGCTCTTCCGGATGCCGCTCCTGGATGACTTCCCGGATCCGGATGTCCTGGAACAGGAGGTCCGAATCACCGTGATCCACGAGCTCGCGCATCACATGGGGATCGACGACGACCGCCTGACGGAGCTCGGGATCGACTAGCGCGAAAGCCTCGTCGAGAACCTCAGTCCAGTGGGCCAGCATCGGCGAGGAGTTGGCCGAGGCGCGCCGAATCGACGTTTCCGCCGGATAGGATCACCGCCACGGTCTCCCCGTTTCGAACCGGAATGCGTCCGGTCAGGACTGCGGCGAGGGCGGCAGCCCCCGCGGGCTCGAGCACCTGTTTCATGCGCTCAAGGGCGAAGCGGAGTCCGGCGAGAATGGTTCGATCGTCGATCAGGACCACATCGTCGACCATGGCTCGCACGATGGGCAGCGTCAGGGCGCCGGCAAACGGGGCATTCAGGCCGTCGGCGATGCTCCGCGGCTGGATCGGAACCGGGGCGCCGACGGCAAGGGCCAGCTGAAGGGCGTTACTACCCACTGGCTCCACGCCGTAGACGCGGATTCTGGGTCGCAGGGCGCGGACCGCGGTGGCAACCCCGGAGATGAGTCCGCCTCCGCCGATCCCGACGACGACGACATCGACCCCAGGCAGATCCTCGACGATCTCCAGGCCAACCGATCCGTGACCGGCGATGACATCCGGGTCGTCGAACGGGTGACAGTAGATGAGGTCTTCTTCGTCCCGGATCCGCTCTACAGCAGCGAAGGTCGCGTTCATGTCGTCGCCCTCGAGGACGACGCGCGCGCCGTACCCGGCAGCCGCTTCGGCCTTCGTGCGGTTCGCCGCGGCGGGCATCACGACGGTCACGGGCACGCCAAGGGCGGCACCGGCGAACGCGTAGCCCTGGGCCGCGTTTCCGGCTGACACGGTGATGATTCCTCGAGCCCGGTCCTCGTCCGACAGGCGGGCGACCTTGGCCATCATGCCCCGCGGCTTGAAGGATCCGGTCTTCTGGAGATGTTCCGCCTTGAAGTACAGGCGTCCCCCGGCCAGCCGGATGCCCGTCCGGGACTCCACCTGGGATCCTGCCGCGGCCGAACTCAGGATCGGCGTCCGATGGACGCGGTCCGCGATGACCTCGCGGGCGGCCTGGATTGCGGCCAGGTCGACGTGCTCGGGGGTGGGCATCAGCGGAGCATACAGGCCTGCCCGACTGTAACCAGGGTTACTTGCGTAATTGCGCAAGCACTGCGATACTTCACTTCGACATGGCAACGACACACACACCGACCACCGAGGATGCCTACCAGCGAACGGCCATTATTGGCCGCGCCCTGGCAGATCCGAAGCGCCTGTGCGTGCTCGAATCCCTGGCGGAGGGCGAGGTATCGGTCAGCGATCTCTCGTCGGTCGTTGGGTGCCAGGTCCCGAACATGAGCCAGCACCTCGCCGTCCTTCGGTCGGCCGGGTTGGTCGTATCACGACGCGAAGGCAGCACCGTCTATTACCGGCTCGCGGATCCACGGGTCCTCGAGGCCTACCGCCTCATCCAGACTATCGGCCGCTGAGCGGACGAACCACGCACCCGCACGGCGGGAGAAAGGACTAACCGATGGCGGTATCCCACGCCACGGACGCGACATTCGAAGAGCTCGTCCTGAAGTCCGAAAAGCCAGTCATCGTCGACTTCTGGGCCGCCTGGTGCGGGCCGTGTCGAATGGTCGCCCCGGAGCTCGAGAAGCTCGCCGAGAAGTACGAGGGCTCGATCGAGGTCGTCAAGGTCGACGTCGACGCGAACCCCCAGACACAGCGGGCGTTCAACATCATGAGCTTGCCGACTGTGGCCTTCTTCGTCCCCGGCAAGCAGCCGATGGGCGTCGTTGGCTTCCGTCCCGCGGAACAGCTCGAGGCCCAGTTCGGGCTCGACGCCTACCCGAAGGTAACTCCCGCCGGATCCTGACGCTCAGGCCCGACGCGGCCGACGAGCGACCCAACTTCGACCTACAGCTCCTCCAGCCAGACAACCCCGGTTCCGCCGGGGTTGTCTGGTGTCCGGCGACCGTGGGGCGGGCTGCGTGGTCGCGCTCAGCCGGTGGCGCGCCTGGCCGCCGCCTGGAACCAGGCCGACACTCGATCCGTGGCCTCGTGATCCATGAGCCCGGGGCGAAACGCGACCCACTCCGGGCCGCGCGGCGAGGCCGAGGTGTCGGGAGTTCGCTGTGCCGCGGCAGCAATAGGTACGTCCAGCCGAAACTCGGCGACACCGCCATCGAGCACCGCGAAGACCGTTCCGCCGACTGACCAGGTCGTCGCAGACCCGGCCTCCGTCGAGCGGCAGGCCGGCTGCTTCGCCGCCACTGACATGAGCAGATCGGCGAGATCGGCGCCACTCGGCGGACCTGCGCCTGGTCCGTTCACCCAGCGGATGCCAGGACTGCCGCCAGCTCCGTGGTGTGATCGGCGTAGTGGTCGATGGTCTCATCGATGAAGGTCTGAAGGTTGGACGGGTGCTTCACCCAGCGCGATTCGGGCACGACCGTCAGGTGGCCACGAAGCTCACCCGGGATGCTGGCGAACCGCTCACGAACCACGTCGAGCGACAGAACCCGCCACTCGGTCACGATGTCCTCGTTGAGCGCATCACCGCGCTCGTCCCAGAGCGCGTCCAGGCGGGCCGCCGAAGCGCTCGTCTCGTGGATCGCCAGATCCTTGGCAACCGCGAGTGCCCAACCCTGCCAGGCGGCAAGGTGCGCCATCAGATCCCGGGCCGACCAGCCGTGCGCGCCTTCGACTGCCACGTCCATTCGGTCATCCGGGATCGAGGCAAGGGCCTCGAACGGCCGCCATGCCTCGCGCTCCTCCTCGAGGAATTCCATGGCACTCAGGTACACGCGGGGCCTCCTTCTCGACTTCCTGGTCCAGGTTTCAGACCGCTACGGGCTCGCGGTACTCGCCGAACACGGCGCGAAGCACGGAGCACTGCTCGCCCAGGGTGACGTAGGCCTCGGCGCAGCGAATGAAATGCGGCATCAGGTTCGAATCGCTTGATTCGGGCCGGGCGGCCGCGTCCCGAAGCCCGCGCAGTGCCGCCTCGACGGCCGAGGCGTCGCGCTCGCGTCGCACTCGGCCAAGGCGCTCGAGGTGACGCTCCTGCGAGCCAGGCGGGACGGCCAGGACTGGGACCGTCGTGACCTCGCTGGCATCGACGTAGGCGTTGACACCGACGATCCGGCGCTCGCCGGCGTCGAACTCGCGCTGGAACCGGTAGGCGGCATCGGCAATTTCGCGCTGCGGGTACCCCTCGCGGATGGCGGCAACCATGCCGCCTCGCTGGTCGATCTCGTCGAGGTAGCGCCAGACGTCGCGCTCGACCTCGTTGGTCAGGGCTTCCACGAACCACGACCCGCCAAGCGGATCGAC
>JBBQMH010000021.1:0-28239 GCA_038328755.1 Candidatus Limnocylindrales bacterium
GCCCAGGCTGAGCTGGAGCTGCACGGCCTCGCTGATGTGCCGGAACTGGGCGTCGCGGTCGGGGTGGCTCGTGCCCTCGAGGACCTTGCTGTTGGCCTGGAGGCTGTAGCCGAGCTCGTGGAGCAGCTCGCCCACGATCCGGTAGCTGACCCGGTGACCACCCCGCCCGAGCTCGGCGGCGAGGTTGCGGACGCTCCTGGTCGTCCAGCGCAGCGGGGACTCGGGATCGCCCCGGGTGCCGGGCTCGATGAGCGCCTCCAGATCGGCGCGCAGGGTGGGGTCGAGCTCGACCGTCCGCTTGCGACCGCCACCGGGCCTGCGGATCCGGCCCCGCTCGAGGGCCTCGGCGGGCACCGCGAGCTCGGCCAGACCGCGCCGGACCGTCGCCGGCGAGGCACCCGTCGCCCGGGCCACCGCGGCCTGACCGCCCCGACCCGCCGCGAGCGCTTCGGCTCCCAGCAACAGCCGCCGGGACCGCTCGTCGAGGGCCGCCGACAGGGCCCCGTAGCGCGTCGCGATGGCCGGCTCATCGATCACCCCCGAAGCATACCCAACCAGACCGAGAATGTCAAGTTATTTCGTGGCAGCTCCTTAGGCAAGTGGGGGGCGTCAGGGGACAAGATTGGGGGTTCACATGCGTCAGCGGATCGTTGCTACTGCTTCGGCCATGGTCCTCGCCTTGGGGCTGGCCGCCGCACCCGTGTCGGCGGGCCCGCCAACCGAGATTTCCGTCACACCGTCCTTCCAGGAGCAGCTTTGCCTGCCAGCAACGGGATGACCACGGGCATACTGGACGGTCGGTCTGTCCGGCGGCACCAGTGGCAGCTACTTCGTGACTGTTCACTATGGCGACGGCTCGGTGAAGAGTGAGTATCGCTCAGGTTCTTACGACACGCACCACGATTTCGTGTGCGGTGGGTATTACTACGGCCAGACGTGGTCGGCGTCGCGTGGCGGGGGCGGGACGGGCACCGCTACCTCTGGGGTTCACATGAACTGAGGCCTGCCAGACGGGGCTATCACCTCCCAAGCCGCTAAGGCCGGGCGATCTCGAGCCGGACTTGAAGGCTCGAACTATCGCCGTTCGGAGGCGCATTCTCAAAACGTCGGCGCTTAGCCCGGATCCACCGATGAGCCGCGGCTACCGGACCGCGGCAACGACGAATCAGGTTCCCCTCAAACTGGGAAGATGGCGTTTATGAGACCCCATCAAGCCCAACAGAGTAGCACCCGATTGATGCGATCTTCGCATGCCCTTGACCGGCTCGATGTGGCCTTCGACGACGACCGCCTGGTGGCCGACGCGGGGCTCCTTCTGCCGGCAGCCCCGGCCACTCGACAGCGGTCCTGGCGCCACTCTGAACGTCACGGCCGTACCGCCAGTCGCCGGAACGCCGGTTTGGCCGTCAATCGACTCGATCAGCCGAAGCTTCGGTGGATCCGGACTAAGGCCAGCCTCCTGGCAGTTCGGCCCCTGGAAATGATCACCTGAACTGGCCCCTCGTCGGGCAGGCGCCATCGAGCCGGCCTGTGGCGTCAGGCGCGGTACGAGACAGACATCGCCCATCGGCAGGGACAGCTTACAAATGGTCGGGAGCTCGATGGTATGGTCCTCTTTGAGGTGGACAATGACTAGAGCGGTACGGGACCCGGGACCGGAATGGGCAGCTTGGGCAGCCGAGATGGAGCGTCGTCGCGTAAGCGAGGCCGCTTCGAAGACACCGCGTCCGACACTCGAGAACCACCGTGACCAGATGCTGGGTGGACAACATCGCAACTTGGCCCGCAGAGTCATCGGCCGGATCCGGAGCGCCCTTCGTCGCTGACGCACAACACAGCCACCGGTCGCGTCATATGCTCCTTCGAGCGGCCGGCGCCGTGCTAGAGCGTTTACAGCACGCTATCAACCGCGAGAGTCGCAATACGGGTCTCACAGACTCGGGGCACTGACGGGATCCCTCGTCTCGTTCGTTCGTTGGGTCGCCGTTGCCTGCCGATCAGCTCGTCCGACGTCCATCGAGCAGCGTCACGGACCGGTCGAAGCGGGCGGCAAGCGCAGGATCGTGTGTTGCGACAACGAGGGCGAACCGATGCTCCTCCTGGGCTGTGAGCAGCAGGTCGACGACCTGAGCGGCTGTCCGGGAGTCGAGGTTGCCCGTAGGTTCGTCGGCAAGGACTAGGTCGGGTTGGGCGATCAGGGCCCGGGCAATTCCGACACGCTGCTGCTCGCCACCGGAGAGTTCTCCTGGTCGGTTCCGCAACCGATCCCCGAGGCCGAGAGCGACGAGGAGCTGCTTCGCACGCTCCAGGACCGGTTGGCGAGATGCGTAGGGGAGCAGGGGTACGGCGACGTTCTCGATCGCGGAAAGTGCGGGGATCAGATGGAAGAGCTGGAAGACAAACCCGATGTGCTCGCGTCGCAGATCGGCACGGGTGTCTTCCGCCAGATCGTTCACGGGCCGACCGAGGAGGTTCACGTCTCCCTCATCAGCCCGATCGATGAGACCCAGTAACGCAAGCATCGTGCTCTTGCCGGCTCCCGATGGGCCTACGACCACTAACCGTTCGCCAGGCGCAAGCTCCAGACTGATGTTATCGACTGCGCGGACAGCCGCTTCGCCAGAGCCGTATTGACGGGCCACGCTGCTGAGCCGGATGAGCGGTTGGTCCGGAGTCATCGTTGGAGGCTCCCAAGCGCGGCGAAGATGGCGGATGAGATCTGCTCCAAGTCGCTCGGATGAATCTGGCTGGGCGTATCCACGGTCGTGCCGGCGACGCTTTCTGAGCCCGGCAGCGGCGTTGTCGATTCACCAAGCCAGGCGGCGTCGAGGCCAACTGTCAGGGCCGAGATGTTGAGTCCCACTTCAGCGCTGGGCTGTATGCCGGTCGTCCTCGAGAGAGAACCGAGAAGATCGGCACTCGTTGGCTCGCTCTTCGGACTGGCCGCACGCAGTGCCCAGCTGGAGAAGGACGAATCGACTGACGAGATCCAAAGGAGTCCAGCTGTCGCGGCCGATCGGTCGATGCCGCTAAGAGATACCGTTCCAAGCACGGGTGCTGCTATGCCACCCATCGGGCCGAGCCAGATGATCGGAGAGTCTGCAAGAGAGCCGACTTGCTCAAGGAACACGGAGCCCGCAGCTTCGTCTGCCACGCTAACCACCCCTACTCGAACAGCGATGCCTTCGGAGCTGGCGCGACGTGCAATCGCGAGGATCACAGCCGCTGGCGCAGCGCTTTCAGTGGCGCCAGGGCCGTGGCTGTCGAGCGTGGTAATGAGCCAGGGCGCATGGGAATCCGCGGACACAGCTGGGCTTGAAGCGGTTAGGTACCGGGCCGCAGACAGACGAACCCGTGCGATGGCGTGGGTCAATGTGTCCCAAGCACTGTCGTTCGCGAGCCGAACCGCGAGAACCGCCGCCGTCGTCCCAAGGCAGCGCTGCTCCAGTTGCTCGGCCAGCAGAGCCATGCCTGCATCGGCAATGCGGAGGATGCTGACGCCGGTGGCGCAAGTGGTGGGCAACTCGCCATCGCGGGCGTCTGCCAGCGTGGCAGGCAGATCGATCCCTTGGTCGTCCCAGGCGGCAGCATCGTAGGCGACGGCTGCCTTGAGGACATCGGTCGCATCCACCGGGTTTCCATTGGCATCGAAGTACGCGGCCACCGGAGATGGGTAGGAGTGGCTTTCGACACCATAGCCTGCCGCTGTTAGCTCCTTCGCCATGTAGCTCATCGCCTGATCAAGGCTGTCCGAGCCCGGTTGCCTATCCACATCGGCAGCCAGACTCGTGACGTCTGCTTGAATCCGCGCCGCGACTGGCGACAACGGATGCTCGGTCGGCGGCACAAAGGGGAGCGGCCGGCCAGCCGCGGCCGCGGCTGCGCTCCACCCGCCTGCCACCAGGGCAACAGTCACTGCGATTGCGGTCACGGACAGCAGCGCCTGGCCAGGAGCAAAGCCGCCCACCATCGTGCTGGCGCCCTCGGACCGGAGCGACGCAGCAGGCGTCGCACGCGCTGCCACGCCCGCTGGAAGCTGTGTTGCCACGGTGGCCAGCACGACTGCCAAGATCAATACGCCGATGGCCAGTCCAAGTGACATCCACCCGAGATTCAGCCACCACGAAATCGCTGCCACAACCACCGATGCTGCGAGGCCGGCAGCGAGAGCGGGCAGTGCCGACTCCAGCGTCACCAAGCCGCGGATGGCACCCGAACGCCATCCAACTGCCCGCAGGGTCCCGATCAGCGGCAGCCGACGCTCCACCGTGAGAAGTGCTCCATCAAGTATCAGCGCCCCGGCCGCGAACAGGGCGGCGGCGGCGGCCAAGAGGTGGTATGGGGCAAGGCGAACTGCGACCACGGAACCGAACACTGACGCCCGCAATTCCCCGCCAGCTGCTAGCTCGATGGCAGCTACGGCGCCAGCCACGATCAGGGCGAGTGCGGTCGCGGCGGCGCCTACGATGGTCCGACCCGGGGCCTCGCTCAGGAAGGTCAACGCCAAACCGATGAGCCCCCTATGGGAAACTGGCGAGCGTGGCCGTTGATCGAGCCCGCGCTTTGCTGAGCGACGCCTGAGCCCGAGGAAGCTGGCGGCCGCCGCGACAACGGGGTGCACCAGCAGAACCACGATTGCCGTGAGGGCCAAGGCCGCCTCTGAGACGTATTGACCTGCAGCCGTGGCGAGCGCGGCGACCAAGGCGACTGTCAGACCTGCGGCCACGAGGCCGATGAGGAGCGCCTGGCTGCCGATGAGCCATACCAGCGACCTTCGACGCCAACCGAGTCGACGGAGCATACCTATCTGGGCGGCCTGGTCGGTCGTGAGGAACAAGCTAAACACCGCGAGATAGGCGGCTACCACGAGGGCGGCTGCGGCGAGAAGCAGTGCCGACAGCCCCTGTGCACCAGACACAATCTCCGCGGCATTGCCCAGGGTCGTCCACCGCTCGGACATCACGCCAACGCCAGGGACAGCGACCCTGATGTCGACCGGAGACGAGCCGGCAATGACATCAACCTCGAGCCCAGTCGCGTCCACGATTCGTCGCGCGACATCTTCGATTCGGCGGACACCTTCAGGTGTGTACCCATCGATCCCACGCACGCGGACGCGGATCGCATCAATGAAATGAGCGCCACGCAGCGCCTCGACCACCTCAAGATTGGTGAGGCCGATCGGCGGTGCGGGGTTCAGTCCCGCAGGATTGATCGAAATGGGCAGCGGATCTGCGGCGCCAACGATTTGTCGCGGAATCGAGGCATAGATGCCGAGGGGCGCGTCGTTGGCGGCCGATCCGTAGTGGGCGTCAATTGCCTCCCGATCATAGGTACCGAGTGGCGTAAGCATGAAAGGCGGTGGAACAGTGACGTCGAGGTCGCGGTAGACGGTCGCGTCACCACCAAACGTCGCGGACGGTGCCCGCCATCCTGGCGGACGGGCCGCCGCAAGCTGCGGATCGATGAGTTCTTGCCAGGTGCCTTGGCCTGAGAGGACCAGGTCGCTCGCTGGGTCTTCTGTCGGTTCGTAGCCTGCCAAGCTCGGAACAAGAACCACATTGTCATCGACCGCCGTAGCACCGCCACGAAGTTCCCGAGTGGCGGTGAGTCGTCCATCGGGGCCAAAGTAGATTCCTCCAGACCTCAGCGGACTCAGGACAGCAGCCAAAGGCACGTCATCCCCGCTGATTCGTGTGACCGTGTGGGCGGCCACGGCGCGCTCGATCGCTGCCTCGAGTACGTCTCGGTTGCCGCCGAGCCGGTTGAGCTCGTCAATCTCGTCAGGCGTTAGCCCATCGACTGCCGAGATAGTCACTGACACGTTGCCCGGGACTGCCGTGCGCTCGGCGGTCAGGACGGGTACGGCTACGGCAGGTCGCCCAAAGACGCCGTCGAAGACTTGCGAGGCCCCGCTCGACAGGTACCTCCCTTGGACATACCCACGGAGCCCTATGAGCGCGTCCTCGGCCGCAGGGTCGATACCGACAACCAAGCCCCAGGTCGCAGGCAAATCGCCCAAGCTTAGGACGACTGGGTCAGGACCCGAGTAGTCGCGAAACCCGACATCCGCCTCATTCCGGTCGTCGCGAAACGCGATGAGGCCATTGACGCGCAAGGCGTCCTGTCCAGCGATCGTCGCGCTGACTCCAACCTCGTACGCCACGCCAGGGGCATGGCTGGCGAGCTCCACGCCAATGCTCGGCGAGGTGTCCTTGAGCCAGCCGAGAGCGGCCACTGGAGCCGCAACCTCGACGCCGGGAAGCTGCGCGATCCGCTGCCATTGCTCTCGGGTGATCCCGGAGGTCCGGAGACCCAAGTAGTCGAGTGGAACAAGCTCGTGGCCTGACGCCTCGACCGACGGTGCATCTGCCGGGCGGACAAGGATATCGTACGTGCCGCGCCAGCCGGCATCAACTGTCTGGCGAACAGTCGCCAAGCTTGTAGACGCGGCGAGGAGAATACCGCTCGCGGCGAGAGCCACGGATACGGCGCCCGCCAGAAAGACAATCAGGCGACCCGGGTTGGCAGCGAGGAAGATGGTGGCGACCCGGGTGACTCCGAGCGCCGACGAAATTGCGCGAGAGTCCGCCGAGGATCGCCCCCGGCTATGATCCACGAACTTGCCCCTGGATCAACTATACGTATAGACCCAAGAGTCATAGTACCCGGTTCCGCCTCCACCGCGCGTCGCAGACCACGACTGGTAATAGTAGCCCTGGTGGCACACGAAATCGTGGTGCGTGTCGTAAGAACCTGAGCGATACTCACTCTTCACCGAGCCGTCGCCATAGTGAACAGTCACGAAGTAGCTGCCACTGGTGCCGCCGGACAGACCGACCGTCCAGTACTGGGTCCACGCCAAGATGTTCGCGTAGGCGCACATCCAGAGATTGGATGGATTCGGTGTGACGGAAATCTCGGTTGGCGGGCCCGCCAACACGGGTGCGGCGGCCAGCCCCAAGGCGAGGACCATGGCCGAAGCAGTAGCAACGATCCGCTGACGCATGTGAACCCCCAATCTTGTCCCCTGACGCCCCCCACTTGCCTAACGGTGTGGGTCGGCACCAGAGAGTCTAAACGCATTGGTCAAGTATCATGTGACCGGGAGGCGCTGGCGGAGGGCGACGACGATCACCTCCCGTCGGCGGAGTCGCGACGCGAGCGGCATCCAGTAGTGGCCGGACGACTCCATCGTCACGAGGCCCACGGGTTCTGCCTGGCGGTCGAGCCAGGCGTCGAACGCGGCGAACCCCGCCCGGCTCTGGCTGAGCCGGAGGATCTCCCGGTCGGCTCGTGGGTTGTCGTCGCGGCAGCGGGGCGACCACGTGGGTCCGTCCACCGATATCGATCCCGAGCGTCGCTATCCTGGCACGCTCCTTCCACGGACCACCCAGGGTGCCCGCTCTCCCGGTCGCCGTCAGCTGATCCATCCGATCACCGGTCAACGCCGCCGGATCCCAATCACCGTTCGCGGCCGGAAGTCGGGGGCCGGGCACGGTCAGCCGATCGGCTCGTTGTCGATGAGGCGGGTCGCCCCGACCTGGACGGCCAGCGACAGGAGCGCTGGGCCGGTCACCCATTCCACCTCGTGGAGCGTGTTCGGGTCGGCGCACGAGACGTAGTCGACAGCCGCGATGGGCTCCGCCGCCAACTCGGCCCGCATGACCTCTCGGAGTACGTCGCCTGCACGCTCGCCGCTGGCCCACGCGTCCCGGGCCCGGATCAGGGCGCGATGGAGGACGGACGCGGCAGCGCGCTCACCTGGACTGAGGTGAACGTTGCGGGACGACATGGCGAGGCCATCCGGCTCCCGCACCGTCGGGCAGGCGATCACCTCGGTCGGGAGGGCCAGATCGATGGCCATCCGCCGGATCACCGCGACCTGCTGCGCGTCCTTCTGTCCGAAGTACGCTCGCTCGGCGCGGACCAGTCCGAACAACACGGCCACGACCGTGGCCACGCCCTCGAAGTGACCCGGCCGCGCCGCACCTTCCAATGGACGGGCGATCTCGCCGACTGACACGACCGTGTCGAATCCGGGCGCATAGATCTCGTCCACGGTCGGTGCGAAGACCAGGTCCACGCCCGCTGCCTCGCAGATCGCCACGTCCCGTTCCTCATTGCGCGGGTACTGCTCGAGATCGCCGGGTTCCTCGAACTGACGGGGATTGACGAAGATCGAGACGACGGTCGTGGCGTTCTCTGCCCGTCCCCGGGCCACGAGCGTGCGATGGCCCTCGTGCAGCCAGCCCATCGTCGGGATCAGACCGATCGGACGGGGGCACTCGTCGAGCGCGGCCCGCAAGGCCGCGCGAGTCCGGACGACTCGCGTCAACGCCGGCTCAGAGGTCGCGGTCGAGCGGGATCCCCGCTGGGAGGTTGCCCTGCGCGGTGCCGGCCTGGTCGTCGGCGGTCCGGCCGAGCACCTCGTCGAGGGTCGCTTCGTCCATCCGTACGGTCTCGGCAGGTCCCGGGAAGGTCCCGGCCGAGACATCTGATACCCAGGCCACGGCCGCAGAACGGATGGTCTCCGCGAGGTCGGCATATGGCCTGGCGTGTCGTGGCGTGAAGGACCCGAGGCCAAGGAGATCGGTGATGACCTGGACCTGGCCGCTGCAACCCGGCCCCGCCCCGATTCCGATCGTCGGGATGCGCAGGCGCGAGGTGATGATCGACGCCAGCTGCTCTGGCACGAGCTCGAGAACGATCGAGAAGGCGCCAGCCTCCTGGATGGCGATCGCATCGGACAGGAGGGCGCGGGCAGTTTCGCGACTTTTGCCCTGGACGCGCACCTTGCCACCGAGGCCATGCTGCGACTGGGGTGTCCAGCCGATGTGCCCCATGACGGGGATTCCGGCGCGGACCAGCGACTCGACCGTTCGAGCGCTGCGCACGCCACCCTCGACCTTGACCGCCGTCGCGCCACTTTCCCGCAGGAAACGGCCGGCATTTTCCAGGGCCTCGTCGATCGAGGCGTACGACAGGAAGGGCATATCCCCGATGACCAGGGCCCGCTTCGTTCCACGGACGACGGCCGCCGTGTGATGGAGCATCTCCGTCATCGTCACCCGGACGGTGGAGTCGTAGCCGAGCAGCACCTGGCCCAGCGAGTCGCCGACCAGCAGCAGCGGGATCCCGGCCTCATCGAGGATCTGGGCGGTCGGGTAGTCGTAGGCGGTCAGCATCGGCAGCCGCTCGCCATCGGCATGCATCCGCAGGATGTCCGTGACGGTCAGGCGGCGGATGGTCTCGTTCGATGCACTCATCGTGGTTGCTCCTGCATGGCTGCAGTCTGCCCGGCTGGCTTCCGGGCGTCCAATGCCGCCACGATCCGATCGAGGATCCGATCGGCGACGACACGTTTGGGGAGCAGCGGCAGGGCGGACTCGGTGCCGTCCGCGTCGAGCAGCACGACACGGTTCGTATCAGCCCCGAAGCCCGAACCGGTCTCGCTGACGTCGTTGGCTACCAGGAGGTCGATGTGCTTGCGCCGCAGCTTGTCGCCGGCGCGTGCCAGTGACCCCGTTTCCGCCGCAAACCCCACGAGGAACGGTCGTGGCAGGATCGGCGGGTGGGTCCGCGCCCCGCCGCCGTCGATCCCGTGGACGATTGCCGCGACCTCGGCCAGCAGATCCGGGGTTGGCTCCAACTGGAGCGTGAGTCCCTCCCCCCGGGTGAGTTTTTCCGATGACGGGCTGGCGGGTGCGAAATCCGCGACCGCCGCCGTCATGACGAGGGCATCGAACCGGGCAACGGACGGTGGATGCAGGCCACCGAACAACGCGTCGTGCATCGCGCTCCGCAGGTCTGCCGCCGTCTCGACCCGCACGACCCGCGCTCGATCCTCCGGGAGGGGAACGCTTACCGCGGCGGCGATGAGGGTCACAGCGGCCCCCCGGTCCAGGGCTGCCTCGGCGATCGCCACGCCCATCTTGCCGCTGGAATGATTGCCAATGAAGCGAACCGGGTCGATCGGCTCGCGGGTGCCGCCCGCGGTCACGACGACGTGCCGGCCGGTCAGATCCGCTTCGTGCACCGATCCCTCGGCGAGCGGCGGCCGCTCTCCCGCGCCGGGCTGCCGGATCGGTCGGCCCTCGACCGCTCGAACCACGGCATCGACGATCGAGTCCAGCTCGGCGAGGCGCCCGATACCCGACGTTCCCGAGGCCAGCGGCCCGATTTCGGGTCCCACCACGGCATAGCCGAAGTCGTCGCGCAGCCGGCGGACGTTGGCCGTGGTTGCGGGATGAGCCCACATGTCACCGTCCATCGCCGGAGCGACGATGACCGGCGCCGAACTGGCCAGGCAGGCGGCCGTCACCACGTCCGCCGCGAGACCGTTGGCCATCGCTCCCAGCCAGTGGGCGGTGGCCGGCGCTACCACCACGGCGTCGGCACTGTCAGCGATGACGATGTGACCGATGCGCCCGTCGGGCAGCAATTCCATCAGGTCGGTCTCGACCGGATGGCGGGACAGCGCGGCAAAGCTCAAGGGACCGACGAACCGGGTCGCCGACGGTGACAACAGGACGACGACGTCGGCACCTTCCGAGGTCAGGAGACGCAGCAACTCGACGGCCTTGTAGGCGGCGATGGAGCCGGTGACGCCAAGCGCAATCAGGCGCCCGGCGAGGCGGGGAGCGCGCGTCTCCGGCACGGACTTCAGCCCGGGCCGCCGGCGAACTGGTGCCGTCGAGCCGGATCCTCCGTGCCCTGCACGAATGGATGGCCGCCGGCCACTTCCGCATGGAGAAGCGCCAGGCCCTTCAGCGTCAGGGCCGGGTCGATCACGTCGTAGCCGGTCACCCCATCAGCCCATCTCGCGGCGCTCAGGCCCCCGGTCATGACGACCCGAACGGCGCTGGCATCGACCGATTCCGCTCCGGCCAGTTCCGCCCGGACGCGATCGATCAGGCCCGAGGCCAGCGCCTGATAGCCGATGACAGTGCCTGCCTGGATCGCCGAAATCGTGTCCCGGCCGATGACACGATCGGGCACCCGCAACTCGACACGCGGCAGACGGGCTGTCCTGGCAGCCAGGGCCTCAAGCCCCAGGTCCAGACCGGGTGCAATGGCACCACCCAGGAAGGCGCCGTCCGATCCGACCGCATCGACCGTGGTGGCGGTTCCGAAATCGGCCACGACCACCGGGGCGCCATACAGCCGTGCGGCCGCCAGCGCGTTGACCAGTCGATCGGGTCCGACGTCGTCGGGCTGATCGACCCCGATCGGAATCGGGATCGTTCGTGCGTCTGCGACGAGAAGCGGAACGCCGCGACGTCGCGAGATCGAGTCGATGGCGCTCGTCAGTGCCGGGACCACCGACACCACCGCAATGGCCGTGACGTCGGAGAGTGCCAGCCCATCCAGGCTCAATCGTTCCTCGATGAGCCGTTCGATCTCGTCGGTCGTGGCTCGCGCGGCGGTCACCGCGCGACGGCTGCCGCTGAGGGCGCCGGCGCGGAACCAGCCGAGGGTGATATTCGTGTTGCCGATGTCGAGAGCGAGCAGCATGGCCCGATCATACGCGCGCCCGTCCCTCGCCCTCATCACCAACTGGGCGTGGCCCCGCTACGTCGACCGAATTCGGAGTGGTCCCGGCCGATCGGGTGCGGTACCATCGACACCGTTCCATCCGCCCCGTGCCCATCGGAGGAGCAGTCTCGTGAGCATCGAGCCACCGGCGAAGTTCTTCGTCAACGATGGCGTCGTCTCGAGCCGCGAGGATATGCTGAACCTCCTCCGCCCGCTGCTCAAGCAGACCGTCACCTACCGGTATCTGCGGGGTCGTGAGCTCGTTTCGCATGGGACTGGCTGGGTCGAGCGGATCGTGGTGGATGAGCCCGAGGTATCGACCTTCTTCACCCCGATCGCCGTGACCTTGAACGTCGACTCCTTCGAGCACCTGGAGTTCGAGACTCGCCCGGACCAGTTGCTCGTCTACACCCTCGTCCAGGGAGACGAAAAGGTGATCGTCGAATATGCGCCGACTGGCGAAGCCGCCGAGCGATCGGGGTTCGAGCCGCGGCAGCTGGCGTTCGACACCACGGGCTACGTTCAGATGGAGCTCCTGGGGCTCGAGTCTTCCGAGGACTGACGACGGACGTCCGCAGAGCGCCCGGGAGCCCTGCGGATTCGCTGTTTGACGGCGGGTCGTGCGCGCTACCATCGCTCCATTGCTCCCGACGCGGGCGTCGCGTGTCTTGCAGCTACCGATCGCGCCGATTGCGGCGTAGGTCAAGGGGCCTTGAGGGAAGGCCGCGGCTGCTCGCCTGACGCCCCCGAGAGGTGCGGCTTGGGCCGAGAGGCCGAGGGGCGTCGACCGAGCCTCCATGGCTGGTCCGCCGGAAGGGAAGGGAGGGTCCTCAGCACGTGGACGCAATTGCGCGGTACTTCAAATTCTCGGAGCGGAGTACCAGCCTCGCGACGGAGACTCGAGCTGGCCTGACCACCTTCATGGTCATGGTCTACATCGTGTTCCTGAACGCGGGCATCCTCGGCGACGGGTTTGGTCTCGCGGCCGACGACCCCGGCCGGATCGCGCTCTCCGCGGGCACCGCCCTGGTCGCCGGCGTCATGACGATCGCGATGGGCGTGATTGGCAACTATCCGTTCGCCTTGGCCGCGGGCCTCGGTATCAACGCCATCGTCGCCTTCTCGCTGACCGGTCGCGGACTCTCGCCTGCCGGGGCGATGGGCGTCATCGTCCTCGAAGGCGCCATCGTCACGATTCTCGTCGTCGTCGGGTTCCGGGAAGCGGTCATGAATGCCGTGCCCCTCTCCCTGAAGCGGGCTATCGGAGCCGGCATCGGCTTGTTCATCCTGTTCATCGGCTTCGCCAACGGCGGCCTCATCCAGTCGGGCTGTTCGCCGTTCGTCCCGCTCCCGGTCTGCGCCGGCACGCTGGTCACACCGGCCTTCCCGACGACGATGGCCCAGTTCGTTTTCCTGTTCGGCCTCGCGCTCACGATCATCCTCTGGGTGATGAAGATTCGGGCGGCCCTGGTCATTTCCATCTTCGCGACGACGATCGTCGCCCTCGTGGCCGGAGTCACGTCGGTTCCACCGAACCTCACGTGGTCGCCGAACTTCTCGACGCTCGGCTCGTTCGACCTCGGGAACGTTTTCACCGTCCTCGGACCCCTCACGGCGATCCTGATCATCTTCGCGATCATGCTGACCGACTTCTTCGACACCATGGGCACCGTTACCGGGGTCGCCGCGGAGGCGGGCCTCGCGGAGGCGGACGGATCAGTCCCCGGCGTGGGACGGGTCCTGATCGTGGACAGCGTCGCCGCCGTCGTCGGCGGTCTCGCCGGCGTGTCGTCGAACACCACCTACATCGAGAGCGCCGCAGGCGTCGCGGATGGAGCCCGGACGGGCTTCGCGTCCGTGGTCACCGGTGCCCTGTTCCTGCTCGCGATCGCCCTCGCGCCGCTGGCCGGGATCATCCCGAGCCAGGCCACGGCTCCGGCCCTGGTCCTGGTGGGCTACCTCATGTTCACGCAGGTCAAGGACATCGACGTCGCGGATCTCGACGAGGGCCTCCCGGCTCTCCTGACCATGATCCTGATGCCGCTGACCTATGACATCACGGTCGGGATCGGAGCCGGCTTCATCAGCTGGGTCCTGATCAAGGTCGCGCGGGGCAAGTTGGGCGACGTTCACCCGTTGATGTGGGTGGTTTCGGCCGGCTTCCTCATCTTCTTCCTCCAGGGCTGGATCCCGCAGTTCCTGCCCAAGTAATCGGCGACGCCGTATCGAGGCGGCCGGCGCCCATCGGGCGTCGGCCGTTTTCGATTCCGCGCCCAGCCCGGGAGTCCCATTGGGCTCCGAGCGGGTACCATCGGGCCGATGTTCGAACGGACGGTGCTGCCCGATGGGCCACGGGTCATCAGCGCAGCCCTGCCCGGGTCGCGCTCGATCTCGGTGGCGGCCTACGTCCTTGCCGGCTCCCGGATTGAATCGAGCGGCCAGGTCGGCGGCGCCCATTTCCTCGAACACCTGACCTTCAAGGGCACCGCCGCCTATCCGTCGACTCGTGCCCTGAGCGAGGCGATCGAGGGCGTGGGTGGTTCGTTCAACGCCGCGACCGATCGTGAGTCGACCGTCTACTGGACCCGGGTCCCACGGCGGGAGGCCGCGCGGGCCGTGAACGTCGTCGGCGAGCTGATCCGTCGACCGACGCTCTCCGACGCCGATATCGACCGGGAACGGGCCGTGATCGTGGAGGAGATTCGGGGCTATCTCGATGAGCCCGCGGAGTACTGTCAGATCCTGTTCCAGCGCGCCATGTATGGCGACGGGCCACTTGGCCGCGAGATCTGCGGCGAGGAAGAAGACATTCGAAGCCTGGCACCGGACAGGATTCGCGAGTTCTGGGCTGCCGGCTACCAGCCGGGCAACACCGTCGTCGCGGTCGCCGGCGACATCACCCATCAGGATGCCGTAGCGCTCGTGGATGCCGCCTTCGGTCGAGGGGCCGCATCGGCGGGGCTCGGCGCCGTCGCTCCAGCGCCGTCGTTGCCGGCCGGCGAACGGGTCCTCGTCGGGCGTCGCGACACGACCCAGGCGCAGCTCACCGTGGGAGTCCCTGGCCTGCCGCGGGATCACCCCGATGCGTGGACCCTGTCGGTCCTCAATGCCGTGCTCGGCGATGGCATGAGCAGTCGCCTCTATCTGTCACTCGTCGATCGAGATGCCCTGGCCTACGACGTGAGCTCGGGCCTGGTGGAGTACGCGGATGCGGGCGCCCTCGAGGTCAGTGCCGGCGTGGATCCTGCCCGCCTGCCAACGGCCCTCGAGGCGATCCTGGTCGAGCTCGGCCGGCTCCGCGACACGCCCGTCCCGGACCAGGAACTGGCCAAGACGAAGGCGTATCTCGCCGGGGGGTTGGAGCTCCGGATGGACGAAACGCGTCACCTCACCTCCTGGGTCGGCGGTCAGGAGGCCCTCCACGCCCGTGTCCTCACGCTCGACGAGGCGCTCGCTGCCATCGACGCGGTGACGGCCGACGACATCCACCGGCTGGCGGCCAGTCTCTTCGTCGACGACCATCTCAGGCTTGCCGTTGTCGCGCCCGCCCGCCACCTGCGCGGGCTCGATAGACGCCTCCGGCTGCCAGCATGAGTCGTTCAGTCGTCCCTTCGGACCTCGACGTCGAGCTCAGGCTCGCTGCGATTCACGTCCGACTCGGCTCGCTGCTCCTGGCGAGAGCGGAACTCGAGTCCCTCGCCTCCCGGGATGCCCTGCCGGCAGACGGTCTGGCCGATCTGGCCGAGCTGCGATGGCGCTCGGGTGACATCGAGCGGGCTGGCGAGGCTGCGGCCGCCCATCTCGCCGCCGGGGGCAACCACCCGATCGCCCGCATCGTCCTCGCGGAGTCGGATGCCGCTGCCGGGCGGACGGTTGAGGCTGGCAATCACGTTCAGACGCTCCGGGATCTCCCGGCCGCCGAGCTGGAGGCCCTGTTCGCCGGCATGCCACAACGCGCCCCGTGGCAGATGCCGTCCCCCGCCGCCCAGCCCGAAGGCGACGAGCCGATCGCGGTCGAGTCCGCCGACCAGGCCCCGACGCCGGTGCCACGTGGATCGACCCGGCCGAGTCGTCCGGACGCGAGTGCAACGCGCGCGCCTGAGGCCCTGCCACGGGTCGCGGAGGATCTCCTCGCCCGGGCCGTCGATGACCTGGGCAGTGGGGATCCGGCCCGCCGATCGAGGGGCCTCGATCGCCTGACGCTCGCGCTCCGCCTCGACCCGCGGCGCGCGCCAGAGGTCGTGGATCTCCTCCAGCGGCGCCGCGAGCCCGGCGCGCACCTCATCCGGGGCGATTCGCTTCGGATCATGGGACGGGCGCTCGACGCAGAGGCGGCATACCTCGCCGCCGCGGCCGCGCTCCAGACAGGCGATGCCGAGGCGATTTGACCGGTTGGCGGGGTAAGTCGCCCCCGGTCCTCCGTGGGCCACGGCAGCCCGCCCTGCTATCGTTCCGCTCGCCAAGATCGTCGAAAGGATGACTCGCCCCGTGATTGAACGAACCCTCGTGCTCATCAAGCCGGACGGCGTCCAGCGCCTGCTGGCCGGCCGGATCCTCGCGCGCTACGAAGAGCGTGGCCTGCGCCTGGTTGGCCTGAAGCTGATGAGCGTGAGCCGCGGACTTGCCGAGCGTCACTACGCCGCCCACAGCGCCAAGCCCTTCTTCCGCGTCCTGGTGGACTTCATCACGAGCGCGCCACTGGTCGCCGCGGTCCTCGAAGGCCCGAATGCCATCGCCGTGGTCCGCGCGATGAACGGCGCGACTCGTCCCAACGAGGCTGCACCGGGCACCATCCGTGGCGATTTCGCGCTCGAGACAGCCCAGAACCTGG
The DNA here is from genome assembly GCA_038328755.1 of Candidatus Limnocylindrales bacterium. Classification (GTDB taxonomy): domain Bacteria; phylum Chloroflexota; class Limnocylindria; order Limnocylindrales; family CSP1-4; genus UBA5189. The sequence continues at coordinate 16,370 of JBBQMH010000021.1, forward strand.
TTCATGCTTCGGACAGCACCGAGAGCGCCGCAGGCGAAGTCGCGATGTGGTTTGGCGCCGATGAACTGCTCGACTACGGGCGCGACATCGACCGCTGGGTACTTGCCCCAGCCGACTGACGCCGCGAGGGCCGACGCCGCGAGGGCCGGCCCCGTCCAGCCCCTGGCGCCGACCGAGCCGCCCGCGCTGCTCCCCTCAGCCCATGCCACCGATCGCGACCGAAAGGCCGACGGCGGCCACCAGGACCGCAGCGCCAGCTGCGAGTGGCAGTCGGTTTGCCCACAGCGCGACCGGCACGGCTCGCCACAGCGAGCGGTCGCCTTCCCAGCCGCCGGTCGTGGCCCAGCCGAACGCCACCTGAACCCCGGGAGCCGATCGAACGTGGTCGGTCATGGCGCCCAGTCCATCGACGATGAGCCGGCCGAGGAAGATCAACGGGGCAAACGCCGCGATGAGGACCGCGACGGCCACCGGCTCCGGCAGGGCGAGCCCGACGAGGGTCGATCGCGCCTCAAACCCGGCGAAGGTCGGCAGCCCGACGGCACCGACGATCACCAGCGTGAAGGCCAGACCGAGGATCGGCGCCCGTCGCATCCAGCCGCGGAGCTCGGCCCGGCGGGTCACACCGAACGTGGCGCGGGTGACCAGGGCCCAGGCCGCCAGACCGGACTTCACCGCGACGGCCGCAACGATCCAGTCACGTCCGGCCGACGTGACGGTGGAGCCGCTGGCCGCAAAGGCGAGTAGCGCAACGCCGGCGTCCTGGACGATGGCATACGCGAGAACGTGATCGAGGTCGTCGTGGAGGATCGCGGCGACCCCGCCCAGGACGATGCTCGTCGCCGCCAGGAGAGCGATGGTCGCTCGCTCTGCCCCGAGCGGTGCTCCCAGCGGGGCGATCGTCACGTCGACCCAGCCCAGCGCCACGATGACGAAGGCGGCGGCGCCCCAGCCCAGTATCGGCGGGACGGCCGATGCGGGGCTGGCCTCCACGTACCGTGCCGCCCAGACGTGGATTGGTATCGCCCCGAGCCGGATCGTGACCGCGATCGCCATCCCGAGGAGCGCCAGACCCACCGCCTGCTCCAGGCCAGGATCGAGCTGATCAAGCGGTCCGGTCGCGCCCAGCGGTCCGACGGGCGATGCCCCCCAGGCGATCACCAGCAGGCCGATGACCCCTGCGGCGAGGACCGGCCGCATGGTTCGCAGACCGAGGCGCGGGGCCGCCTCGCGGACCTCGATTCGACCGACCAGCGGTACGACGGCGGTGAGCAAGGCACCCGCGGTCATCAGGGCTATTCCGATTCCGGGATCGGGAACGCCGAGGCCGATCGCACCAAAGGCGAGCCCCACGAGTGCGGGACCGAGGATCGTGGGCCCGTCGTCCAGCAGTAGATCGATGACACCGAACAGCAGTGTGGAGGCAGCCCAGGCGACGGCGAGCCCGCGGAGGCCATCGGACCCCCCGATCAGCGAGCCGGCCAGCGGGACGACGTCGGCGGCATTGATGGAGATGGCGGCCACGAGGGTGGCCACTGCCGTTGCCAACCCGACCCCAAAGGCGAGACTACCCCGACGAACGAGCAGGGTCGTTGCGATGCCGCCCGGCAGGGCCAGCGCGGCCAGCAGCAGGACGCTCATGCGTCGCCTCCACGGCGAGTGGCCGGCGGGCGAGGTCCAGCTGTGGCTGCCTTGGAGACGGATGCCGACTCCGGCCGATCCTCGATCCCGATGAGGACCGCGCCGGCCACGGCTGTCGCGACGAAGAAGGCGACTCCGGCGATCTGCTCGAGGTCACCGGGCGCGCCAGCGATGCCAGACCGGAAGATGAGAGCACCCTGGACCAGGATCAGCGACCCCACGGCAGTCCGGAGCGCATCCCGCCCCGCCAGGGCGGGCACAAGACCGACCACGATCGACGCCAACCCCGCGGCGGTCGTCACGCCGGCCGGTCCAAACATGGCCAGGAGGTCCGCCGCGGACGCAGTCGGGCCGGTCGGCTCGAGGTTTGCGAGATGGGCAGACAGGACGATCGCGACCAGCCATGCGGCCAGCGCCATCAGAGCCTCGGCAGGCCAGCCGAGGCGCGACCCTCCGCGGACCACCGGCTGGCGCTGATCGACGGATGTCGGACTCGCGGCTGTCAGGGCGGACCGAAGCAGGTACGCGGCCAGGGCTGCCCCAACGACGCGCATCGCGAGGGTCGCCGGCTGGGGGAGCGGATCGTCGATGAAAGACGCCGCGGCGACGGCAATGACGAGACCGAGGAGCGCAGTGCGCCCGTTGCGTGATGACACGGCCAGGACCGCGCCCGCGGTCACAACGACGGCGACAACTGCGACCAGCGGGTTCACGCCCGGGGGCCTATGGAGCCGGCGAGGCCAACTCCGGGTGCGCCGGCACCGGAAGGACCCCCAGCCGGTCGAACGGCCAATAGCGCAGCCAGGCGCGACCGATCACATTCGACGTCTCGATCGGTCCAAAGTTTCTCGAGTCGGCCGAGTCCTCTCGATGGTCGCCCATCACGAAGATCTCGCCCAGCGGCACGACCCATCGTGCGGCTCCGCCAGCGGTCGGATAACTCTGCTGCTGGGTGCCGTCGGCTGCCGTGAAGATGTACGGCTCGTCGAGCGCGACGCCGTTGACGTGGACCACCCCGTCGCCCAGCTCGACCGTGTCACCAGCGAGGCCAATGACTCGCTTGATGTAGGGGACCTCGGAACCGCCACTCCAACTTTCGGGCGGGCGAAAGACAATGATGTCGCCGTAGGAGTACGTATCCCAGTGCGGCGAGAGCTTGTCGACGAGCACGTACTGGTCGGGCAGCAGCGTGTTCTCCATGGAGCCCATCTGCACCTTGTACGGTTGCGCGACGAATGCCTGGATCCCGAAGAAGATAACGACAGTCAGGACGAGGGTCTCGAGAACCTCGACAAGGCAACCAAAGGCGGGACGTTGACTCACAGGATCGGGAGTATAGGGGCTGGGCCCTCGTGTCGCCCTCGCATGGGCACAATCAGAGGGTGCGTCGAATGAGGCGCCTGATCTCGATCATCAGCGCCTCGGTGGCGCTGGCGGCGCTGGGCTTCGTCCTGATCAACGCGACGACGGTCGATCGACGCCCACCCGTCGTGAAGGCAATCACGCTGAGTGCCACGGCCGGCGATCCACAACTGGCCCAGACACTCACGGCGATCGATATCGAGTTCAGCGAGCTCGTCCGACCCGGGACCGCGGAACCTCGATTCCACGTCACCCCGCTGGTCGATGGAACCTTTGCCTGGAATGGCTCAACGGCGATCTTCACGCCATCCCGGAAGCTGCCGTCAAACACGTCCTTCACGATCACCATCGACCCCGGAACCCAGGATCTCGAGGGCAACGTCGATACGGCTGGTTTCGAGGCGTGGTCATTCGCGACGGTTGGACCTCCAGTTGTGCTGCGCGCGGCTCCGGCGGATGGCGCCACGGGCGTGCCCCTGGATGGCACCGTCGAGCTCGTCTTCGACCGGCTCATGGACACGGCTTCGGTGGAAGCAGCCATAACCCTGGATCCGGCCGGTCCCGTGTCGGCGACTTGGCGCGGGTCCGTGGTTACGCTGCAGCTCGATGGCGGACTCCGACTGGGTCTGACCTATCACCTCACCGTTGGCGCGTCGGCCGCGGACACCGGTGGCAGCCGCCTCGGTACACCGTTCGCGGTCGCCTTCACAACGGTGGGCACCGATCTCGGTGTCGCGCAGGTGGTTCCGGCCGACGGGATCGCTGGAATCGGGGTCCAAACGTCCATCGCGGTCCGGTTTGACGGCCCGATCGATCCGGACACGGCCCCAGGGGCGCTCCATGTCACGCCAGACGTGGCAGGTGGGCTGCGAGTCGTCGCTCTGCCCACCGATCCGGGCAGTGCGACCGAAGGCGCCGCGGTGGCTCCGCCGAATGCGCTCGTCTTCACTCCGGCAGGCCCATTGGCGCCCCACACCACGTACACGATCTCGCTGGACCCGGTCGTGGCACGCCTCGGCGACCCGGGAGCGGTCAACGGCGCCCGGACGTGGAGCTTCACCACGGGCGCACCGCCGACCTCCGGGCAGAACCAGATCGGCTTCCTCAGCGATCGTGGTGGAGTACGGAACGTGTGGGTCATGAATCCGGATGGCACGAACCAGCGGGCGGCGACGACCGAACTCGAGCATGTCAGCAGCTTCGATACCACGACCGACGGGGGGCGGCTCCTGTACGCATCGGGAGGAACGGTCTGGGTCATGGCAATCGACGGATCCGGGCTCCAACGCCTGACGAAGGACGATGGGAGACGCGAGTCCGCCCCCGCGTTCGCCTCGGGCGGAACCCGGGCCCTGGTCGCCCGGACGGATGTTGCGGGCCGGGACCTGGGGTACTGGCTCGTCCCGCTTCCGGGAACCTCGGGACCCGAGCGCCAGGTCGTCGACCACGGGGCCCCGACGCCCGGGTCGACGGTGATGGACCCCACGGGACTCGGCGAGGTCTCGGGAGATCCGGCGTGGATGGCGCGGGTCGCATTCGATCCTGCCGAACGGATGACGCTCATGGTCACGGCCACGGATGAGGTGTGGCTTCTGGACCTCGCGGATCCGACCCTCCTCGGAGACGTGCCGGCGGCGCCAGTTCGGCTGCGTCTGACCGCCCGCGCTCGCCCTTCATGGGTGTCGGGACGCGGCGCGTTCGTCGTTTCGGCGTCGACGGGGTCCACGACGACGGCACTGTATGTCGTGAGTCCGAGCGGATCCTTCGTGGCGGTGCCCGGTACCGACGGCGCGGTCGGATCTGTCTCGGTCGCGCCCGACGGTTCGATCGCCGTCGTCGTCCAATTGGCTGACGGCGGGACGGCTCTCCGGATCCTGACTCTCGATGGACGAATGATCGACCTCGCTGCGAGTCGAGGGGCGGATGATCGGTCGCCGTCGTTCGCCCCGGACGGCCGCTCGGTCCTGGTTGGCCGCTCGCCAGCCTCGCTGCCGGCCGTGTCGCTGGGAATCTGGCGGATCGACCTCGGCACCGGCATCGCCCGTCAGATCACCCCGTTCGGGACGTACGGCCGCTGGATTCCGTGAGGCCTCGACCGGCCCAGGATGGAGAGGGGTTCAGTTGACCCGCTCGAACGGCGGTTGATACACTCGCGGCCACCCTCAAACGGCCCGTCCGTGGTGCGCCCTGAGTTCCCGCACGCGGTCCGAGTCCATGTCCGCTCTTTCGAGCCTGCGCCCAGCAGGCAGCGCGCGTCCATGGGCGGGCCCGCGTTTACGTTTGCACGATGGAGGATCCGCTTACCCCGATGGACGCAAGTACCCTGCAACTGATCATCCTGCCCGCCGGGCTGATCGCTGTTCTGTTCGCCATGTGGCTTGCCCGGGACGTCCTCGCGAGAGACACGGGGACGGCTGAGATGGAAGCCGTCGCTGCGATGATCTTCGAGGGCGCAGTCGCCTTCATCCGGCGTCAATACACGACGATCGCCGCGCTCGCCCTGCTCGGGGCGGTCGGAATCGGCGCGGTGATCAGCGTCTTCGAGACCAAGGACGTAGCCGATACCAGCATCTTCGGTCTCGATCTCGGCTGGCGGACCGGACTCGCCTTCCTCGTCGGAGCCGCCTGCTCGATGGCCTCGGGGATCATCGGCATGTACATCAGCGTCAAGGCCAACGTCCGCACGGCAGCTGCGGCTCGCCGCAGCCTCGTCGAGGCGGTCCAGGTCGCGATGCGCGGCGGAGCGGTCTCGGGCTTCCTCGTCGTGGCCCTGTCACTGCTCGGCGTGTACGGCATCTTCAGTCTCTTCGGTGGGCTCGGCGGGGGTCAGGCCACCAAGGACGCCCCGTTCCTGATCGTTGGCTTTGGCTTCGGCGCCTCGTTCGTGGCCCTCTTCGCCCAGCTCGGCGGCGGCATCTACACCAAGGCAGCCGACGTCGGTTCGGACCTTGTCGGCAAGGTCGAGGCCGGCATCCCGGAGGACGATCCACGGAACGCCGGCGTGATCGCCGACCTGGTCGGTGACAACGTCGGCGACTGTGCCGGGCGTGGCGCCGACCTGTTCGAATCCACGGCCGCCGAGAACATCGGCGCGATGATCCTGGGGGTCGCGGTCTACGGCATCGCCCTGACGGCCGGCTGGCCGAGCCCCGAGGCGTGGATCTTCTTCCCGCTCGTCGTCCGCGCCTTCGGGCTCCTGTCCACGATCGTCGCCATCTTCTTCGTCCGCGGTCGCGAGGACGAGAATCCGATGAACATGCTCAACCGCGGCTACTGGGTGACCACCCTCCTGTCCGTGGTCGCGCTGCTCTTCACCACCAACGTGATGATGCAGACCAACGGCAATGCCCCGTCCGGCCTGCCGGTCTGGGTCTACTTCTTCGCGGCCGGCGTGGTTGGGCTCGCAACCAGCGTCGCCTTCGTCTACATCACCCAGTTCTACACGGCTGGGACGTACCGTCCGGTCCGGGAGATCGCTGAAGCGTCGCGGACCGGGCCGGCCACGAACATCATCTCCGGTGTCGCGGTCGGATTCGAGACGACGTTCGTCACCGCCATCACCATCGGACTCGCGCTCTTCGCCAGCCACTGGCTCGGCTCGCAGGCCGGCATCGTGAACGCAGACGGCAAGGACGTTGGCGGCATCTTCGGGACAGCGGTCGCGACCATGGGCATGCTCATGACAACGGCCTACATCCTGGCCATGGACACCTTCGGACCCATCACCGACAACGCCGGTGGCATCGCGGAGTTCAGCCGTGCCGAGGCCGGTGCCCGGGAGATCACGGACCGCCTGGACGCCGTCGGCAACACGACCAAGGCATTGACCAAGGGCTATGCCATTGCGTCGGCTTCGCTGGCCGCCTTCCTGCTCTTCAGCGCCTACATCGACAAGGTCAACCTCATCCTGACCAACCGCGGAGAGCCCCTCCTCGAGTCGGTCAACCTGGCCAACGTCAACGTCTTCATTGCCGCCCTGATGGGCGCGATGCTGGTGTACTTCTTCTCCTCGCTGGCCATTCGGGCAGTCGGAACCACGGCCCAGGCGATCATCGTCGAGGTTCGTCGCCAGTTCCGCGAGATGCCGGGGATCATGGACTACAGCGTCCGCCCGGACTACGCCCGCGTCGTTGACATCACCACGCGCGCAGCGCTCCGCGAGATGATCGCCCCCGGACTGGTCGCAGTCGCCGCGCCGATCATCGTAGGCCTGCTCCTCGGCGCTGAAGCCGTGGCTGGCATGCTGATGGTCGGGACCATCTCGGGTGTCCTCCTCGCAACCGTCCTCAACAACAGCGGCGGGGCCTGGGATAACGCCAAGAAGTACATCGAATCGGGCAACCTCAAGGACGTCACCGGCAACATCCTCGGCAAGAAGACGGACGCCCACGCGGCGGCCGTCGTCGGTGACACCGTTGGTGATCCGTTCAAGGACACGGCAGGCCCGTCTCTCCATGTCCTTGTGAAGCTGCTGGCAACAATCACCCTCGTTCTCGCCCCACTCTTCATCCGGTAACGCGTATCGCTCGGAGGCCGGGATCTCCCGGCCTCCGGCAAGGAATCCATGGACACGAGCCTCCTCCATGCCCTGATCCTGGGGATCGTTCAGGGGCTGACCGAGTTCCTGCCGATCTCGTCGTCAGCTCACCTGATCCTGATCCCGCGCCTCCTGGGCTGGCAGGATCCGTTCATCGACTCAGCCGCGTTCGACGTGATGCTCCACATGGGCACCCTCCTTGCCCTGCTGGCGTACTTCTGGCGAGACCTGATCCGTTTGCTGCTCGCCTGGGTGGGTTCGGTTCGAGACCGCCGGATCGGCGGGGATCCCGACCGGCGCCTCGCATGGCTGCTGGTCGTCTCGGTCGTGCCGGCAGCCCTCCTCGGGGCGGCGCTCGAGGGCTTCTTCGACCGAACCTTCCGGGATCAGTACGCCTGGATTGCGCTGTTCATCCTGGTTGGCGCCGGTCTGCTCTGGCTTGGCGAGCGCCGCGGTCAGCGCAGACGGGGCCTCGATGGGATGGTCTGGCGCGATGCGGCGACGATCGGTGTCGCCCAGGCGCTCGCCCTGTTCCCGGGTGTCAGCCGATCAGGGATCACGATCGCATCCGGGCTGTTGCTCGGCCTTGAGCGCGAGGCCGCCGCACGCTTCAGCTTCCTGATGGCCGTCCCGGTGATCGCGGGCGCAGGCTTGTTCAAGGCTCGAGACCTCGTCGGCCAGGACCTCGTCGGCGCTACCGGAGACCAACTGGCGGTCGGAGTTATCGCCGCCTCGGTCTTCGGGCTCCTCGCGATAGCGCTCCTGCTGCGGTTCCTGCGTACCAATCCGACCACGGTCTTCATCCTGTACCGAGTGGGGCTCGCGGCAGTGGTCGTCGTAGCCTGGCTCGGGCTTGGAATTCGCTGAGGGCGGGGCGGCCGATGGATGTCATGAAGCAGCTCCGGCAGCGGGCCGTTCGCGACCTGGTGGAGCAGCGGCCGATCCGTACGCAGCAGGAACTGGCCGCTGCGCTGCGTGAGCGTGGGTTCCAGACGACGCAAGCGACGATCAGCCGCGACGTTGCCGAGCTTGGTCTCCTCAAGGCATCGAAGGGTGGTACGAAGGCCTACGCGCTGTCGCCGCGCCTGATCGAGGCGGAGGCATCCGGCGAGGAACGCCTGCGCCGGCTCCTGCGCGAGCTCCCGGCCGAGTTCCGGGAGGCGGGCCTGATCCTGGTGATCCGCACCTTGCCCGGTTCAGCGCACGCCATCGCCGCGGCGCTCGATCGCGCCCGCTGGCCGGAGGTTGCCGGTTCGATCGCCGGCGACGACACCGTCTTCGTGGCCCTTGTGGACCGGGCATCCGTGAAACGGGTTCGCGCTCGGCTCGAGGGGCTCTCGTCCGGCGGCTGAGGCTTTGACACCCCTCCGGGGTCGCGCTAGGCTACGCCACCGGCCTTGGAACTCCAGGCCCGTGGGTCGCCCCCGGGAGCACTGGGGTTCTTCGTTTTCTGTGAGAGCAGCGTGCTCGGTTCGCCGCACCCCGCGGCAACGGACAGCTCAGTTTCCGGAGCCAACGTGAACAACAAACCCACCTATATCTCCCGGGAGGGTCTCGAGCAACTCCGGCACGAACTCGACGAGATGGTGTCGGTTCGGCGGCCCGAGGTCGCCGGCCGGATTCACGATGCCAAGGAGCATGGCGATCTCAGCGAGAACGCCGAGTACGAGGACGCCAAGAACGAACAGGCCTTCGTCGAGGGACGGATCCAGACGCTCGAGGCGCTGATCAAGAACGCCATCCTGATCGATGAGCACCCATCCAACGAGATGGTCCAGATCGGCTCGACGGTGACCGTCCGAGGTCCCGAGGGTGAGGTGTCGTTCACGATCGTGGGCTCGACTGAGGCCCGGCCGACCGAGGGCCGGATCTCGAACGAGAGCCCCGTCGGTCGAGCCCTGCTGGGCCGCAAGAAGGGCGACAAGATCACCGTTCGCGTTCCAGACGGCGACATCAGCTACGCGGTTCTCGCCATCGCCTGACCCTTCGGGGGCGTTGGCGGCGGCCAGCCCGCCGGAGGTTCGGCGGACATCGTTCGCACCCGACCTCCGGGCCACCACCGAGGAGCAGCACGAATGGACTGGGCGGACGAGCTGGCCTCGCGCGTCTCGGGGCCGCAGGTCATCAACGACTCGAAGACGCCATCCGGGACGGTTCATGTCGGGAGCCTGCGCGGCCCGGTCATCCTCGACGTCATCACGCGTGCGCTCCGCATCGCGGGACACGACACGACCCTGCTCTACGGCGTGGACGACCTCGATGCCATGGACGCCCAGGCCCTCCTGACTCCGGACGCCATCGAGCGCTACATGGGCGTCCCGCTGGCCCATATCCCGGACCAGGAATCTGATGGCCACGCGTCATATGCCCGCCACCATGCGCAGACGTTCATCGACCTGTTCGCCGATCTCGGGGTGCATCCCGATCGCTACTACTGGATGAGCGACATCTATCCGACGGGTGCGATGGACGCGTACATCCGGAAGGCGCTCGATCGCGCGCACGTCGTCCGGGACCTCTACCGACGCGTCTCGAACGTCCAGCACCCGGACATCTGGCACCCGGTCCTCGTGATCTGCGAACAATGCGGCAAGGTCGGCACGACCATCGTCACCCAGTGGGACGGCGAGCGCGTGTATTACGAGTGTCGCCCGGACCTCGTGACCTGGGCCCATGGTTGCGGCGCCTCCGGCTGGGTGGCGCCGTTCGGCGGCCGGGCGAAGTTGCCGTGGAACCTCGAATGGGCCGCCCAGTGGAGCCTGTTCGGGGTGACGATCGAGCCGTGCGGAAAGGACCTCGCCACGGCCGGCGGCTCACGCGATCGGTCGGATGCGATCGCGCGCGAGGTCTTCGAGCGCGAACCCCCGATCAACGTCCCCTACGAATTCCTGAACATCGGCGGTCGGAAGATGTCGACCTCGAAGGGCCGAGGGGCCGCCGCGCATCGGATCGTGGAAGTCATCCCACCCGATCAGATCAGGACCCTCTTCATCCGGCCGAAGCCGAACCATGCCATCGAGTTCGATCCGGAGGGCACGGACGCGATCCCACGCCTGTTCGATGAGTTCGACAAGCTGGCCGATGCCACCGCCGGGCGTCCGATCAAGGGCGAGATCGCACCGGGCTACGAGTCGCTCTTTCGCCATGCGCTCCGGAATGCGGATGCCGACGTCGCCGCAGAAGCCGCGGCCTTCCGGCCGAATTTCGCTCATCTCGCGTTCCTCGCCCAGGTTCCCGAGGTCGACGTCGTCGCCCGGATGGCAGAAGAGAAGGGATCGACCCTGGACGCGCGGGAGCTGGAGATCCTCGATGAGCGCCTCACCGCCGCCCGGGCCTGGCTCGACTCATACGCGCCGGATCGGGCCCGAATGTCGGTTCGCGACACGCTCCCGGGCGAAGCGGGTGTCCTCGACGACGCACAGCGGGCGTTTCTCGGTGCCCTGGCCGCCGCCGCGACCGAGAGTCATGGTGCGGAGGGCGTGCGGGCTGCTGGTGGCGACGCGTGGCAGGCGGCAATCTTCGAGACCGCGGCCGGCCTCGGGCTCCCGCCGGGTCGCGCCTTTGCGGCCCTCTATCTCGCGTTCCTGGGCCGGACGAGTGGCCCTCGGGCGGGCTGGTTGCTGGCGGGCCTCGACCAGGCCTTCGTCAGCTCGCGATTGAGCGAAGCAGCGGCCGGCGGTGCGACCATGAGCGATGCAGGAGGTACGACATGAGTGTCGGCATCGCACGACTCCGGGAAGAGCCGGACGCCATTCGGCAGGGCGCCATCGACAAGGGCGAGGATCCGACGCTGATCGATGCCGCCCTCGCATCCGACGAGCGCCGTCGGACGCTCCAGGGCGAGGGAGACGCGCTGCGCGCCGAGCGAAATACCGCCTCGAGGACCATCGGCGAGACGATCAAGGCCGGCGCCCGGCCCGATGGTCCCGAGGTTGCCGAGCTCCGCGCCCGATCCACGGAGATCGGGGATCGGCTGACCGCCATCGATGCGGAGCTGGCCGAGGTGGAGACGACGGTCGAAGACCTGATGCTGCGCATCCCGAACCCAGCCGAAGGCGATGTCCCCGTCGGCGGTGAGGAAGCCAACGTCACGATCCGGACCTGGGGGGAGCAGTTGCCCCACGATCAAGCGGTCGAGGGCGAGGTCGGCGCAGACGCACCTCAGGGCGGTGCCACCTGGGAGCGACGCCCGCACTGGGAGATCGCCGAACGTCTCGGAATGATCGACCTGGCCCGTGGCGCCAAGATCGCCGGCTCCGGGTTTCCCGTCTACAAGGGCGCCGGCTCGGCGCTCCAGCGCGCCCTGATCATGTGGTTCCTGGACGTTCAC
>JBBQMH010000022.1:0-27807 GCA_038328755.1 Candidatus Limnocylindrales bacterium
TTCAAAGTCCGCTGTCCTACCACTAGACGAAGGGGCATCCGATTCGGACCGTCAGGTGGGTGGTCCCGGCGTTCCGGGCAAAGAAATGGAGCGGAAGACGGGACTCGAACCCGCGACCCTCACCTTGGCAAGGTGATGCTCTACCAACTGAGCCACTTCCGCTCGGATTTGCTGCGCACACCGTTGATGGTGCCGAGAGCCAGATTCGAACTGGCGACACCGCGATTTTCAGTCGCGTGCTCTACCAACTGAGCTATCTCGGCCCGGTGGACCTTGCGGACCCATCGGCCCGACGGCGTGCCGGAGGATAGCACGGGCCTTTCGGGAGCGGCAAACGAAGGCTTCGGGCCTGCCGCTCGCGGGCGCCGGAGCGCTGCCCGGTCCGCCATCGGTCAGTCCAGACCGCGGAGTGCCTGGAACTCCGCCGCGTCCATCGATCCCTGCCCACTGAGCTGCCGGAGCCGGTTGATCCGGTCGATGATGGCCGGGTGGGTCGAGAACATCGAGCTCGAGCGGGCCTCGAACTTCTTGATCGGGTTGGTGAAGTAGAGATGCTGGGTCGCTGGGTTGGCGACCTCCAGGACCTCCTTGTCGCCCGCGATCTTCGCGAGCGCCCGTTCCAACCCGGCCGGGTTGCGCGTCAGCTCGACGGATGACGCGTCGGCGAGGTATTCGCGCTGGCGGTTGACGGCCAGCTGGACGAGCCGGGCGGCGATGGGGGCCACGATCGCGAGGACGATCGCGACCACGAACATGATGGCCTGCAGTCCCCCACCCCCCGAGTTTCGATCGTTCGAGCGCCGGCCACCTCCGAACCAGGTGAAGCGAAGGAAGAAGGACGACAGAAGGGCCACGGATCCGACGAGGACCCCGACCAGCAGTGAGAACCGGATATCGAGGTTGCGCACGTGCGACAGCTCGTGGCCGATGACGCCCTGCAGTTCCTCCCGATCCAGCTTCTGGAGCAGGCCGGTGGTGATCGCGATGGAAGCGTGTTTGGGATCCCGACCGGTGGCGAATGCATTGGGAGCCGTGTCATCGATGAGATAGACCGCCGGCATCGGGATGTTCGCGGCGATCGCAAGCTCCTGAACGACGTTGAGAAGCTGGGGGTTCTGCTTCTCGTCCGTCCGTTTGGCGCTCGAGGCAGCCAGGACAAGACGGTCGCCGCCGAAGTAGCTGCCGATCGACATCAGGGAGCCAATGACGATGGCAATGAGCGTCGCGCCGACACCACCTGCCGGATCCCCGACGATGCCGTAACCGATCGCGTAGCCGAGCGCGGACAGCAGCAGCAGGACGGCGATCACCAGGAAGAACGAGTTCCTGCGATTCGCCGACTCCTGGGCGTGGAAGGTCATCGCTGCCATGGGGTCTCCGGGTTGTCCATTGAGCTACCCGGGACGTGCCTTCAGCTGAGGCTCAGGTCCACGGTCGGGACGTTCGCAGCCTCAGGCTCGGCGTCGAAGAAGTCACGCTTGGAGAAGCCGAACATTCCCGCCACGAGAGCGGCCGGGAATGTCTGGATCGAGGTGTTGAAGTCGAGGACCGACGAGTTGTAGTGCTGGCGGCTGAACGAAATCTGGTTCTCGGTCGTGGTCAGCTGCTCCTGCAACGAGAGGACGTTCTGGTTGGCCTTGAGATCGGGGTAGTTCTCGACAACCGCAAACAGCGATCGAAGGGTCGAGGTCAGGGTGTTCTCTGCCTGGGCCTGGGCGGCGACGCCCTGGGCGCCGGCCGACACGGCGTTGGCGCGCGCCTCGGTGACCTTGGTCAGGACGCTCTGCTCGAACCCCATGTAGCCCTTCACGGCATTGACCAGGTTCGGGATGAGATCGTGGCGGCGCTTGAGCTGGACCTCGATCTGGGCGAGAGCTTCGTCGACCCGGTTGCGCCGGCCGATCAGGCCGTTGTAGATCCCGATGACGAACACCGCCGCGACAACGACGATGATCGCGAGAATGAGGATCGGTTCCATGTTTGTGTCTCCAGAAGGTGGTGCCATTTGGGGCGGCTTTAGGGGGCGGCCGCTCACGGACAAGTCTAGCAGGGGCTCATGGAGGGACTTCGCGGGCGTGCTTTGATGCCCGGCTCCGGCGGGGATGTGGTGGGCGGTACTGGACTCGAACCAGTGACTTCCTCGGTGTAAACGAGGCGCTCTGACCAACTGAGCTAACCGCCCGGGGTGCGGCCCGACGCGGGCTGGTCAGATCCGGGAGAGTGGTGCCCAGGCCGGGACTTGAACCCGGATGAGTTGCCTCATACGCCCCTCAAACGTACGCGTATACCAATTCCGCCACCTGGGCAACAGGTGTTTCGCCGCGCCGTGGATCGATCCCTGAGGGGCTCGCAAGAGGTGGTACCGAGGAAGGGACTTGAACCCATATGCCCTTGCGGGCACTAGCTCCTGAAGCTAGCGCGTCTGCCAATTTCGCCACCTCGGCGTGATCTCCGGGCTGGTTCTAAAACCTTACCGGCCCGCGGCGAGGCGCCATGTTAGCACATCCCAGAATCGGTCCCCCGGGTTCCCCAGGGGCTGCGGATCCGGCCCCGTCAGCTCGTTTCGGACCACGACGACGAAGTCCCCAAAGGCCACTGGGAGGACGTACGTTTCGGCTGCCAGCCGCTTCTGGAGCGCCGAGTACGCTGCCTTGCGCTCCGGGACCGTGCCGGGTGCGCGAGCCTTGACGAGCAGGCCATCGAGGGTCGCGTCCTGGATACCGCTCAGGTTCGAGCCGGTCGTGACGGTCTGGGTCGATGCCAGCAACGGATAGAGGTCCGGGTCGAGGCCCAGGCTCGTGCCGATCACGGCGGCATCGAATGATCCGGTCTTGAGCCGCTCTCCGAAGAATTCCGAGGCCGGGAGCGCGGTGTGGGTCACGCTGAGTCCGATGCCAGCCCAGTCGCGGGTAACGCCCTCGGCAATCCCGAACGCAACGGGGTTGGCGGCGGCCTCCGGACTGAGGAGCTCGATCGTGAGGGGCTCCTTGCTGCCCTTCGGGATCCAGCCGCGAGCCGTCTCGAACTTCCAGCCCGCCTTCGTCAGGGCCGCCCTGGCGGCCTTGGGGTCGAACAGGGCCGGGGCCGTGGCCTCCGGGTCGAAGGCCCAGTTGGTATCCGGAATCAGGCCCTCCGCGCGACTCCCGAGCCCGCCAAGTACCTCGCGGACGATCAGGGCGCGGTCGATCGCTACGAGGAGCGCTCGACGAACGGCCGCATCGCGAAACTCCGGGTGCGTGGACCGGAGGTTCAAGGTCACGTCGAAGAGGGTGTTGGACGGATACCTCAGCACCCGAGCGTTGCCCTCGAAAGCGAGTCGAATCGCGTCAGCAGCTGGCAGGCCGGCCGCACCATCGAGCTCCCCGAGTCCCCAGGCGGCCTTCAGGGCATCGATGTCGCTGAAGAACCGGATCTCGATGCCGTCGAGATACGGGTAGAGAACGGCCCCCGGTGCACTCGGAGTCGGCGAGGCCAGCGAATCGGTCGGGACGAGCGCGGCTGTCGGCGACGGTCCAGTCGATCCATCCGTGGCGGCGGGTACATACGGGACGAGCAGAGCATGAGACGCATCGAGGGTCGCCAGGCGGAAGGCGCCCGATCCGATCGGCTGCTGTCCGAAAGGATCCCCGGGAAGCACTGCCGGATCGATGTCGCGCAGGAGGTGCTGCGGTGCGATCGGTTGCGTCGCGGCCTGGAGGAAGCCGCCGAGCGGCGTGGCCAGCGTCAGCACCACCGTCTCCGAGTCCGACGCCGTTGCGCTGACCTCGCGCCAGGACGCCGCCCCCGGTCCCGTGTAGGCGGGGTCGCTCAGCGTCTGGATCGTGAACACGACGTCGGCCGACGTCAGCGGCGCCCCGTCCTGCCAGGTCATGCCTGGTCGAAGGTGAAAGGTCCACGTGGAGCCGGTCGGATCGACGGCCCAGCGATCGGCCAGGTCGCCGACCATCCTGGCATCGGGGCCGAGCTGGACCAGGCCGCGAAAGAGGAGCGCCGTGATCTCGCGCTCGACGACACTTCGTGCGCTGAACGGGCCAACGCTCTGCGCGGAGCCGACGACGCCCTCGACGTACGGGCGAAGATCAGACTGGCCGGAGGCCGGAGTTGGGCTTGGCTCGTCCGGGCTCAGCGTCGGCGCGACGACGGCGCCCACGAGGCCGACGAGGGCCAGGGACAGGAGACCGATGACGGCCCGGTCGCGGAGGTGCATCGCGAGCCTGTGGCGAACCGCTTTCGAGGGTGCCGACTACGCGCTGGTCTTGTCCAGCAGGTAGGACGCCATCGAGAAGAGGACGAACAGCACGAGCAACGCGATCGTGAACTGCCACAGGCGACGCTCGATGCCGCGGCGACTGCGGTAGACCGCGGAATCGCCACCGAAGGCACCGGACAAGCCGGCCCCACGAGCCTGCATGATGACCGACAGGATGAGCGCGACCGAGACGATCAGCTGGCCTGCGGCGAGGGCGGGATTCACGAAGCGAAACCTCCAGAGTGACGGCGCCGGATGGTAGCACAGGGCTGGAGGGCACCCCCTGAAGCGGCGGGGTCCGAGGGCTCGGACTTCGTTACGGGCGCAGCAGTGATCGTCCGGTGATCTCCGGCCACGGGGGCAGCCCGCCCAGCTCCAGGAGCGTCGGAGCGACATCAGCCAGCACGCCATCGGCGAGCCGAAGTCCGTCCACCGCGCGGCCCGCGAGCAGGAACGGGACAGGATTGAGTGAGTGGGCCGTGACCGCACGTCCATCAGCATCGCGCAGTTCGTCGGCGTTGCCATGGTCGGCGGTGATCGCCAGGATCGCACCAGGGCCGGCAGGGTCCGCGGCTTCGAGCAGTTCGACAGCCCGCGCAACGCGGGCCAGGCAGGCATCGATGACCTCGAGTGCCTCGATCGTCGCTGGCCAGCTGCCGGTGTGGGCAACCATGTCCGGGTTCGCGTAGTTCACGACGATGACGTCGTAGGTGCCGTCGGCGAGGGCGGCAACCAGTGCGTCGGTGATGGCGACGGCGCTCATGCCAGGGGAAAGGTCGTACGTCGCGACCCGCTGACTGGGGATGAGGACCCGATCCTCTTCGCTGTGCGGCGGCTCGGACCCGCCATTGAAGAAGTAGGTGACGTGGGCGTACTTCTCCGTTTCGGCCAGGTGGAGCTGGCGCAGACCCGCCTCTGACCACGCGTCGGCCAGGGAGCGAGCCACCTCGGGCGGGAAGGCGACTGCAACCGGCAGTCCGGCCTCGTATTCGGTCATGGTCGTGACGGCGAGGTCCCTGGGCGCCGGCTCGCCGGACGGGCCGCGCCGATCGAACGCCGCGAACTCCGCGTCGGCCAGGGCATGGGTCAACTGCCGCGCCCGGTCGGCCCGGAAATTGAGATGAATGATCGACTCTCCGTCCTTCAGCCCGCCATCGATCCCCGCGATCGTCGTCGGTTTGACGAATTCGTCCAATTCACCGCGCTCGTAGGCCGCGGCGATCGCCACCTCCGCGCTCTGTGCGGACTCCCCGACCCCGTGAACAATCGCGTCGTAGCCGGTCTTGACGCGGTCCCAGCGCTGATCACGATCCATGGCGTAGTAGCGGCCACCGACGGAGGCGATCCGGACATCGGCATGAACTGCCGCCAGTCGACCCTCAAGATCAGTGGCGAATCCGAGGGCGGACCGGGGTGGCGTATCGCGTCCGTCGAGCAGGGCATGAATCCGGACTGATCGGACGCCGAGACGGCTGGCCAGCTCCACGAGGGCCACGAGATGCCGGTCGTTGGCATGCACCCCGCCCGGACCGATCAGCCCGACGATCGACAGTCGCCCGCTCGTCTCCTTCGCCCGCTCGCAGGCCGCGATGAGCGCGGGGCGCTCGAAGAAGGTCCCGTCGGCGATCGCCGCATCGATCCGCGGCAGGTCCTGCAATACCGGCCGTCCGGCCCCAAGGTTGAGATGCCCTACCTCGGAGTTACCCATCTGGCCGGCCGGCAGCCCGACCGAACCCTCCGAGGCGCCGAGCGCGCTGTGCGGCCAGCGCGCGACCAGCGCCCGCCAGGCTGGCATGGCTGCCGCCTGGATCGCGTCGGCTTCCGGGTTGTGCCCGATCCCGAACCCGTCAAGGATGACGAGTACGATCGGTCGCGGCGGCCTGGGCCGGTCGTTCACGCCTGGCTGTTGGGGCCAGTCCGGGTCGACGGCCCACCCTGGCTCGCTCGGCGCTCGGCGCCGTGGGTCTGGCGCGCCGCGGCGGTGATCCCGGCACGAGCGACGATGGCCGCCATCTCGTCGACCTTCAGAGAAGCCCCGCCGACCAGGGCCCCGTCGATCGCCGGCTCGGTCATGAACTCGTCGATGTTGGTCGAGGTCACCGAGCCGCCGTACAGGACCGGGACGTTGGCGCCATCGAGCCCGAGCTCGCCGAGCGTCCGCCGGATTGCTTCGGCCATTGCGGCGGCATCCGATCCGCGCGCGTTCCGTCCAGTGCCGATGGCCCAGACGGGTTCATAGGCAACGGTGAGCCATGGCAAGGCGCCAGGGTCGGTGGCATCCCAGGCGGGTACCACGGCGTCGGTCAGGGCGCCGCGGAGCTGCGCGTCGACGACGCGCTCGGCCCGACCGGACTCGCGATCCTCGAGTGCCTCGCCGACGCACAGGATCGGCCGAAGGCGCGCTTCCCATGCGCGCAGGAGCTTGGCCGCAATCTGGGCGTCCGTCTCGCCGGCATCGCGCCGTCGTTCGGAGTGACCCACGATGACCCAGTCGGCGAGGCCAACCAGCATTGGGGCCGCGATCTCGCCCGTGTGGGCTCCGGCCACGGCGTGATGGACGTTCTGTGCTCCCACCATGACGCCCGACCCGTCCGGCGCAGCGGTTGCGGCATCGGCGACGGCGTTTCGGACCGGGGCGAGGCTGACGAAGGGCGGACAGATCACCCGCACGACGGCATCGACCCGGGTCCGCCCGCCGATCTCGCGGGCGAGCTGCCCCGCATCGGCAGGTGTGGTCTGCATCTTCCAGTTTCCGGCAACGATCACTCGACGCATCGTTGGATCATGCCAGACCGACGGAACATCAGGTGGCGCGGGCCTCGGCCTCCGCCAGGCGCTCCATCCGCTCGAGCGCACGCTGAACAGCGGAGCGGTGCAGGCCGACGCGGTCGGCGAGGTCGGCGAGCGTCGCTTCGGGGGTCTCGCGGCGCGCGTCGGCGATGAGGCGAACGGCGTACGACTGTGTCGCCAGCCGCCCGTCGGACTCGAGCGTGTCGATCGCCGCAAGCTGGCGACCCGCCGCCGCTACCGATCGCTGCAGGTTGGACGACTCGGCGTTGAGGATCCGGTTCAGCTCGCCCCGCAGGGCGCGCGAGACCTGGCGGGCCTCGAGTTCGAGGAGCGCCGCCCCCGCCCCGATGCGACGCAGGAACAATCCCACGGTCTCGGCACTCTTCCAGGTCACGGCGCCGCGGCCCCTTCGGACTCGCCAGGAGGCCGGCATTCCCGCGCCACGAAGCCAGCGGGCCAGGTCCGGGGCCTCCGCGGCCTCGACCACGAACTCGAGGTGGGTCCGTGCGCCGGCAAGGCTGAGCGAGCCTCGGGCGAGGAACAGGCCCCGCAAATATGCCATTCGGCAGTGATCGGGCGAGGCATCCCAGTCGAAATCAGGGCCAGTCGGCGGAACGACGCGTCGGCTGAGGCGGAGCGCCACGCGAGCGAGAACCGGGTCGCGAGAGGTTGGAGCCCAACGCCCCGTCGTGGGACGTGGGGCCGCGGGCGCAGCGACAGGCGCAGCGACAGGCGCAGCGGCGCCATCGCCTGACCCTTGGAGCGCCAGCCCATCCGTGTCGCGCGTGTCGCGCGTGGCGCGCGTGGCGCCCAGCCCGAGGCCGAGGAGTTCAGCCGAGAGATCGCAGGCGCGCGACGGCTCGATGGCAGCCAGCTCGGCGCGCAGTGCCGCCACCACGTCCCGATCCACCGCGCTCACGGTCGACCCATCGGTATCAGCCGGTGGCCGATCGGTGCGTCAGGCGGTCCATGCCACGCCACCGCGGCGACGGGCCGCCATCTCCCGGTCTGCCGTCCGCAGGATCGACTCGGCCAGACGGCCCGGGTCGTGGCGATGAGCGTTGCCAGGGTCGACCAGGTCGTCTGTCACGAGCGTCGGAACCGAGGATCCGCTCGGGGGCCAGCGAAGCTGAACCGACTCGGCGATCCAGTCGTCGGGGACGCGAGCATCGAAACGATCGTTGGCCAGCACGATATCCACGATCTCTGGGGCCGTGTGCGCGGTCAGGGCTTCGACATGGTCGGCCAGGTCATAGCCGGCGGTTTCCCCCGACTGCGTCGCAACGTTGCAGACATAGATACGGACTGCCGAGCTGGCCATGACCGCTTCCCGGATCTCGGGAACCAACAGCACGGGCAGCAGGCTCGTGAACAGGCTCCCAGGACCCAGCACGATGATCTCGGCCTCTGCGATGGCCGCCAGCGCATCACCGGCCGGAGCCGCGTCGGTCGGCGTGATCCAGACGCGCTCGATGCCCGAGGTCCGCATGACCTGCGATTGGCCGGACACGATGACGCCGTTTCGCGTCCGGGCGTGGAGCGAGATCGGCGTCGGCGAAACCGGCACGACCTGGCCCCGAACGGCCAGGACGCGGTTCATCCGCCTGACCGCCGCTTCGAAGTCCCCACCTTCGACCGCCGTCAGCGCCGCGATCAGCAGGTTTCCGATCGCATGGCCTCCAAGCCCTCCCGGCTCGGTCTCGACCGGGCTGCCCTCCACCTGATGGCCGCCGGGAAAGCGGTAGCCCAGGAATTCCCGCATCAGCGGTTCTGCATCGGCCAGCGCGGCGAGACAGTTCCGGATGTCCCCGACCGCTGGAATGCCCAGCTCGTCCCGTAACGTGCCCGACGACCCACCATCGTCGGCGACGGTGACGATCGCCGTGAGGTTCGCGGTGTGCTCCTTGAGGCCGCGGAGCAGCGCTGATTGTCCGGTACCGCCGCCGATCGCCACGATCCTGGGGCCGCGGGCCAGGAGGCGCTTATGGTAGAGGACCTCGCCGAGCGGCTCCGCGGAATCGGCTTCCCGGAGCGGCTCGGTGACCGCCCGCACGACCCGGATTCCACCAATCGCGATGAGACCCACACCGACCGCTCCAACGATCAAGCCACGCAACGGATACGGCAGGAACTGGAGCGTCACCACATCGATCACGAGGCCGGCGAACCCGGCCGGCTGGATCACCGCGGTCGCCTGCCGCACGACATGGGCGACCGCCAGCGCGAGGAGGAAGAGTCCAGCGAAGACGACGCCGAGCCAGCGCTTGATGCCGATCCCGGGCATCAACCAGCGGCGCAGGTTCACCGCCGCTCCAGCTCCCGGTGGAATACGTTCACCGGGCCGTGGTCCTCCGAGCGGAGCCAGGAGGCCAGCTCCTCGGCCAGGACGATCGAGCGGTGCTGGCCACCGGTACAGCCGATGGCGATGGTGAGGCGGCTCTTGCCCTCCTCGGCGAAGGCCGGGATCGAGAACGCGAGCAGCGGCTTGAGGAGGTCCAGGAAGCGAGCCGTAGCCGGTTGGCCAAGAACGTAGTCCCGGACCGGCTCCGTCAGCCCGGAATGATCGCGCAGCTCGGGGACGTAGTAGGGGTTGCGCAGGAATCTCGCGTCAAAGACCAGGTCCGCCTCGAGTGGGACCCCGAACTTGAACCCGAAGCTGATGATCTGGATCGCCATACGGTCCGGATCGACGTCGCCGAGTCGGGCAAACAGGCGCTCACGGAGCTCACGCAGGGCCAGATCGGACGTATCCAGGACGACATCCGCCTCCGCGCGAACCGTGTCGAGCAGGCGGCGCTCCTCGGCGATTGCTGCCGCAATACCGCGACCTTCGCCGAGGGGATGTCGGTGCCGTGTCTCGGAGAATCGTCGAATGAGGACCTCATCGCGAGCCTCCAGGAAGAACACCTGCGGGCGCATCCCGCGGCCCTCGAGGGCGCCGCGCATGGCGCGATAGGCGGATTCCGCGTCGCCCGCGCGGACATCCAGGACGATGGCCACCCGGCCGTAGCGCGTCCGATCGGTCGACACGAGCTCGGCGAGGTTCGGGAGCAACTCGCCTGGCAGATTGTCGACGACGATGTAGTTGAGGTCTTCGAACAGCTTCGCCGCAGCCGTCTTCCCTCCGCCCGACAGGCCGCTCAGGATCACGACGTGGGATTGCTCCGCCCCGTCGGCGAACTCGGGCACCGTGCCCATCGAATCCGTGGTCGCCTCGTGGTCCACCATACCGATCAGTCTACCCTCGACCAAGCGGGGCTCAGCGGCCGCTTCGGCGGATCACCACGAGGGTCCCTTCGAACAGGACGTAAAGGGTCAGGCCCAGGACCGTTGGACTGACCAGGTCGCCGCCCGGCGTTGCCACGGTGGCAAAGATGGCAATTCCCAGGATGATGATTCGGCGCGATCGACGCAGGCGGTCCGACGTGACGATGCCGACGCGGGACAACCCGACCAGGAGAATCGGGAACTCCATGAGGAGCCCGAAGGCGAGGAACATCGTCGTCACGAACGAGAAGTACTCGCGAGCGGTCAGCAGCGGCTTCAGGTCAGCTGTCTGGAATGCCAGGAGGAAGGCCGCAGCGAACGGCAGGATGACGTATGCGATCGTCACGCCGGTGGCAAAGAACACCAGGGCCGCCGGAATCCAGGGGAGGATCGATCGCCGCTCGGACTTCGTGAGGCCTGGAGCGACGAACCGCCAGACATGCCAGAGGATGACCGGCATGGCCAGGATGACGCCTGCCGCGATCGCAATCTGGAGGCGGATGGCGAACGGATCGCCGATCCCCGTGTAGACCAGTGGCTCGCCCGTCGGCAGCGGTGCCGCGAGGAAACTGATGATCGACTCGCCGCCCATGAACCCGACGACGGCGCCGATCGCCACTGCGAGCAGGCTCCAGGCGATGCGGTTCCGAAGCTCGGTGAGGTGGTCGACGAGGGCCATGCCCTCCGCTGGTTCGACGGCTGGAACGGGCTCGACGACACCGGAAAGGGCAGCCTCAGAGGATGCCGGGGGTTCGGATATCTTCCCGGTAGGACCGGGCTCGTCGGCCATGTGAGAAATGGTCGGGCTCGCGCCCGATCAGGGCGGCGGCGGCCCGGTCTGGCGGCCGGATTCCGCGGGGGGCTCGGCCGGCGCCTCCACTGGCGCATCGGCGGTTACGGCAGCCACCGGTGGCACGGGAGCCGTAGGAGCGGCTGCCGGTGGGGGCGCATCGGCGGGCTTCATATCGACGGCCGTCGCCTGCTTGACATCGGATGCCGCATTACGGAACTCGCGCAGACCTTTGCCGAGCGCCGAGCCGACTTCCGGTAGCTTGCCCGGGCCGAGGACCAGCAGCGCAATGATCAGAACGATGACCAGTTCCCCGGGTCCGATGTTGAACGGCATGATTCAGGCAACTCATTCTGGGCCGTGGCTCAGTGCCTCGGAACGGGCGTTAGGGTAGCACAGGGAGTCGCCCGGCCCAGCCCTGCGCGGCCGCCGCGAGCACATCCTCGACGCTGGAATTGGCCGACCCTCTCGTATCCACGGCGGCCCGGGCGATCCCCCGGGAGACGTTCACGAGCAGCCCTCCGCCGAGCTGGCGCGCGGCCCGACCCGCAGCTGTTGGGCCGCTGCGGAGCACGGGTTGAACCTCTCCGCCCTGAGCACCGACGCCCGGTACGAGGAACGGCAGATCCGGTGCGATCTGGCGGATCCGGACCATTTCATCCGGCGCCGTCGCTCCCACGACCAGGCCGACGGTGCCGCCGGGCCCCCAGGTCGCGACCCGCCGCGCAACGCGGGCGAAGAGGGGCTCTTCGGGTGCGTCGCCGTCGGCGGCCACGAGCAGGCCCTGGAGCTCGCCGGCGCCAGGGTTGGAGGTCCGGCACAGGACGTAGGCGAAGCGGTCCACTCGTTCGATCAGTGGCTGGATGGCATCGGACCCGAGGTACGGGTTGACCGTGATCGCGTCCGCCCCGAGTCCGTCGAAGAGCGCGACAGCCTGGCGAGCGGCCGTGCTCCCGATGTCAGCGCGCTTCACGTCGAGAATGACCGGCAGATCGCTGGGCACGGCGCCCAGCAACCGCTCCAGCGCGGCGATTCCCGCGCTCCCGTATGCCTCGAAGAACGCCAGGTTCGGTTTGATCGCGGCCGCCAATGGTCCGGCGACCTCGATCAACACCCGGGAGAATTGTTCGAGTCCGGCGAGATCGCGCGTGAATCCCGGCGGGAGGCTTTCGACGTCTGGGTCGATCCCCAGGCACAGCACGCTTCCGACCGCGGCCGTCCGCGCCCCCAGGCGGTCGAGGTACCCGGCGTCCGCCGTCACGGGGCCGCGGCTGACGCCGACGACGCCGGTGGTGCGGTCGCAGGCGGTGCGGTTGGCGCGGGCGTCGGAAGCTGATCGAACGGTACCCACCAGCCCGGCCGGGATGCCGGATCGAGCCCGGCGGCGATCGTCAGCTGGATTCGCTCGCCATCGAGCGCCGGCGTCGCGGCGTCAATCCCGGCCAGCCACAGGTCGGTGACGCCACCATCGATCGAGAGGTAGGCGATGGCGTTCCCCGCCGGCGACCAGACCGGAGCGAAGCTCCGCTCGTCATTGGTCACGCGCAGGAGCTCCTTCCCGCCTTTCGCGTCGAGGATGACGACATCGGTCCCGAACGAAGTTGTTCGAGTCGCCGCGATCAGCCGTCCGTCCGGGGACCATGCCGGGGAGGTATACCCGGGACCGGTGACCGATGACGACTTGCCGGTTGTCGTGTCGTACTTGAGGATGGCCGGAGCGCCCTTCGACCCGTCGCTGGCGTTCTTGATGAAGAGCAGGAACCGCCCGTCCGGTGACCAGGCTGGGTCCTGGTGTCCGAGCGGCGGACTCTCCGGGGCCTTGAGTGAGGTGAGGCTGCCCGAGGCCGGGTCGTAGATCTTCAGGACGACGTCGCTCTTGCTCGGATCCGGGCCATCGGTGATGACGACCACCGTCCCGTCCACCGAGACGACCGGTTGGCGCAGGAAGTACGACCACGCGTAGGTTCCCGAAACGATGCGCCCGATCAGAAGCTCCTCCGGGCCCGTGCTGCCATCACGCCGAACCCGCATCAGGGATGGCGTGTCGAGGTTCCAGCGGAGGGCAAGGCCGTTGACTCGCCAGCGCGTCTTCTCGGCGGTCGTCCGGATGAAGTAGACCCACTGACCGTCCGGTGAGAACGACGGCATCGAATCGTGTCCGCCGGCCGTGAGCTCCGATGCGGTGGCGCCGTGCTGGATCCAGATATTCCCCGCCTTGACGTACAGGATGGATCCAAGCACCTCGGACCGGGGATCCACGATGACGACGTTCGATGGCGTCGGGGTCCGAAGCGCGCCACCGTCGGACCCGCCACCGCCCGACAGGAGCGGCAGACGCCCGGTCAGGAGCGCGATGCTCAGGACGCCGATGACGAATAGTCCCACGGCCGCAGCGAGATCCGCCCGGGGTACGCCGGCCAGCCAGGGCGCCGTGGCGCGTGGCTGGCGCGAACGGCGGGTGTTCATCCGATCTCCCCAGCGGCTGCGCTGGCGACAGCCACCTCGCGACCCGGTCCAACGGGGACACCTGGTCCCGATCCGGATGACCCTGGGGATCCGTGCATGCCTGCCGGTGCCGCATCGCGGACCTCGAGCTGGAGTGACTCGACGCCGCCGAATCGGCGGCTCATCAGGCGCGCCACGACATCCACCCGATCGCCTTCGGCAACCTGGGTCGCCAGTTCCGGCCAGCCGAACGCGATCCCGTCGAGGACATCGAGCCGGCGCTTCAGGACGAGCTGCGTGTGGCCACCGCTGGCCTCGCGAGCGCGCGTGACCGTCAGGCCAAGAACCGCAACGAGCGGCTCAGGATTACCAACCCCCCACGGGCCCAGGCGTGCCAGTCCCGCATGGAGTGCGTAGTCCACCTCCATCGCCGGCAGGACGAGGTCGATCGCCAGCGCGGGCATGGCGTCGCGCGGTTCCGCCACCGCAGCCAGCGCCAGGAACCGCGACCGGAACGTGGGCCAATCAGACGCGGCGATCTCGAAACCCGCGGCACCGGCGTGTCCGCCGTGGCGGATCAGCAGGTCGCCGCACGCTGCGAGGGTATCCGCCAGATGCAGCGCTCCGTCACCGCGGCACGAGGCCCGAATGATGTCCCCGAGCTCAGATCCGACGATCGCCGGGCGCCCACGTTCGTCGGCCAACCTCGCGGCGACGAGCCCCACGATGCCAACCGGCCACGGACCATGCACCAGCGTGGCCGCTGCTCCGTCTACGGCGTCGGCTGAAACGCGAGCCTCCGCCACTGCGTGCTTCGTGAGATCCCGACGCTCGAGGTTGGCGGCCTCGAGCACGGCGGCCAGCGTCTCAGCCTCAGCCGCGCTGTCAGCCAGCAGCAGGCGAGCAGCATCCATGGCCTCCCCTACCCTGCCGGCCGCATTCAGCCGCGGGGCGACCGCGAACGACAGCGTCTCGACGTCGACGGCTGCGGGCGCGATGTTGGCGCGGGACAGGACGGCCGCGAGCCCGGGGCGTGGATTCGCCCGGATCCGCTCGAGGCCGAGCCGGACGATGGCCCGGTTCTCGCCGAGGATCGGTGCCACGTCCGCGATGGTCCCGATGGCGGCCAGGTCGGCCAGTTCGAGCGCGGCCGGCCCGGGTCCGAGGAGGAGCCGGGCCAGGGCAAAGGCGATCCCGGCGCCTGACAGGTTCGCATCCGGGTAGCGACTTTCGGGTCGATGGGCGTTGACGATCGCCACGGCATCGGGCAGCACGGCCGGCACGCGATGATGGTCCGTGACGAGGACGTCGATCCCACGACGGCCGGCTTCGGCGATTTCGGTCAGGCTCGTGGTCCCGGTATCGACCGTGACGATGACCCGTGCGCCCTGCCGCTCGGCAGCCGCGACGGCCGCGAGCGAGAGACCGTGGCCTTCCTCGAGCCGGGAGGGTACGTACGGGATGACCGTCACGCCGAACGCGCGCAGCGCGAGGGTCAGGACCGCCAGCCCGGTGATCCCGTCCGCATCGAAATCGCCGAAGACGAGGATGGTCTCGGCCCGGTCGCGCGCCGCGCTGATCCGGGCGAGGAAGCGATTCGCATCGGGCAGGAGGTGGGGATCGTGAAGGGCGTCCCGCGGATCCCCGAAATGGCGCGCGAGGGCTCCTGGGTCCGTCACGCCGCGCCGGATCAGGATCGGCGGCGCCCACGACCCGAGGCCGAGCGCCGCAGCTGCTGCGGCCAGCTCGTCAGACGGCAGGGCGGGCTCAGGAAGGACCCAGCGGGACCGCGGTTGGAGCACGTCTTCAGGATGCCACGAACGGCTGCACGGCCGCTCTCCCCGCGATTACGCGGAGGCTCGACGGACGGCGGGCGGTCCCACGCGGCGGCCTCGAGCGCGATCTTCCCGTTCCTGCCAGACCACCAGCAACGGGCTGGCGTTGAAGATCGACGAGTAGGTCCCCGAGATGATCCCGATCAGGAGCGCGAGCACGAACTCCTCCGTCGCGGAGCCGCCGAACAGGAGCAGGGCGGTCAGCGTGAGGACGACCGTGAAACTCGTGGTGACGGAGCGACCGAATGTCTGGAGGAGCGAGTGGTTCACCACCTCGGCGAACGGCTCGCCGGCATGTCGGACCCGGTTTTCACGGACCCGGTCGAACACGACGATGGTGTCGTGGACGCTGAATCCGATCACGGTGAGCATCGCCGTCACGAAGAGGCCGTCGATCTGGACGTCGAAGAACGTGCCGAGGATGGCGAAGACTCCGAGGACCACGATGACATCGTGGAGCAGGGCTACCAGCGCCGTAACACCCATCTTCACGTCCCGGAAACGGAGCGTGATCCAGGCAAGGATCCCGAGGCTGCCGACCAGGATCAGCAGGATGGCCTGGTTGATCAGATCCGAGCTGACGACCGCACCGATGGAGCTCAGAGAGCGCTGTTCGGCGATCGGCCCAAGGGCCGCCTGCAGGCCGGTCGCGATCCGCCCGATTTCACCGTCAGTTGGGACCTGGGTGTCCCCGACGGGTGCGACGACCGGCGATGGGGAGGGCGATGCCGACGGTTCGGGGGATGGGCTCGGGCTGGGCGCTGCCGACGGTTCGGGGGAGGCGTTCGCCGCACCGGACGCTGCCGGAGCGGCGGTCGGAGCCGCGGTCGCGGGCGCCAGGGTTGGAACCAGCGTGGGAGATGGCTTGATGACGCGTAGGTCCAGCTGCGACATGCGGATGTCGTAGAAGCCGGCGCCGGTCAGAACCACGGTTGCATCCGGTTGGTCGAGCTTCAGCAGCTCCGCGCGGACCTGGGTGGCCGTGACGTTCGGGTCGGCGAAACGGATCGACCAGGTGGTGCCGCCGGTGTAGTCGATCGAGAACTTCAGGCCCGCCGTGCCGCCGCTGAAGGGCGTCAGGAGGATGAAGATGAGACCGGGGATCGTGATGAGCAGCGAGAAGGCAAAGAACCAGCGCCGCTTGCCGATGACGTCAAACACCCGGGGTCACCCCGCGGCGCGACGGTCGGCCCGTGGGCCGGTAGGTGAATTCACTCTCGGAGATGCCGTACAGGCTCGCCTTGCGAGCCCAGCTCTGGGCGACGACGATCCGGAGGAACGTTCGAGTCACGGTGATCGCGGAGAACATCGAGACAAGCACGCCGATGATCAGGACGAGGGCGAAGCCCTGGATGACCGAGGATCCGAAGAAGTACAGGATCGAAGCGGTGATCAGGCTCGAGACGTTGGAGTCGAGGATCGAATTCCAGGCCCGGGCGAAGCCGGCCTCGATCGCCTGCGGCAGCGACTTGCCAAGGCGAAGCTCTTCCTTGGAGCGTTCGAAGATCAGGATGTTGGCGTCCACCGCCATACCCACCGAGAGCACGAAGCCCGCGATGCCCGCCAGGGTCAGCGTGACCGGAATCAGTCGGAAGATCGCAAACAGGACGAGTGCGTAGTAGATGAGCGCACCGCTCGCCACGAGCCCGGGGAGTCGGTAGTGCAGCATCATGAAGATGAGAACGAGGAAGACCGCAATCCCGCCGGCCAGCACGCTCTTGTGGAAGAACTCCAGGCCCAGCGTCGGGGCGATCGTATCGCTCGACAGTTCCTCGACCGGGAACGGCAGGGCGCCGAATTTCAGGACATCAACCAGCTGCTTGGCTTCCTTCTGGGGGAAGCCGCCGATGTTGCCGCTCGTGATCTGGACATTGCCGCCGGTGATCGCGGCCTGGATGACCGGCGCCGAGATGACCGTTGAGTCGAGCACGATCGCGAACTGCTCGTTGACGTGGGACGCGGTCCACTTGGCGAACAGGTCGGAACCGCCGGACTTGAGCTTGAAGTTGACGGCCCGGTTGCCTCGCTGGTCCGACCCGATGCTGGCGGAATCGAGCTGATCGCCCGAGAACAGGATGCAGGTCTGGGTGACGACACCGCCAGCGGGACAGTTCGTGGCGTTGCTCAGGTCGAGCGTCTGTCCCTGAGCCAGCTGAGTGGACGAGGGGACCGGGACGAAGTCGAGGCGTCCGGTCTGGCCGACCAGCTGACGCACGGACGCGGTATCCGTCACACCCGGGAGTTCCACGACGATCCGGTCCTCGCCGCTCGTGACGACGACGGGTTCGGCGACGCCCGTCGAGTTGACGCGTCGCTCCATGATCTCGCGGACCACGTTGAGGTCGGCGAGGGTCGGTGTCTTCCCCCCGGACGGCGTGACGCGATACTCGACCTTCAGGCCACCCTGCAGGTCGAGGCCGAGCTTCGTCTCGATCAGGCGTGCGCTGCCGTCGGCTTCGCCTCCGGGCAGCCGAAGCTTGGGCCAGAAGTCGATCACGAGGGCGAACACGCCGATGACGGCGATCAGGATCAGAGCGGATCTACGCATCGACGGCGGATGATACAGGGGCACGCGTAACGCTGCCCGGCATCACGACTCCAGCCCCTCCTTGATGCGAGCGGCGAGGGCCGGTCCGATCCCCGGCACGGCCGCGATCTGCTCGACAGGCGCCTCGCGGACCCGTTTGGCCGACCCAAAGACGCGCAGGAGAGCGCCGCGCCGCCGCGGCCCGACGCCCGGCAGGTCATCGAAGGCGGACCGAACGGACGCGCGCGCTCGCAACTTGCGGTGATAGGTGATCGCGAAGCGATGGGCCTCGTCGCGCAGGCGCTGGACGAGATACAGGGCCTGCGAGGTGGCCGGGAGCAGAACCGGGTCGGCGCGGCCTGGCAGGATCAGCTCCTCGCGCTCCTTGGCCAGCCCCGCGAGCGGCAGGTCGTGGAGGCCCAGCTCATCGAGGACGGCCTTCGCGGCGCTGACCTGGGAACGGCCGCCGTCCACGATCACCAGATCCGGCATCGCCCAGCGTGCCTCCTCGGCACTCCCCTCCTCGCCCGTCTTCACATTGCGGAATCGGCGGCGAAGGACCTCCTGGTGGCTGGCGACGTCACTCTGGCCGGCGACCGTCTTGATCGCGAAGCGGCGGTACTCGCCGGTTCGAGGCCGGCCGTCCTCGAACACGACCATGCTGCCGACGCTGTTGGTGCCCTGGAAGGTCGAGATGTCATAGCACTCGATGCGTTCCGGCAGGACGGGCAGCTCGAGCGCCGCCGCCAGTTCCTCGAGCGCGCCGAGGGTTCGTCCCTGGTCGGCCAGCCAGCGCGCCTGCTCGCGCGCGAGCATCTCGGCCGCGTTGCGGGTCGCGAGCTCCATGAGCCGGCGACGCTCTCCGCGCTGGGGGGCGTGGAGACGCACGGCGGCCGAGCGGGATCCGTTGGGCGCGGTGGCTGCTCGGCGGTCCGTCAGGAACCGCTCGAGGTCCTCAGCATCCGGCAGTGCCCGCGGCACGGCAACCTCGCGCGGGATGCTCGTCGCGCGGGTGTAGTACTGGAGCAGGAAGCCACTCAGGAATTCATGATCCGGCGTGTCCTTTGGCGCAGCCAGGAGGAAAACGTCCCGGCCGATCGCCTTGCCATCCCGGATCACGAAGAGCTGCACCGCGGCCTGGTTGTCCTGGCGCGCGAGTCCGACCAGATCAAGATCAGTTTTCGCGAACGCCTCCATCTTCTGGCTTTCCATCGTCCGTTCGATGGCACGGACCTTGTCGCGCAGGCCGGCTGCCGTCTCGTAATCCGTCCGAGCCGAGGCCGCGGCCATGTCGGTCCGGAGCGCGTTCGCAACGGACTCCTGACGGCCCTCCAGGAACAACTCGACCTGGGCGATATCGGCCCGGTACGCATCCTTGGCGATGGCCTCGATGCACGGGCCTTGGCAACGCTTGATGTGGTAGAGGAGGCATGGGCGATCGAGCGCGCGCTGGCCATCCTTGATGTCGATTGTGCAGGTCCGGAACGGGAATAGCCGCCGGACGAGGTTCATGGCCTCGTCCACGCTCGACGCGGAGGCGTAGGGCCCGAAATAGCGGCTGCCGTCCTGTGGGAGCTTGCGCGTTCGCTCGATCCGCGGGAAGTCGTCCGCCAGCGTGACCTTGATGTACGGGTAGCTCTTGTCGTCCTTGAGCCGGACGTTGAACGGTGGCTGGTACCGCTTGATGAGGTTGCCCTCGAGTAGAAGCGCCTCCGAGATCGAGTCGGTCAGCGTGTACTCGAGGTCCACGACCTTGTCGATCACGCTCCGAATCCGATGGACCTCCCCGCCCGGCGCTTCCTTCTGCCAGTAACTCCGCACCCGGCTTCGCAGGCTCTGGGCCTTGCCGACGTAGATGACCTCGCCCCGCGCGTCCTTCATCAAGTACACACCGGGGCGATCGGGCAGGTTCCGGAGCGTCGCCGCGAGGGCGGTGGGGAGGGTCGGGCTGGTCACCAGCCGATTCTGGGGCAGATGCGGCGACGGCGTTGGGCGCGACGCCGGCGACCCCTGCGACGTCCTCGCTGCGACCTCCTCGCTGCGACGTCCCTATCGCCCCTCGTGATGCTCCCACCAGCAAGTCCGGGGTAGGCGGGGCAGAAGCCTGTCTGGATGGCTCGGTTCACGTACGCGACCGGCCGCTCCAGACGTGCCGACGCCGAGAACCGGGGCTTATCTGGCCCCTACCGCTGGATACGCTGTTGCCACCATCACGGCAGCGGCGAAGGACGTCCGGCCCGACCTTGGGGGGTCGGATCCCGCGGCACCCGGACGGTTCAGGCGGGGACATTCCCTTCGAGACTGGTAGGCCGGACTACGCGGCGATTCGCCTGACCCCCGCGACCCGGTCGAAGTCAGCGTCAAACGAGGCAACGACTGGCGGGCCGATTTCCAGCGCGGCGGCGGCAAGGTACGCATCTGCGAAGTCGAGCCCCGACGTCGCCCCGTACAGCGCCAGCGCGCGCACGACGGTCGGTTCATCGGTGAGGACGATCCCGTCAGCGTCCAGGAGCGATCCGAGATGTTCGGCGACCTGGGCGCGATCCCAGCCGATTGTCGCCGACGCGACGTAAACGAGCTCGGCCACGACCACGGGCGTCACGATCAGGAACAGTTCACCGCCAGCGACCCGTCGGAACAGGTCGAGCGAGCGGCCATGCAGCGGGTGCGCTGGACCGGCGAGCAGAGCGACGAACAGGTTGGTGTCCCCGTACGCGAGGGCCGACGCACCGCCCGGGCCCGACACTCGACGGGCGCTCACCTGCGGTCAGCGCCGGCGGAGCGGCGGCGCGGCACCTCAGTCGCCCGTGTAATCGCCGTCTCGGCCATGCCGTGAGCAACAGCGGAATCGAGCTCCTCTGCCGTCGCCGGGATCCGGCCGGCCGCGCTAGCGGCAGCACCGGCGAAGTCGAGGACGCTCTTCCGCGGGTGGACCGTCACGACGAACCCGCCACCGCGGGGCACGAATTCGAGGTCGTCGCCCGGCCGCGCGCCGAGGGCGTCTCGAACGGCCTTGGGGACCGTGATCTGTCCCTGACTGGTCAACCGTGCACGGCGGCGCTGAGGTCGAAGGAGTTCAGTACTCATGCGTCTCACATTAGCACGCACCTGAGTAATGGAACAGCAAGCTGCGCGAAGGGGTCCGCGCAGGCAGGTTATGCGCCGATCAACTGCCCCGCAGCCGCCCTCCTCTAGGAAACTAGTCGTGAAATCCACTGCCGCCAGTCAGGCCTTTGCGGAGCCGGTCAGACGGTGCCCGGGGCGGCCCCGACCACGCCGCGCGTGTCCATGCCGCGTGTGCCAGCCTTCAAACGTCGATGGGCGGCCCGAGCGAAGCGGTCGGTCATCCCGGCCACGTAATCCGCGGCCTGCCGGGTGATCGGCCCATCGACCTGTCGGAAGCTGAGCGGGATGGCATCCGGGTTGGCGATGTGATGGTCCATGAGGTCGCGGAGGATGACCATTGCGTGGCGCTGCTTCCGCCGCTGCTCGGCAGACTCGTAGACACGCTCGAACATGAACGACCGGAGCTCGTTCATGATGGCGAGGGTCGGAGTGTCCATTTCGACCCGTCCGGTACGGAGCGAGGTCTCGACTACCGCGTCGATCATCGCGCCGATCCAGCGACGTCCAGGCGGCCCGAACCTGGCCAACGCGGATGCCGGAAACGACTCCTCCCGGAGAACGCCGGCGCGCATCGCGTCCAGCGCATCGTGGGTCAGGTAGGCGATGCGGTCCGCGTACCGGACGCAGTAACCCTCGGGCGTGGCAGGTGGCGGATCGATCTTCCACGAGTGAGCGCGGATGCCATCGCGCACCTCCCACGTCAAGTTGAGATCCTCCACCACCCCGAAGACCCTGACGCTCTGCGCGGCGTGGTGCCACCCGAGCGGCGGGAAGTACGGCGAAAGGACGTCCTCGCCGGTATGGCCGAATGGCGTGTGGCCCACGTCATGGCCGAGCGCGATCGCCTCGGCCAAGGGCTCATTGAGCGTCAGGGCCTCCGCCAGCGACCGCGCGATCTGGGCAACCTGCAGCGTGTGCGTCAGGCGGGTGATGTAGTGATCCCCATCCGGGTGGAGAAAGACCTGGGTCTTGTGCTTGAGGCGCCGGAACGCCTTGGCATGGATGATCCGATCGCGGTCCCGCTCGAACGCGGTCCGGAAGAGGTCAGGATCCTCTGGTCGCGCGCGGCCCCGGCTGGTCGTGGAGCGGGTCGCGCCGGGACTCAGGTGCTCCTCAGCGGCCTCCCGGGCGAGCCGATCATTGCGGACCAGGGTGGGTCGCGGCTTGGTGTGCACGGGACGATGATGGGCTGGCAAGTGTTTTCTGTCATCCCGGGCTGGCCGTCGCTCAACGCCCGCATCAGAGCCAATTCGGTACGGCGCTAACCACCCGATAAGCGATCTCCCCGACACTCGCCGCGATGACGCACCCGGCCGTGACCGCGCTGCTGGCTCGCCTCGACGCGGCCCAACGACGCGCCGCGACGGTCCCCAGCGGGCCCGTGCTGTGCGTGGCGCCGGCCGGATCGGGCAAGACCTCTACCCTCGTTGCCCGCGTTGCCTGGCTCATCGACGGGGGCGTGGCACCGGAGTCGATCTGCGCCATCACCTTCAACAAACGCGCCGCGGAGGAACTGCGAGAGCGAGTGTCCACGGCCCTGGCCCCGCTCGGTGACGACCAGGCGACTCGCGTCCGGATCCGGACATTCCACGCCCTCGGCCTGGAGATGCTTCGCGATGCCGGGCAGGCCGTCCAGCCGCTCGTCGACCGCGACGAGATCCTGCGGGCGGTGCGTCCGGATGCCTCCCTCGCAGAGCGCCGCCGCCTTGACACGGTCCTGTCCCAGTTCAAGCTCGACCTCGACATCGACCCGGAGGTGATCGCGAGTGACCCTGAGGCTGGGCCCGTCGCCCGTACCTACGCGGCCTACGAGGCCGAAATCCGTCGCCGGGGCGGGCTCGACTTCGACGACCTGGTCGCCCGGGCGCTCCGCCTGCTCGAGCGCGACTCATCGGCACTTGCGGCGTGGCGGGGCCGCTGCCGCGACATCCTCGTCGACGAAGCCCAGGACCTCGATCGGATGCAGCTCCGGCTGGCGCTCCTTCTGGCCGCACCAGGAAACCAGATCTTCCTGGTCGGCGATGACGACCAGTCCATCTATGGCTGGAGGCTGGCTGATGTTCGGCGACTGCTTGGCCTCGCTGAGACAGCGCTGCCCGGCCTGCGGCGCCACGATCTCGAGACGAACTACCGGTGCCCAGGCATCGTCGTGGAGCGAGCCGTTCGCCTGGTCGAGCACAACTCGGAGCGCTTCGCGAAAGTGATCAGGTCGCGTCCTGAGGCGCCGGGGCGATTGATTCTTGCGCCATCGGCGGCCGACATGGATGCACTCGATACGTGCACCGCGCTGCTCCGATCATGGCCGGCGGACGGCACCACTCGCGCCATCCTGGCCCGCACAAATCGCGAACTCATTCCGGCTGTGGCTGCCTGCCTCGACCTTGACATCCCGTTTCGGGCGCGGGATCTGGAACTGCCAGTCGAATCGCCCCACCTCGACGAGTTCCTCGCGGCCACGGCACACCAGGATCCGCAGATGCCCTTGCTCGCCCGCCTCGTCCGGGTGCGGCATGGTGCACCGCGCGAGCTGGACGAGGTCGCCGGCGCGCTGCTGGCCTGGGCGCCTCGATATCCGGACCTGGCCGCCCTGACCGCTGCGATCGCGGACGTCCGGGCGCGCCTCGCCCGTCTTCGGCGTGACGACGCGCCACTGTCGCTGGCCACGGTTCACGGGACCAAGGGCCTCGAGTTCGACCACGTCGCAGTGATCGGTCTGGACGACGGTCGCTTTCCGAGCGCCCGCTCGGTGGCCGAGGCGGAGGACCCGGCCCGCGCCCTCCAGGAGGAGCGGCGCCTTGCGTATGTCGCCTGGACCCGGGCGAAGCGCTCGCTGACCCTCTCCTATGACCCGGCCGCCCCGTCCCAGTTCCTGCGCGAAGCATTCGACCCTGAAGAGCTGCGAGCGGTGGCGTAGGATCGGGGGCATGTCCCGCATGCGGCAGATTCCATCACTCGGGCCCCGCGGCGAGGGTTGGGTGGTCATTCAGCTGATCCTGTTCGCCGTCATCGGCGTCGCCGGCATTGTTTCCACCACTGCGGGTCCGGCACCCGCGGCCGGGCTGGGCTTCGTGCTGCTGATCCTTGGGACGATCCTCGGGCTCGGCGGGCTGTCCGGCCTTCAATCCGGCAACGCCCTGACAGCCGTTCCTCACCCTCGCGATGGTGCCCGACTGGTCGAGACCGGGGCGTACCGGCTCGTCCGGCATCCGGTCTACGGCGGGATCATCCTCGGTGCGCTTGGTTGGTCGTTCGTCCGCGCCTCCGGGTCGGCCCTGGTTGCGTCGCTCATCCTGGCGGTCGTGCTGGATCTCAAGCGGCGGCGCGAAGAGGCGTGGCTCACCGCCCGCTACCCAGGCTATGAGGCGTACGCAGCTCGGGCGCGCCGCTTTATCCCCTGGATCTGGTAGCCGACCCTACTCCCGCCACTCCAGCTCCCAGCGCGCGATCAACTTGAGCAACCGATCGATCGCCTTGAGAAACGGCTCCGTGGCCGACTCCGGGAGGACGTCGCGAATCGAATCCTTGGGACCGAATGCGGCCCGACCGGACCGGGCGGCTGCGCGCAACCCAGGGATCGGCTCATCCCGGAATCGATCCGGTATCGTGGCAAGGTAGCGCGTCCAACGCGCCGAGCCGACGGCCACGGCACTCGCCAGCAGGACATCCGCGGCGCGCGCAGCCTCAAGGGCGGCGACGTCGATTTCAGGGGTCTCGTGGCGGGCTTGCACACGTGAGCCCGGCGCCACCCAGTCAGCCACGGCTGCGCGACGGCACCGCCTCGCGTTCCCCCTTCGAGACCCGGGCCACGGCACGCCGGCGACCGGCCTCCTCGGCGAACGTCACATCCGATAGCGGCACGAGCGGTTCGCCACGGAGCACGCGCGCCAGGTACTCGCCGGTCGCTGAACCATCAGCGGCCGCAACGACCTCGGGGGTACCCTCGGCGATGATCAGGCCGCCGCGCGCGCCACCCTCTGGTCCCAGGTCCACGATCCAATCTGCGGTCTTGATCACATCGAGGTTGTGCTCGATGACCAGGACGGTATTGCCGGCGTCGACCAGCCGATGAAGCACCTGGAGCAGCTTCTCGACATCGGCAAAGTGCAGCCCTGTCGTCGGCTCATCGAGGACATAGAGGGTCTTGCCAGTCGCCCGCTTCGACAGTTCCGTGGACAGCTTGACGCGCTGCGCTTCGCCACCTGACAGCGTGGTCGCCGGCTGGCCGAGGTGGATGTACCCCAGCCCGACGTCGTTCAGGGTCCGCAGTTTGTTGGCGATCGAGGGCACCGCTCCGAAGAAGTCGACCGCCTCGGCGACCGTCATCTCCAGGACATCGGCGATCGACCGACCCTTGTAGTGGACCTCGAGCGCCTCCCGGTTGTAGCGCGCCCCCTTGCAGACCTCGCACGGGACGTACACATCGGGCAGGAACTGCATCTCGATCTTGATGATCCCGTCGCCCTTGCAGTTCTCGCATCGCCCGCCCTTCACGTTGAATGAGAACCGACCGGGCTTGTAGCCGCGGACGCGCGCCTCAGGCGTGGCAGCGAACAGCTCGCGGATCGTGCCGAACAGGCCCGTGTAGGTCGCAGGGTTGGAGCGCGGGGTCCGACCGATCGGGCTCTGGTCGATCTCGATGATCTTGTCGATGAACTCCGCGCCCTCGAGTGCATCGTGTGCGCCCGGCGTCGATCTGGCCCCATGCAGCTCACGGGCCAGCGATCGGTAGAGGACCTCGGTCACGAGCGTCGATTTGCCGCTGCCTGAAACGCCTGTGACCGCGGTGAAGGTTCCCAGGTGCACGGACAGGTCGACGTTGCGCAGGTTATGCGCTCTCGCCCCGCGAACCCTAAGGCGCCGACCATTGCCCTCGCGCCGCTCCTTCGGGACCGGGACCATGCGTTCGCCTCGGAGGAACGCTCCGGTGATGGACCGCGGCTCGGCGAGGACGGCCTCAATCGGCCCATTCGCGATGATCTCGCCGCCGTGCTCCCCTGCCCCGGGCCCGATGTCGATGACCCAGTCCGCGGTCCGGATCGTCTCCTCGTCGTGCTCGACGACAAGGACGGTGTTGCCGAGGTCGCGGAGGCGGGTCAGCGTGGCGATGAGCTTGGCGTTGTCGCGCTGATGCAGGCCGATCGATGGCTCGTCGAGGATGTACAGCACGCCCATCAGCGTCGTCCCGATCTGGGTCGCCAGGCGGATCCGCTGGGCTTCTCCGCCCGACAGCGTCTGGCTCGTCCGATTGATCGTCAGGTAGTCGAGGCCGACATCGACGAGGAAGCCCAGGCGGGCGCGGATCTCCTTGAGGACCTGGTAGGCGATCGTCCGCTCGCGCTCAGTCACGCGCGACGCGAGATCCTCGGCCCAGGCGAAGGCTTCGGTGATCGACAAGTCGGCAACCGTCGAGATATCCCGGCCGTCGACGGTCACGGCCAGCGCCGCCGGCCGCAGTCGCTTGCCCGCGCACTTGGGACAGGGCCGCTCGACCATGTACTTCTCGAGCTCGGTCTTGATGAATTCCGACTCGGTTTCGCGGTACCGCCGCTCGAGGTTCGTGACCACGCCCTCGAAGGCCGCGACGTACGAGTTCTCGCCCCGTTCGTGCTTGTAGCGGATGACGACCTTCTCGTCCTTCCTGGCGAAGAGCAGGTGTTTGACCGCCTCGTCCGGCAGGTCGCGGAGCGGCGCGGCGGCGTCCCAGCCGTGCGCCTCAAAGACCGCCTCGGTGATCTTCATCCGCCACGAGGCGTCGGTGGGCATCCGCGACCACGGCACGACCGCGCCCTTGAGCACGCTCTTCGACCGATCCGGGATCACGAGCTCGGGATCGATTTCCAGGCGCGTCCCGAGGCCGGTGCAGGTCGGGCACGCTCCGTGCGGCGAGTTGAACGAGAAGCTCCGGGGTTCGAGTTCGTCGATCGTGGTCCCGTCGTAGGGGCACGAGTAGCGCTCGGAGAAGCGACGCTCCTCGAAGTCGGGCGGCTCGTCTTCTCGCTGGGCCGGAGCGATGAGCACGACGCCCTCGCCCAGACGCAGGGCCGTCTCGATCGAATCGGCAAGCCGCGGCGCGTCGGGGTCTTCGAGGGTCTCCCCGCTGGCAGGGTCAATCGGTCGTCCGGCTTCATCCCGTGCCCAGTCTTCAGGCGCCTCGGCCCGCCGGACGACGAAGCGATCAACGACGACCTCGATCGTGTGGCGCTTGTACTTGTCGAGGGTCGGCGCTTCGGCCAGATCGTAGGTCGTGCCATCCACCCGGATCCGGACGAAGCCCTGCTTCCGGGCGGTCTCGAAGACGCGGTCTCCCTCGGTCTTGCGATCCTTGATCAGCGGCCCAAGGACCAGCAGGCGGCTACCCTCCGGCATCGCGAGGACCTGGTCCACGATCTGCTGGACGGTCTGGCGCTCGATCTCACGGCCGCAGACGGGACAATGCGGATGGCCGATCCGCGCGAAGAGCAGTCGGAGGTGGTCGTAGATCTCGGTGACGGTTCCGACCGTCGAGCGCGGGTTGCGGCTCGCGCCCTTCTGGTCGATGGAGATCGCCGGGGAGAGCCCATCGATCTGATCGACATCGGGCTTCTCCATCTGGCCGAGGAACTGCCGCGCGTAGGCGGACAGGCTCTCGACGTAACGGCGCTGGCCCTCGGCGTAGATCGTGTCGAAGGCGAGGCTCGACTTGCCGCTCCCGGACAGGCCGGTGATCACGACCAGGCGGTCGCGCGGAAACTCGAGGGTGACGTTCTTGAGGTTATGTTCGCGCGCGCCGCGAACTACG
>JBBQMH010000023.1:0-27394 GCA_038328755.1 Candidatus Limnocylindrales bacterium
AAAGACACGAAAACCGACCAGACACATGGTCGGTCGGTTGCACTACTCGCTCATCTCCACCCTAAGTGCCCATTTCAGGTGGAGCTTCAGCGCGTCCGAGCGTTCTTAACTTGTCTTCCTAGTACCTGAGTACTACGAAGAGGCCGGACTATAGGTACACCGCACCGCACCAGTCAATACGCATGTGTACCTATCACCGCCAGCAAGTGGTCAAAGTTGATCGAGCGGGTCCGGCTCGAGGCCGAGCTCCCGCTGCGTCTGGGCGTAGCGCTGATAGCGTTCCGCAGCTGCCGCCGTCGAACCGGCCATGCGGAGGAGTCTGAGGAGCCCGATCTGGATCTCCTCAGCTTCAGGCTCCACCTCCGCAACCAACTGGGCGAGCTCCACTCCGCGGTCGTAGTGTCCAGAGTTTAAATCGGCCCTCATCGCAGCTTCGGCGACCCGCAGGTAGGAGGCGTGGAGCGAGTCGCGATAGTCAGCGGCCCAGTCGTCATAGGTGAAGTCGATGGCGAAACGCCCCGTGTATGCGCGCGCCAGCTCCAGGGCCTTGTCCGCATCAGGAGGTCCTGGAATGGCCCGAATCATGTCGCGGCAGCGCCGACTCTGGGACCCTACTAGCTCCGGATCGAGCCACACTAGCTCGCCATCCTGGCCCATGTATCCAGGCGAAATGTCTTCCCGGTAGGAAGGTTCGAACACCCTTCGGAGGAAGTAGACAGTCTGATTGAGCGAATTTAGCGCGGTGCCGGGATCGAGGTCCGGCCACATAGCGTCAAGAACCTCCTCCCGTGTGGCCGACATCTGCGGCCGAGAAACCAGGAAACAGAGCATGGAAAGCACCTTGCGCCGAATCTGAGAACCATCGATGGTCTTGGATCCGATGTGGATCTCGACACGCCCAAGGTCCGAGATCCAGACCCGCTTCGCGAGGCGCCGTGCCAACCCACGCCCGAGCTCGCGCGTCCCTGGCGCGGCCTTCAACTCCCGCGAAACCCCCCGCAGCAGCGCAATGTCATCCACCTCCCCGATCTCGTCCAGAAGTTCGCACGCCCTGATCCGAGAGGAGGAATCACCTTGCATCGCTGCCCGGCGGAGTACCGGTCTCCAGCGCTCGGGTCGGCGTGAGATTTCAGCTTTGATGCCGTCGACTCCGATCGAGGTGAGGCGAGGCCAGAATTCGCCGATCGCATCGGCCGCAACCGTGAGAACAGCTGGGTCCGTCTCGGCGAGGCTTTCAACGAGAACGGCAAGTCCCGCTGACTCCTCCGAATGGCACAGGATCTCTGCGGCGCTCTCCCACAGGCCCGCGCCCTGCCGGTGCGCATGCTCGCGTGCCTCATCTGCCCATCGCTGACGGTTGGCGTCACCCGAGAGCAATCCGAAGATCGCCCGCGCGAAAAGCCGCATCGACTCCATCGCCACGGTCGAGCGCAAATGCCCGAAGTGAAGATTCCTGATCAGCTCGGATACGTCCGCGATCTGTCCCTGGCTCATCCGAGCGAGGGCTAGAACAACTACCGCCTGCTCGGAGACATCCCGTGCTCCATCGAGTCGGTCTGCATACGGGCGGAGGAGAGCCTCCGAACGGCGTGGATCACCGTACAGAGCCTCGATCGCCGCTGATTCGAGAGCGACTTCAAGGGCCTGCCCCTCGGTCGACGCTGCTAGCGCGATCTTGACCTCGGCCCTGGCATCTTCGAGGTGGCCCAGGTGCGCGAGCGCGAGGCCGCGAAGCAGGCGGGCAGATACGAGTTCTTGCCCTGCTGAGGTTTCCAGCAGATGGCCGATTGCTTCATTCGAATGCTCGAGAGCCTGTGCGGCCCTTCCTTCGGCGTAGCAGATTGACCCGAGGCTTAAATTCGCGACTCCGACATAGTGCGAGTTACCGAGCGCAGCGAATTGTGCAATGACGTCGTTCAGTGCAGTTCTCGCATCGGGAAGTTGCCCTGTGCCAGATGTCTCCAGTAATAGCCTCGTAGCGCGTGCGAGTGCCGAGCCTGACAGCCAGTCGCTGCGCCCCTCGACCATTGCGGCCGTGCGTACCGCAGCCTCAATATCTCCGGCATTCATCAATGCAGACTGGAAGTTCAGAGCGGCCGCGATGCTATTCGGATCAGTTTGATGAGCTTCTGCAGCGAGATCTCGTCCGGTCTCAAGATCTCCTCTCTGCTGGGCAAGCCGGGAGAGGATCACGAGGACGTTGGGATCGGGGCGCT
Organism: Candidatus Limnocylindrales bacterium; assembly: GCA_038328755.1. Taxonomy (GTDB): domain Bacteria; phylum Chloroflexota; class Limnocylindria; order Limnocylindrales; family CSP1-4; genus UBA5189. The sequence continues at coordinate 2,217 of JBBQMH010000023.1, forward strand.
CGGTTGGCGGGAGAGCGGTGACGAGCGGCTCGGCCGCGGCGTAGGCGCCGGTCGCGAGGATGGTTTCGATGGCCGAGCTGAGGACTCGGCGCGCGTCGTCGAGATCGCCGGCCTCGAGGTAGTGGTGACCGGCGATTCGCCAGTCGATTGACTCGGCGGCGGCCGCCACGGCACGATGGATCTCGATCACGGCAGCGGCGCCAACCGACCGACGCAGGCGGGCCTGGAGGAAGTCGCGGACGAGCGGATGAGCCCGGACATGGTCGCGCGAATTCGGCCCGACGCGGCTGAACAAGCCGAGCATCTCGCCGTCGGCGATCGACGCGCGGGTCTGCTCCGCGGGAACCTGGGCAGCTACGCTTCCGAGGACCGGCTCGATCGTCTCGAGCAGGGAACTGCGCATCAGGAACTGCTGCAGATCCGCGGGAAGCTCCCCTACGACCTCCTCGGCGAGGTAGTCATACAGGTTGCCTTCGGCCCCGCTCAGGGATCGGACGAACGCCCGGATCTCGGATGGGTTGCGATCCCGGATCGCGGCGCGGACGAGCTCCAGCGAAGCGACCCAGCCCTCGGTCCGCTGCGAAAGCTCCGACACGACGCCCGGCTCCAGGTCAAGGGCGTACGTCTCGCGGAAGAGTTGCTCGGTCTCGTCACGGGCAAAGCGCAGTTCAGAAGTGTGCAGCTCCACGACCTCGCCCAGCGACCGGAGGCGAGCCAGTGGCAAGGACGGGGTCGTCCGGCTGATCATGACGAAGGTGAGCCGCTCGGGTGCGCGGGCCATCATCTCCCGGACGATGATTCGCGCGTCCTGTGAGTCGTCCACGAGGTGGAAGTCGTCCAGTACCAGGGCAGCTGGTTCCGCGGCAAGTGTCCCGAGCTCCCGAATGAACGCGTCGAGCACGGTGTCCCGGGCTACGGTCCCGGTGCTCGCCTCGAGGATCATCGATGCGGTGACCGGCCCGAAATCCGGCTGGTGGACCCGGAACGCGGCCACCAGGTGGGCGAGGAACCCGAGCCAGTCGCGATCGCCGCGGTCCAGTCGATACCAGGACACGCGGACCCTGGTTCGTCGCGAGAAGTCGGCCAACAGCGTCGTCTTGCCGTAGCCGGCCTCGGCCAGCACGAGGACCACCCGGCGGTGGATCTTGACGTGGAGCCAATCAAGAAGCCGGTCCCGGGCCAGTGTCTCCTCGCGGAGCGGCGGCGCCTGGACCTTCTCGAACTGGACTGGATACTCGGACATTCGACCGAGAAGGCCTCCCGAATCGCGCGGCGGCGCCACGATCGCCGGTCGGCCCGGTCGGCCCGGTCCCACGGGGACACCGACGCCATCGGGTTGTCCGAGGGCTCGGGGACCCCGCTCGAACGGCGGGGGCTCAGGCGGGGCGAACGATACGGACGGGCGAGAGGCGATGTCAATCCTGGGCATGGGCGGCATGATGGCCGCGGGCGCTCACCGCCCGATTATCTGCGCTTGCGGTGGCTCAGCCCTCGTATTCGAATCCGATCTTGATATCGACGTGATACTCGACGATCTCACCGTCATCGACCCTGGCCGACGACTTCACGACCTCGATCGTCTTGATGTTCCGGACGGTTCGCGACGCGGTCGCTACGGCCTGGCGCGCGGCATCGCTCCACGAGTTCGGGCTCGTCCCGACCATTTCCCGAATGATGATGACGCCCATGGTGTTCTCCTCATGCGGCTGGTGCCTGGATTTGCCAGTCTACGAGCATGTGGTGCACGCACCGACCCCGGGTTCTGGGCCGCGTTCGCGGAACCCGCTGGCCCGACGGCGCGTCTGGCCAACCATGAAGACCCGCAATGCACTTGCCTTCCTCGTTGTCGTCGCAGCGCCGCTCGTCCTCGTGGCCTGCAGCTCGATCGGCGGGCAGCCGTCTGGCTCTCAGGGCCCCGCGTCCACCTCGACGGCCGATCCCAACGCCATCTACCACCGAACGGGCGCCACCGACGTGGTTCTGCGGTTCGAGGAGGGCGGAGGCTTCGTCCCGATCGGGTTCTTTGCCACGCAGGCGCCGCAATTCACCCTGTACGGCGACGGGACGGTGATCTTCCGGAATACGAACGTCGCTCCCCGCGTGACCGAGACCGGCGTCATCCCGAGCCCGCCGTATTCGATCGTGACCCTGTCGGAGCCCGAGATCCAGGACCTCCTCCGCTTCGCCCTGATCGACAGCAGGATCGAGGTTGCCGGTCCCCACTACACGCCGGGCAACATTGCCGATGCGCCGACCGCCACGTTCACCTTCCGGGCCGGGGGCGTGGACAAGACCGTCTCGGTTGAGGCGCTGGGCTTCGACTTCCCGCCGGGAACGGATGCGCCGATCGTGACGGCTCTCGCCGAGCTCGGAGATCGGCTGCGTGATTTCTCGCCGTTCGCCAGCGGCGCGACCACGTGGATGCCGGATCGATGGCGCGGTGTTCTCACGCCGGATGTCTACAACCCGGCGGTCGCGTGGCCGTGGGCTGACCTCACCCCGGGGGATTTCACCCAGGGCACCGAGCCGGATGGGCCGCAGTTCCCGATCCACACCCTGACGCCGACCGACGTCGCCGCGCTCAGCTTGACCGGCATCGAGGGTGGGTTCAGTGGCCTGGCCGTCACCGGTCCTGACGGCAAGGACTACACGCTGGCATTGCGCCCGCTCCTGCCCGACGAGACCCGCTAGCCCGCCGCGCCCGTACGCACCTTCGGGCTAGTGCTCCCCGGGCGCAAGCTGGGATCACGCCTCGGCGTATCGCTGACCCGCGTACGACTGGAAGCGCGTCTGGCTCTTGCGGAACCAGAGCTGGATGTCTCCCGTCGGCCCGTTACGGTGCTTGGCGAGCTTGACGTTGATGACCTCGCCGTCGGCATCGGTGTCTTCGGCGCCCGCCCGCTCCTTTTCTCGCCACAGGAACACGACGAGGTCGGCGTCCTGCTCGATGGCCCCGGACTCGCGGAGGTCCGACAGGCGCGGCTCCTTCGATTCCCGCATCTCCGGCTGGCGTGACAGCTGTGACAGCGCAATGACAGGCACGGACAACTCGCGGGCAAGGGCCTTGAGGCCTCGCGAGATCTCACTCACCTCCTGGACGCGGTTGCTATCGCGGTTCGTTGTGGTGGCCTGCATGAGCTGGAGGTAATCGACGATCACCAGGTCAAGGCCCGACTCAGCCTGCAGCCGCCGTGCCTTGGTTCGCAGCTCCATCGAGGTGATGTTCGGCGTGTCGTCGATGTAGATGGGTGCCTCGGACAGGTCGTTCATCGCGGGCGCGATGCGGGCGAAGTCCATCTCCTCGAGGAAACCGGTCCGCAATCGCTTCGAATCGATGTTGGCGACGCTCGACAGCAGGCGCAGGACCAACTGCTCCTTGCTCATCTCGAGGCTGAAGAGCCCGACACTCTTGCCCTCCCGGACCGCCGCGTGCTCGGCGATGTTGAGGGCGAAGCTGGACTTGCCGATGGATGGCCGCGCCGCCACCACGATAAGGTCGCTCTTCTGAAACCCGGTCGTCAGCTGGTCCAGGTCGGCGAAGCCAGATGTCACGCCGCTCAGCTCGCCGCGATGAGCGTGCAGGTAGTCCAGCCGGTCGTACGCGGAGTGGAGCAGGTCCTTGAGGACGGCGAATCCTGCGGTGATCCGGCGGTTCGAGACCTGGAAGAGCTCCGACTCTGCCCGATCAATGGCCTCCTGTATCTCGGCCGGGTCCTCGTAGCCGATGCCGGCGATCTTGCCGGCTGCCCCGATCAGGTTCCGAAGAACAGCCTTCCGCTCGACGATGCGGGCGTACTGGACCGCATGCACGGCGGTCGGGGTCTGGTTCGACAGCGTTGAGAGATAGCTGCGGCCGCCGATCCCCTCGAGCTCGCTCTTTCGCTCGAGCGTCTCGGCCACGGTGACGATATCCACGGGCTCACGCCGCTCGAACAGATCCAGCATTGCCCGGTAGACCGTCGAGTTCGCCTGGCGGTAGAAGTCCTCGGGACGGAGGAATTCGGCGATCTCGATGATCGCCTCGCGGTCGATGAGCACGGCGCCGAGGACCGATTGCTCGGCCTCGAGGCTCTGGGGCGGCAGGCGATCGATCATGGCCTCACGACGGGCGGGAATGAGTCAGCCCCAGTGTCACCGCCAGCGCCCTGATTAGATAGGTGGTTATCCCCGCGCACCGGCCCGGTCTCGTTGAACCCCGTGGATTGCCACGGGAAGCCTGTGGACCGCGTGTGGAGAAGGCCTGGGGGATGATCGGGACCGTCGCCTAATCGAGGCGTCGGATGACGCCAATGAGTTTTCCCTGAATCCGCACGTCCGGATAGATCTGCGGTGGGTAGTTGGAGTTGGCGGGCTGAAGTCGCACGTGGTCCTTTTCCCGGAAGAACGTCTTGAGCGTGACCGCGTTCTCCTCGACCTGAGCCACCACGATGTCACCGTTGCGGGCCGTGTCCTGAGGCCGGATGAGGACGTAGTCCCCGTCGGCGATGTGGGCGTCGATCATCGAATCACCGCGCACTCGCAGGACGTAGGCGTCGCCGCCGGGCGCCAGGATCTCCGGGATGGCCATCGTCTCCGAGGCATCCTGGTACGCCTCGATCGGACCGCCGGCGGCGATCTCCCCGATGATCGCGACCATGTGTGCGTCGGCCGCCGTGGATTGGGGCACGAGCTCCGTGGACAGGCCGAGAGAGATGGCCGCGGACGGCGTGAGCCTGATGGCGCGCGACTGCGCGGCACCCCGCTCGAGGTAGCCACCCCGCTCCAGCACCTGGAGGTGGTGATGGACAGCCGAAGTGGAACTGAGGCCAACCGCGGCCGCGATCTCGCGCACGGACGGTGGATATCCGCGGGCGCGAAGGGTTGCTGCGATGTGGTGCAGGATCTTCAGCTTCCGGCTGGCGTCGTGCTTGGTCACTCGTCTCTCCTGGGGCGGACTATGGGTCATCATACCGAACACCCGTTCGATGTCAAGCCTCGAGACCGGTTCGATCGGACGGATTGCCTGTTGCGAGCGGAGGCCCGGAACCGAAGCCAGCGGGCAGGACTGGTAGACTCACGCTCCCCACGGGCGTCTGATGCGGATCCGCATCGCGGCTGTGGTGGTGGTTTCGGAGGCTCCTCGAGGCATGGCTCGACAGGCGACGGCACCCGCCAAGGGCGGAGCCCGAGGTCGCAGTGGCGGCGGCGGCGTCCGTCGCATGCTCGGACTGCTGGCCATGCTGCCGCTGGCGAGTCGAGCTCCGCTCTACACGCGCCTCGTCTGGGCCCTGCTGCTCGACGAGCGAACCCCGGCCGCGCGCAAGGCCACCCTGGCCGCCGGCCTCGGTTACGTGCTTCTCGGGCGGGACCTCATTCCGGACGACGTTCCGATCCTGGGCGGGCTCGATGACATCGTCGTCGTGGCGATCGCGATCGACCTCTTCTTCGACGGCATCGAGAGCGAGGTCCTGGATGAGAAGCTAGCGGAGCTTGCCATCGATCGCGCCGCGTTCGACGAGGACGTCGCCAGGATCCGTCGCTTCCTGCCAGGGCCGGTGCGGCGCTCGGTGCGTCGGCTTCCGGGCCTGATCGAGTCGGGATACGCGGCGTTGCAGCAATCAGGTCTCGGCCCCAGACTGCGGGCCTGGATCACCAGGGAGGAAACAATCGCGTGAAGGTCATCCTGACCAAGGACGTCGCCAAGCTCGGCAAGGCTGGCGAGATGAAGACGGTGGCGGATGGATTCGCCACGAACTACCTGATCAAGCAGAACCTGGCCGTCTCGGCTGCCGGTGGCGCCTACCGTGCCTGGCAGCACGACATCGCATCCCGCGAGGACAAGCGCCAGAAGGAGCGCGAGGAGGCCGAGATCGCGGCCACCCGGATCGCCTCGACGACGCTGACCATGGGCGTCAAGGTCGGCGACGGCGGCAAGCTCTACGGATCGATTACCACGAAGGACATCGCCGACGCGCTGGGTCGCCGCGGGATCGAGGTCGACAAGCACAAGATCGAGCTCGACGAGCCACTCAAGTCGCTGGGCACCTACAAGGTCGCGATCAAGGTCGCATCCGGCATGACACCCGAGGTCACGATCATCGTCGAACCCAAGGGCTAGCCCCGCCCTGCGCGGCGCCGGCTTGAACGCCAGGCGTGCGTATCGGCCAACGGGCCGACAGGTTTCCCGAATCTGCACGGCCGGCGTTCGGAATCTGGGCCCGGGGGCCACTGGATCCTGAAGACTGCTCGGCATGCGTGCGGAAACGCGCTTGGCCGCGCCCCGGGTCCGAGATGCGCACGCTGAGCGTTCAGCTCGTCTCGTCAGGTCCGTGTGCCGCGCACCGTCGTGACAGCCAGTCGTCACAGCGGGTCGCACAATCATCGACGTGAGTGACCGAACGATCCTCCACGTCGACCTCGATGCGTTCTTCGCCGCGGTCGAGCAGCGTGACCACCCGGAGTTGATGGGCAAGCCCGTGGTCGTCGGCATGGGCGGGACCGGCGACCGCGGGGTCGTCAGCGCCGCGTCATACGAGGCTCGCAAGTTCGGCGTCCATTCAGCGATGCCGATCCGGACCGCGAAACGCCTCTGTCCGACCTGCATCTTCGTGCCGGTCAACGGGGCCGCCTATCAGCGGGCGAGTCGCGAGGTGATGGCGATCCTTCGTCGGTTCACGCCGCTCGTGGAGCCGGTCTCGATCGATGAGGCGTTCCTCGACGTAACCGGATCCCGTGCGCTCTTCGGCGATGGCGCGGCGATTGCACGCCAGATCAAGGATGCGATCCGGGCCGAGCTGCGTCTCACCGCGTCGGTCGGCGTCGCGGCGACCAAGCTGGTCGCCAAGATCGCCTCGGACCTGCGCAAGCCGGATGGCCTGGTGGTCGTTCCCGCCGGGGAGGAGGCCGAGTTCCTGGCGCCACTTCCGATCTCACGCCTCTGGGGCGTCGGCCCTGCGACGGCCGCGGTGCTCAGCGACTTCGGGGTGGCCACGATCGGGGACCTGGCGGCAATGGACCGGGCGGCGCTGGTTCGTCGCCTCGGCCAGCATGGCGCGTCGCTGGTCGATCGCGCTCATGGCATCGACGCCGATCCAGTGGATGATCCCGGGGCCGCGAAGTCGATTGGTCACGAGCACACCTTCGATGTCGATACGTCCGATCCGGAGATCCTGGAGCGAACGCTGCTCTCGATGGCCGAAGGTGTATCGGGTCGGCTTCGGTCAGCGGGGCTGCGAGCGGCCACGGTCACGGTCAAGGTGCGTGACACCTCGTTCCACACGGTTACGCGACAGGCCACGATGCCCGAGCCGACAGACATGACGGATCCGATCTGGCGATCCGCCCTGAAGCTCGCGCGTCCCGAGATGCGCGGCAAGCGAATCCGGTTGCTCGGGGTGACCGCCTCAGGGTTCGGGACGCGGGAGCAGCTCGGCCTGTTCGAGGCCGACGATCCTCGAGCTCGTCGGGCGACCCAGGCGGCCGATGAGTTGCGGCGCCGATATGGGCCACGCGCCGTGACTCGCGCCAGGCTGCTCCGAACGGGTCTGCCGGCTCCGTTCGAACGTGATCAGGGGACGGCCGCGGAGCGACGAGGAGAGCACGCCGCCGATCTCGAACGAAGCGGCCGGAAGCAGCGTCCTGGCTCCGCGTCCGTTGAGCCGCCGATCCCGGATCCGGATATCGACCTCGACGTGGATGCCGGTCCGGACGAGGATTCCGAGAGCCACGGATCAGCGTGACAGGCTAGCTGGCACAGTGCCCGGCGAAGGTCCGGGTGACGGAGCAGAAAAGGCTTGACATCGAACAGGTGTTCGGTCTAGTCTGCCGACATATCGAACACCCGTTCTGATCGTCCAGTGCCCGGCCGACTGAGCGCCACAACCGAGAACCGCCCCCGGAAGGAGCCAACCGTGGCCATGATCCGAGTCGAGTCGGTCCGCGTGCAGGTGCGAGCCGACTGGTTCGACGGCCGTCCACGCGAGATCACCTGGAATTCACAGCGCGTTCCCGTGACCGGGGTCGTCGGCATTCGAGACGAGACGGCCGCATTCCCCGTCCTGATCGGTCCGCGGACCATCTTCGAGGTGGATACCCCGCTGGCCCGGCTGACGCTCTCCTACCGCCATCGAACGCGGCGCTGGTCTATCGAGGGTCTCGACGAGGGCGTCCGCGCCGCCTAGAACCTCGACACCCGTGGCGCACGCCGGCCGCGCCAGGCGGCCCGGGCGTGGCGGGCCCGCCGGCGCCATCGACGACAACTGTCCAGCGCCCGGAACCTGGGCCTCCAACCGGGGTTCGGGCTGGTGCCCACCAGCGATGACTCCTCCATCGCTGGTCGTGTCGGCGGCGGGGCGGGTGCGATCTCGAGTTGCGCTCGCCCCGTGCCCGACCGCTTGCGCGCTCGGCGCCTACAATCGATGGAATGACTGACGGTTCCACTGACTTCCGGGGACTGACCCTGGATTCCTTCGTTGAGAGGCTCGCCTCTGCCGAGCCTGTTCCTGGTGGTGGCAGTGCCTCGGCCGTCGCTGCCAGCCTGGCTGCGGGCCTCGTGGCCATGGTGGCTTCGCTATCCGAGGGTCGCCCCCGGTATGTGATGTACGCGGATGTTCACCGACGGACCAAGGCGGCTGGCCAGGAACTCGCGGATCGCCTGCTGCGGATCGCGGACGAGGATGCGGCGGCTTATGCGACGTTCTCAGCCGCCCTCAAGCTGCCCCGCGAGACCGAGGCCGAACAGACCGCGCGGAGGACCGCGATGCAGCACGCCGCGCGCGTCGCCGCGGAGGTGCCGCTGCGTTGCGTCGAGGCCTGCCTGGAGGTCGTCGAGGCAGCCGAGCTGCTGGCCGCACGCTGCAACGTGAACGCCTCGTCCGACCTGGATGTGGCCGCGCTCCTCTCCGTCGCGGGCGCAAAGGGCGCAGCCGCGAACGTGCTGGTCAACCTTCCCTTGGTCGGCGACGAGGACTGGGCAGCCGAGACGACTGAGCGCGTCGAACACCTGATGGGCCGAATCACGACGCTCGCCGCCACGATCCACGCGGTCGTGGCAAGTGGCGAGCTGCGGGCTCCGCTATCTCCGATGACTGCATGACGACGCGTACCGAGGCGCGCCTCCTCGAGGGGGGCCCGATTGCCGAGGAGGTCCGGGCGCGCGTCGCAGCCGACGTCGCCGCGTTCACGCAATCACAGGGGCATGCGCCCGGCCTGGCGGTCGTCGTCTGCGGACGCTCCGCACCCTCGATGGTGTATCTCGACCGCATCCTGAAAGCCTGCGCCGAGGCGGGGATCGCAGGCCGGCTGGTCGATGTCCCGGGCGATGACGCCGAAACCCAGGCGGCAGGGATTGCCGCCGTGGTCCGCAGCCTGAGCGCGGACGACCAGGTAGCCGGGATCATCGTCCAGATGCCCCTCCCACCGGGAATCGGCATCCGGACGGTCATCGACGCGATCGACCCGGCCAAGGACATCGACGGGATCCACCCGCTGAACGCGGGATTGCTGCGCCTTGGGTTCGAGGGATTCGTGCCGGCAACGGCCCACGCCGCGCTCGAGGTCCTGCAGCGATCGGGCGCACCCATCGTGGGCGCCGAAGCGGTCGTCATCGGTCGATCGCCGGTCGTCGGGATGCCGGTCGCATTCATGCTGGCCAAGACCGGGGCCACCGTGACCGTCTGTCACTCGAAGACTCGAGACCTGGCCGCCCACACGCGGCGAGCGGACATCATCGTCGTCGCGGCCGGCCATCCTGGCCTGCTGACCGGCGACATGATCAAGCCCGGCGCCGTGATCATCGATGTCGGGATCAACGTGGTGAATGGCCACCTGGTCGGCGATGTCGATTTCGCCTCGGCCCGCGAGGTCGCCGGTGCCATCACGCCGGTCCCCGGCGGCGTCGGGCCGCTGACCAACGCACTGCTTCTCGCTCACCTGGTTCGCGCGGCCCAACGGCAGGCCGACGAACGTCCCGACCCCGCCGTCAGAGGAGATTCATGAGCTTCCCGTCCGACCTCCAGATCGCACGCTCCGTGACGCCCAGACCGATCCTCGATGTTGCGCGCGAGCTGGGGCTCCGGGACGACGAGGTGGAGCCGTACGGCTTCACGAAGGCCAAGATCCGCCTGTCGGCGATCGAGCGCCTCGAGGCTGAGCGGCCACGCGGGAAGTACGTCCTGGTCACCGGCATCAGCCCGACGCCGCTGGGCGAGGGCAAGAGCACCACGGTTGTTGGACTTGCGCAGGGCCTCAACCTGATCGGCCACAAGGCCGCGGTCTGCATTCGACAGCCGAGCCTGGGGCCCGTCTTCGGGATCAAGGGTGGTGCGGCCGGCGGAGGCTACAGCCAGGTCATCCCGATGGAGGACTTCAACCTCCACCTGACCGGCGACGTTCACGCCATCGGTGCGGCCCACAACCTCGGGTCGGCGTTCATCGACAACCACATTCACCACGGCAATGCCCTCGGGATCGATGGCCTCGGCGTGCTCTGGCCGCGCGTCGTCGATATCAGCGATCGGGCCCTGCGCAAGGTCGTCATCGGCCTCGGCGGCAAGGACAACGGCTACCCGCGCGAGACGGAATTCGTGATCACGGTGGCGTCCGAGGTCATGGCCGTCCTGGCACTCGCTCGCGATCTCGAAGACCTGCGTGCCCGCCTGGGCCGAATGGTCCTCGCCACGACCCGCGACGGCAAGGCGATCACTGCCGAGGACCTCAAGGTCGCGGGCTCGATGGCCGTCCTCCTGGTCGACGCCATCAAGCCCAACCTGCTCCAGACGCTGGAGGGCGGGCCGGCGTTCGTCCACTGCGGGCCGTTCGCCAACATCGCCCACGGGAACAACTCGATCCTGGCCGACCGGATCGCCCTTGCGACCAACGACATCGTCTGCACGGAGGCCGGTTTCGGGGCCGAGATGGGCGCCGAGAAGTTCTTCGACATCAAATGCCGGGCTTCCGGATTGCGGCCCGATGCGGCCGTCATGGTCGCCACGATCCGCGCCCTCAAGATGCATGGCGGAGTCGGCCGGGTCGTGGCTGGGAAGCCGCTCGATCCGGCGCTCCTCGAGGAGAACGTGGAAGCCGTCACCCGAGGTGCCCAGAACCTCGCCAAGCAGATCGAGAACGTCCTCCTCTACAACGTCCCGGTCGTCGTCGCCATCAATGCGTTCCCGACCGATACGCCTGCCGAGATCGAGGCGGTGCGACAGGTTTCCCTGGCGGCCGGTGCTCGCGCGGCCGAGGTCGCCAACAACTGGGCCGAGGGTGGCGCCGGGGCCACGGATCTCGCCGCTGCGGTCTGGGCCGCGGCCGAGGAGGGAGCCCCGAACTTCCAGCTCCTGTATCCGGACGAAGCCCCGCTGATGGACAAGATCGAGGCGATCGCGACCAGGGTGTATGGAGCGGACGGGGTCGACTACCTGCCGCTCGCCCGCAAGCAACTCCAGCAATACGAGGACCTGGGCTTCGGCCATCTACCGATCTGCATGGCCAAGACGCAGTACTCGCTGAGCGCCGACGCGTCGCTCAAGGGTCGGCCGTCAGGGTTCCGGATCCCCATCCGCGAGGTCCGCCTGTCGGCGGGCGCGGGGTTCGTAACGCCAATCTGTGGCGAGATGCGAACGATGCCTGGTTTGCCGTCCCATCCAGGGGGCGAGAACATCGACCTCGACGCCAACGGCGAGATCGTCGGTCTGTTCTAGTTCCGGCGCGAGCGACTGACGGTCGAGGACCTGGCCGGCAGCCTCGATATCATTGATTCGGGCCTGTCCCGAGTCGGTCCTGCCATTTGCCCGCCAACTCCATCATTTCCGGGAAGACGGTGATGACATAGATCACCGTCCATCCGAGGGCGGCCAGGACGGCGATCCTTGGCATGAGCCGACGTGCCCGCATCCACCGTCCGGAGGTCCGCGCTGGCTCCCGGTCGCCGCGGAACCAGGACTGGGCGCTACCAACCACGATGAACGGGATCACTGCGCCGAACAGCAGCGCAAAAGTGAACGTCGAATCGACCAACGGCGTCTCGACCAAGGCGACCAGGACCCAGAGGCTGCCAAGGTCCCCCCAGGTCAGCGACAGCCGCTCCGGCCAGCGAAGCCGAAGCAGTACCAGGCCAGCCACCAGTGTCGGCAGGCCGAATCCGAGCGCGATGTGCGGGGCGTCGAGGGATGCTGCGGCGAGGTATGGCGGAGCGTTTCCGGGATCGGTCAGGAAGCCCGGGACCAGCAGGCCACCCAGCAGCAACCGGCCCAGCAGGAAAGCGATCAGGGTGACGTAGAGGTCCGCCAGCAGCAGAATCCGGGGACGGGTCGTGGGAACCGGCACCGGGTGCTTCGCAGCCCAGAAGCCGCGCGGCGGTGGGTGATCAGACAGGTTCGGGATACTCATTCCGTCATACCAATCTGGTGGCTTCGCGAAATCCTGGTTCAGCCGAGCCAGCCCGCCGACATCGCCAGGACCAGCGCGACCACGAGTCCAGCCGCGATACCCACGAGACCGGCGCCCCAGGACGCCGAGTCGATTGGGCCGAGCGTATCGCCGTCACCATGAGCGTGATCATCGTGGCCGTGATCCTCGCCGTGGTCATCGGCGCCGTGTGGTCCGGCCATGGCATCGTTGGCATGGGGATGGGCGCTCTCTGTCATCGTGCGTACCTCCGCGTCGGATCGTACACGGCAGGCTCTAGACTCGCGAAATGAGTCAGCCGACAACCACGGGTGCTACACCTGCGCCGGGCGCACCGCCGATCGACGCCGGGCTGATTGCCAGCCTGCGTGGCCTGAATTCCGACGCACGCCTGCTCTTCGGCACCCGCGTGCTCCGGATGTTTGGTTACGGCTTCCTGGCGGTGATCCTCGTCCTGTACCTGGCCGCGCTCGGGCTCGGGGCATTCACGATCGGGGCCATCCTGACGCTGACGCTGGTCGGCGACGCGCTGATCTCGCTCTGGCTGACCACGAACGCCGACCGGATCGGGCGCCGGCGCGTGCTCATTGCCGGGTCCCTGCTGATGGTCGGCGCGGGGATCCTGTTCGCGGTCACGAGCTGGGTGCCGCTCCTGATCCTGGCCGCGACGATCGGCGTCATCAGCCCGACCGGCAACGAAGTCGGCCCGTTCCTGGCCGTGGAGCAGGCCGCGCTCAGCGAGACCACGCCCGACGCTCGCCGCACGCCCACGTTCGCCTGGTACAACCTCGCCGGCTACGTATCCACCGCCTTTGGCTCGCTGTCGGCGGGCCTATTGACCCAGATGCTGATCAACGGTGGCATGGCCGCCGTGGACGCCTACCGGGCGGTGGTCGTCGGGTACGCGCTGGTCGGGCTCGCGATGGCGGTGGTGTTCATGCGCGTGGGTTCGGGCGTCGAAGCTCCGCCGGCCCGAGCAGCCAGCGACGGGATCCGCCGCCGGCTCGGGCTCGGGCGTTCGAAAGGCATCGTGGCGCGCCTCGCGGCCCTCTTCGCCCTCGACAGCTTTGCCGGGGGGTTCGTCCCGCAGAGCCTGATCGCCTACTGGTTCCATCTCAAATTCGGCGTGGAGCCCGCGGTGCTCGGCTCGATCTTCTTTGCCGCCAATCTCCTGGCCGCGGTGTCATCCCTGTTGGCGTCGCGGATCGCCGCACGGATCGGCCTCATCAATACGATGGTTTTCACCCACCTGCCATCGAACGTGCTGTTCATCCTGGTCCCGCTGATGCCGAACCTGCCACTTGCGGTCGTTGTGCTCCTGATGCGGTTCAGCCTCAGCCAGATGGACGTGCCCACGCGCCAGTCCTACGTGATGGCCGTGGTGGACCCGGATGAGCGATCGGCTGCGGCCGGCGTGACCGGCATCGCCCGGACTGCCGGGGTCTCGATCTCACCCGCGCTGTCCACGCCGCTGATCGCCAGTGCGGGCCTGGCGACCCTCCCGTTCGTCATCGCGGGCGGGCTGAAGATCGTTTACGACCTCCTGCTCTGGCGCGCGTTTCGCTCGCGGCCCGCGCCCGAGGAGCGGCAGCGGGGTTAGAGACCGGAGCCTCGTCGAGTCAGGCCCCACGACCCCGCCGCGGTCGCCCCGGCATTCCAAGTCGCCACCAGATGAAGAGCGCCACGAGGGCGACGACACCGACCGCGATGGCCAGATCGAACGGCTGGAGTGCATGACGGATGTCCACCCAGCTTGCGCCGAGCTGCTGGCCGGCGAAGACCAGCAGGATCGACCAGAGGAACGCCCCGGCCGACGAGTAGACGATGAACGTCCGGATCGGCATGCGGGCGACCCCGGCCGGGAAGCTGATGAACGTCCGTACCACCGGCAGGAGTCGGCTGAAGAACGCCGTCGCCGGGCCGTACTTCTGGAAGAAGTGATCGGCGAGTTCGATCTCGTGTGGTCGGATCAGCAGGTATCGACCCCAGCGCAGCAGGAACGGGCGACCGCCCCACGCGCCGATCGCGTATCCGACGAGTGATCCCAGCGTGTTGCCGATCGTGGCGACGACGACGACGACCCAGAAATCCCAGCGCCCGTTCGTCAGCGGCTCGATCGCCGCGGGATCCGAGACGAGAAACCCGGCGAACGGGAGGATCAGCTCCGACGGCAGCGGGATCATGGCCGACTCGATGGCCATCGCGACCATGACGCCCAGATACCCGACCGCGCCGTACAGCGAGGCAAGGAACGGGATCACGATCTGGTCGATGATTGCGAGCACGGGCTTCCTCGGCGTCTGGAGCGCGTGGGACAGGGACGGCGGGGAGCATAGCCGACTATCCTGCGATCGTGACCGATCCCCGCCCGCATTCACCGCGACCGGCGCCCTCGGATCGGCCCGAGCCGATCGTCATCACCGGTGCTGACCTGACGGTCGCCGATGTCGAGGCGGTCGCGCGCCACGACGTTCCTGCGGTTCTCGACGAGCACGCGCGGGCGAGGATCCAGGAGGCTCGCGAGGTCATCGAGCGCCTGGTCGCCGAGGACGCGGTGGTGTACGGGGTCACGACCGGCTTCGGGGCGCTCGCGGATCGGACCATCGCCGCGGCCGACGTCGAACGGCTCCAGGAAAACCTCCTGATGAGCCACGCCGCCGGAGTCGGGCCGGCGCTCCCGCGCGATGTCGTCCGCGCGATGCTGCTGCTGCGGGCCAACACCATCGCGCTCGGCCATTCGGGGGCGCGGCCGGAGGTCGTGGAGCGCCTGCTCGATTTCCTGCGACTCGGTATCCACCCGGTCGTGCCGTCACTCGGCTCCGTTGGAGCGTCGGGCGATCTCGCGCCGCTGGCGCACCTCGCCCTGGCGCTGATCGGTCGTGGTCAGGTTGAGTTCAACGGACAGATCGTGCCGGCGCTGGTGGCCCTGCGGGAGGCGGGCCTGGAGCCGCTGGTGCTCGGTCCGAAGGAAGGACTGGCGCTCCTCAACGGAACGCAGCTCATGTCCGCCCTCGGGGCCCTCCTGCTGGCCGACGCAGAACGGCTGGTCCGGACCGCCAGCACGGTCGGAGCGATGAGCGTCGAGGCAATGCTCGGGACCGACGTCGCCTTCTCGGCCGCCTACCAGCTCGCTCGCCCGCACCCCGGCCAGATCTCCGTAGCGGCCGAGCTGCGTGGTCTGCTCCGTGACTCAGGCCTCCAGGCATCCCATCACGCGTCGGCACACAAGGTCCAGGATCCGTATTCGCTGCGCTGCATTCCGCAGGTCCACGGGGCGGTCCGCGATGCCCTCGAGCACCTCCGGCGCGTCCTCGACATCGAGATGAATTCGGCAACCGACAACCCGCTCGTCTTCCCGGGCGGTGGCGGGGCTGATTCCTCGGCCCGCGCGACCGGCGGTGGACTGGTGATCTCCGGGGGCAACTTCCACGGCGAGCCCATTGCCCTCGCCCTCGACTTCGCGAAGCTGGCGATCGCCGAGCTTGGCTCGATCAGCGAGCGGCGGACCGCGCTGCTGCTGGACCCCCGACTCAACGGCGGGCTACCGGCGTTCCTCGCGCCAGATACCGGCCTCGACTCGGGGATGATGATCCTGCAGTACACGGCTGCGGCGCTCGTGTCGGAGAACAAGGTCCTCGTTCACCCTGCCAGTGCCGATTCGATCCCGACCAGCGCCAACCAGGAAGACCACGTGTCCATGGGGCCGATCGCCGGGCGACACGCCCGGACCGTTCTCGATCACGTGGAGCAGGTACTCGCGATCGAAGCACTCTGCGCGGCCCAGGCCCTCGACCTCCGGCTCGCGAGCATCCCCGGGGTCGCCGCCGGCGCGGGAGTCACGGCGGCGCATGGGCTCGTCCGGCGCGGGATTCGTCATCTCGATGGCGATCGGGAACCCGGATCGGACCTCGTGGCGGCAGCCGAACTGATCCGCGGCGGCGAGCTCGCGGCATTGGCCGGCCCACCGGGCCTGGCCCTCGGCTCCTCGTAGGTCCAGGCCAGATGGCCGAGATCCGCATCGTCGACATCCGCGACGCTGAGGGATTCGCGCGCCTGCCGCGCTGCGTCGATCCCGGCTTCGACCACCGCAGCTGCGACTACTGGGAGGACGCGGATCGCGGTTCGAAGGCGGCGCGACTGTCCTGGTGGGATCCCTCGGCCGCGCCCGTCCCCACGGCCCGACCGGCCGCTGGTACCAACCCCTTCGCTCCGACCTCGAACGGTCCCGCGTTCAACCCGTTCGCCTCGGGCGGCTCGGGCGCCCGGCCCAATCCGTTCGGCGATGACGCTGACGAGGGCCCGCCCGACAACCCCTTTGCTCCGCGCCGCGAGGCTGGCCCCGCGATCGGGTCGGACCAGCCGCGCAAGCTCCAGCTGCTGGGGCGAGGCCTTCGGGTCTTCGGGACGTACGCCAAGGTCCTCGAGCTGGACGGTCAGCCCGCGGTCTTCGCCCAGTTCGGGCCGTTGTCCGCCTATCCGCGGTCACAGCGGGTGCGCGAGCTCTACCCGCGCCTGCCGTCTTCGCCGCTTCCGGCGGTGATCACCTGTGTCGCGGCGATCCCCGAGGCGCGTGGATCCGGGCACGCGACCACGCTGGTAGGTGCCATCTGCGATGACCTCGCATCCCGCGGCTTCGCCGCCGTCGAGGCGTATCCGGAACCCGGCCTCCGCGAGGACGGAACCAGCGCCGCGACGGTCCACTTCTGGCTCGGATGCGGCTTCGTGACCGCCGTCGAGGACGCCCGCTACCCGGTCATGCGGCGCGAGTTGTGAGCCGGCGCCTGCCCTTGGCAGGCGATCAGTGCTTCGACCCGACCATGTCGTGTTCGACTGCGTACCGGACCAGGGCCGCGCGCCCGCGGACCCCGAGCTTGGTCGCCAGGTTGGCCACATGTCGACGGACGGTATGGGCACTGATGCCCAGCAGCGCGCTCGCCTCGACTGCTGTGCGCCCGCCCGCGATGAGCCGGAGCACCTCGCGCTCGCGCGGGCTCAGGACCTCACCCTTGCGGAGCCAGCGAAGGGAATCGTTGAGGATGGTGCCCGCGACGGCCGAGTGCACATAGTGCTCACCTCGGGCGACCGCCCGCACGGCTGCCAGGAGGTCGGCGCGCGCCGCCCCCTTGACCAGGTACCCCGAGGCGCCGGCCAGGAAGGCCTGGCGGACCGTCTCGCCGTCGTCATGCATCGTCAGGACCAGGGTTCTGGTGGTCGGATAGCGGACTCCAAGGCCTCGGAGGAGCGGGATCGCGTCGGCCTCACCCAGACTGAGGTCCACGAGGGCGACGTCCGGGGCCGTGCGCTCGACAAGTGAGAACGCTTCGGCCGGGTTCGATGCCTCACCCACGACCGTGAACCCGACTGCGTCGTCGAGGATCATGCGGAGTCCTTCGCGGACGAGGGTGTGGTCGTCGATGATCGCAATCGTCGTCACGAGGTGAGGCCAGCGATCGTCGCGACCGGAACACCGAGGATCACCCGTGTTCCACTGCCCGGGGCCGAGTCGAGTTCGAACGTGGCCCGCAGGAGCTGCGCACGTTCGCGCATGCCCATGATCCCGAGCCCTCCCTGGTGTCCGACTTCTGAATCGAATCCAACGCCGTTGTCAGCGACCACGATCCTGACCAGGGCCGGGGATCGGTCAATGGCCACCTCGATGACCGACGCGCCGCTGTGGCGGGCCGCGTTTCCGATCGCCTCCTGCACGATCCGGTAGGCCTCGACGGTCCGAGTCGGATCCAGCAGATCGAGCGCAGCGCACCCTTCGCCGATCCTGATCTGGACCGGTACTCCCGCCCGATCGCCCAGGGTGCGGACCGCAGCTGCGAGGCCGACGTGCTCGAGCCTGGCGGGTCTGAGCCGATTGGCCAGTGTTCGCGTCTCCTCGAGCGCGTCGCGGGCCAACTCCCGGGCGGTAGCCAGTCGCTCATCGGATGTGTGCAGGCCATTGGCGGAGGGCAGGGCATCCAGAATCAGCCCGAGCGCCGTCATGGACTGGCCGACGCCGTCGTGGAGGTCCCGCGCGAGGCGGATTCGTTCATCCTCCTGGACCGTCAGCAGGCGATCACTGGTCCGCCGGAACAGCGATTCATATGTCCTTGCCGTCGCCGCCCGGCGGTCCGCCATCCAGGCGACCAGGACGGCGATCACGAACATGAGCGGCCACTCAGTGAGTTCGAGCTCGGCGAACGGAGCACCGAGCCTCGGGGCAATGGCGTACGCGCCGATGGCGATCGAGGTGATCCCGATCCGCCACAGTGTCCCCGTCCGCCCGAACAGGAAGGCGTGGAGGACGAGCACCACGAAGATCACGTGGATCAGAAACTCGGCGGGACCGGCCTGGGCCACCGTCAGGCCGACAAACAGCAGGGCCGTCGCGTCGAGGGCGGCCGACACGAGGCGCGGACGGCCCATGACGCGCGTCGCCCACCGGTCGGCCCGGCGACCCCAGGACGGCGCGGTCTTCAGCGAGGCGATCGCGCTCGCTGCGACTGGCGGATCTGCTCGGACACCGGCCGCCGCGGACGGTTCGAGAGCCTCGGTGTAGGTGGGGATGGTCAGGGCGGACACTCCGTTTGGTTCATTCTGAGTATATATACCTCGGGCCTGCGAACCCACCCTCAACCTCAGGCCGGTGAGCCTTTGCCGCGTTCCCCGAACATGACGCGGCGCCGGTCCTGATATGCGTGCCGTAATCGCGGCACGAGGAGGACTTCATGCGCGCCCGACTTCCGATTGCGCTCGCGGCCAGCCTGGCGATTGCCGCCGCTGGTTGCGGAGGAGCAGCCACCCAGGCCCCGGCCGGCCCGGCTGGCGGCGCCAGTGCCATCAACGCCGATCTCAGCGAATGGAAGATCAGCCTCGACCCGACGGTTGGCAAGGCCGGCACCGTCACCTTCACCATCAAGAACGGTGGCGAGGAGACACACGAGTTCGTGGTCGTGAAGACGGACCTGGCTGCCGACGCGCTGCCGGTCGTCGACGACAAGGTATCCGAGGATGCCGTCACGGCCGTTGACGAGGTCGAGGACATCACCGCGGGTTCAACCGCAACGCTCGAGCTCCCGGATCTTGCCGCCGGGCACTACGTGGTCATCTGCAATCTGCTTGCCCACTATGGCAAGGGCATGCACGCGGAGTTCACGGTCAAGTAGGCCGGTGCTGAGCTAACCACTCACAACGGCCGTCCGGAATGAACGACCGAACCTCTCCCAGACGGCACCTGCTCATCGCGGGCGCCGTCTGGGCTGTCCTGTCCATCGTCGGGATCCTGGTCGTCCTGGGACTGCAGATCCTCCCGGTCATCGCCTCGCGAGAGGCGGTGATCATGGAGCACGCGTTGATCGTCCTGACCGTCGTCTCCGTGCCGGTCCTGATGTTCGTCGTCGTCGGCCTGGCCTATCCGGCCATTCGCTTCCGGGCCGGCCCGGGCGATCAGGATGGTCCGCCAATTCATGGCCACCAGCGTCTCGAGGTCTTCTGGGTTCTCGGCACCTTCGCGATGGTGGTTGGCCTGTTCGTCTATGGCTCCGTGGGGCTCCTCGATATCCGCGGCGACCAGCAGGCCTTCCTCGAAGTCGAGGCGCACGCCAAGCAGTGGGAATGGGACTTCGAGTATTTCGGGGCGAAAGAGTTTCATTCCCCGGAGCTCGTGCTGCCGGTCGGGCAGCGCATTCACATCCTGATCGAGAGCAAGGACGTCGTCCATTCGTTCTCGGTGCCCGCGTTCGGAGTCAAGCAGGATGCCGTCCCGGGTCGCCTGACGCAGATCTACGTGACGCCGACCATCGTTGGCACCTACGGTGTCCAGTGCGCCGAGTTGTGCGGCCTTGGGCACACGCGAATGCAGGCGTCGGTCACGGTGATGGAACCCTCCGACTTCGCTGACTGGCTGGCCCAGATGCAAGCCGGATCAGGGGGGTAGACATGTCGGTGAGTCGATTGCCTGCCCTGCGATTCTTTGGTCCCGGTCTTCGCCGTGGCGTGCTCGGCGGCATCATCGGGGCCGCGGTTGGTCCGCTCCCGGTGATCCTCCTGACGACGGCAGGGGACGACGTCAATTCCGCTCACGTCCTTGCGCTCGGATACGTCGGCGTGCTGATCGGCTGGTTCGCGGGTCTCGGCGCCTTCGGGCCGTGGCTGCGCTGGGCAGCTGGCCGCGAGGCTGACCATGCCGCCGCGGTTGCCGCGCATGGCCACGCCGGCGATTGGCGTCGCTACTTCCGATTCACGACCGACCACAAGGTCATCGGCACCCAGTACATGTTGGCGTTCCTGGCCCTGTTCCTCGTTGCCGGATCTCTGGCGATGGTCATGCGCCTCGAGCTCGCTCAGCCCGGCCAGCTCTTCGGGACTGACACGTACAACACGATCATGAGCACCCACGGGACGCTCATGATCTTCGTTGCCCTGAACACGATCGTCGGTGGCCTCGGCAATTACTTCGTGCCGCTGATGATCGGCGCCCGGGATATGGCCTTCCCGCGGGTCAACGCCCTCAGCTTCTGGTTCATTCCGCCAGCCCTGCTGCTGATCCTGCTCAACCCGGTTTTCGGCGGGTTCGACTCCGGCTGGACCGGCTATCCGCCGCTGAGCCGTCAGGCCAACCTGGGCGAGCAGGCGTACCTGCTGACCTTCATCACGATGGGGATCAGTTCCATCGTGAGCGCCGTCAACTTCCTTGTGACCGTTGCCCGGATGCGAACGACCGGGATGAGCTGGATGCGACTGCCGATCTTCGTCTGGTCGCTGACCGTGACCACGGCGATCGCGCTCGTCGCGACATCGGTCGTCGCGAGTGCCCTCACGATGTCGCTCTTCGATCGGATCCTCGGTACTGACTTCTTCCGACCGACCAGCGGTGGCGATCCGGTCCTCTACCAGCATCTGTTCTGGTTCTACTCGCACCCGGCCGTCTATATCATGGCGGTTCCGGCCTTTGGCGCCGTGCTCGAAGTCGTCCCGGTCTTCGCTCGCAAGCCGCTCTTCGCCTACCGCTTGGCGGTGCTCTCGTTCATTGCGATCGGGCTGCTCAGCTTCATGGTCTGGGCGCACCACATGTTCGTGAGCGGCATGGCCGAGTTCTTCCACATCCCGATCATGGCCACGACGGAGTTGATCTCCGTACCTACCGGCATCGTGTTCTTCTCGGCGATCGGCACGATCTGGCTCGGCCGGCTCCGTTTCGCGACGCCGATGCTGTGGGTCTTCGGGTTCGTCTGGTCCTTCCTGATCGGCGGTATCACCGGGGTCTACCTGGCTGACGTACCGACGGACATCGCGCTCACGGATACCTATTTCGTCGTCGCTCATTTCCATTACACGATCGTCGGCGGCATGATCTTCGGGATGTTCGCCGGCTTGACCTACTGGTTCCCGAAATTCACCGGCAGGATGATGAGCGAGCGCCTCGGCAAGTTGCACTTCTGGTGGTTCACCCTGGCCTTCAACGCCGCGTTCCTGCCGATGTTCTGGCTCGGATTCCAGGGCATGCGCCGACGGGTGGCCGATTATCCCGCCGAGCTGGCCAACGTCAACCTGTGGGCCAGCATCGCAGCCTGGATGATCGGGCTCTCCATGTTCGTCTTCATCTTCAACTTCATCCGCTCGTGGGCTCGTGGACCGAAGGCTGGTCCGAACCCCTGGGGGGCCAGGACCCTGGAGTGGCAGATCGCATCGCCGCCGCCGGTCGAGAACTTCGACGACCTGCCGGTCGTGACGGCCGGTCCGTATGAGTACGGTGGAAGGCCGGTCATGCCGTCGCCGGCGATCGACCCATCGGGGGCCTCCTCGTGAGCGCCATGGGAGAGGTGATCCACCACGGCGAGGGCGATCCGGTCGAGGAAGCGGGGCGCCTGCTCCTCGGGCTCAAGTTGTTCATCCTGTCCGAGATCATGCTCTTCGGCGCCTTCTTCGCCGCCTACTTCGTGCTGCGAGGTGAGGCGCCATCCTGGCCCCCATCCCCGGATTTCGAGCGCCCCGGGCTCCTCCTCGTGGGGATCAACACCCTGATCCTGGTCTCCAGCAGCGTGACGTTGCAGTGGGCCATCAGCCAGGTTCGTCGGGGAAATGCTTCGGGCCTGCGGCGCGGTCTCGGCATCACCATTGTCCTGGGTGGGATCTTCCTGGCGGTCCAGATCTATGAGTTCCTCAACAACGGGTTCGGGATCGCCGATGGAGTGTTCGGGAGCACGTTCTACTCGCTCACCGGCCTGCATGG
This sequence comes from Candidatus Limnocylindrales bacterium, assembly GCA_038328755.1. Lineage (GTDB taxonomy): Bacteria > Chloroflexota > Limnocylindria > Limnocylindrales > CSP1-4 > UBA5189. Next base: position 24,820 of record JBBQMH010000023.1, read on the forward strand.
TCTTCACGTCCTGACCGGTCTCGTGCTGATCAGCGTCGTGGCGAACCGCGCCCGGCTTGGGCTGGTGAACCGCGATCACCACACGGCCCTGGAGGCGGTCAGCCTCTACTGGCACTTCGTCGACGTCGTGTGGGTCACGCTCTTCCTGACCGTCTACGTCCTGTAGGTTTCTCGGGGCGCACGGCGCGATGGCGCGCGGGGCGACGGCTCGCGCGCTCCGGCGGCCCGCCCGGTTCGGCGCCCGCGCCGCGTGCACCGCCCCCGCGCGGGTCGGCAGTGGGTGCGTCCCGCCCGTACGATGGGCGCATGACCGAACCACCGGCGGCTTCCGCCCCCGGACCACGCCCCGTTCGATCCCCACGCGGGACTGACATTTCCTGCCGCGGCTGGCAGCAGGAAGCGGTCCTCCGGATGCTCATGAACAACCTCGACCCCGAGGTCGCCGAGGATCCGGATCATCTCGTCGTATACGGCGGCACAGGCCGGGCGGCTCGGAGCTGGGGAGCCTTCGACGCGATCGTGCGGGAGCTTCGTACCCTCGGCGACGACGAAACCCTGCTGGTCCAGAGCGGCAAGCCCGTGGGCGTGCTGCGGACCAATAAATGGGCGCCGCGCGTGCTCATCGCGAACTCCAACCTCGTCGGGAAGTGGGCGACGTGGGACGTGTTCCGGGATCTGGAGCGGCGGGGCCTGATGATGTATGGCCAGATGACCGCGGGCTCGTGGATCTACATCGGGACCCAGGGCATCCTCCAGGGGACATACGAAACGTTCGCCGAGCTGGCTCGCCAGCACTTCGGCGGGACGCTGCGCGGTCGCGTGGTGCTCACCGCGGGTCTCGGCGGGATGGGTGGTGCCCAGCCGCTGTCCGTGACGATGAACGATGGCGTGTGCCTGGCGATCGAGGTGGACGAGCATCGAGCTCGCCGGCGACTGGAAATCGGCTATGTCGATGCGTTGACCCACGACCCGGCCGAGGCACTGGCCATGGCCCGTGGCTGGGCGGCCGCCGGGGAGGCGAAGTCGATTGCCCTGGTTGGCAACGCGGCCGAGATCGAGCCCGCCTGGGCGAAGGCCGGCGAGCGGTTCGATGTCGTGACCGATCAGACCTCCGCGCACGATGCACTCGGCGGCTACGTGCCGGCTGAGATCTCGCTGGCCGATGCGGCCGTGCTCCGTGATGCCCAGCCGGACATATATGTCCAGAGATCGGTGCGGTCGATGGGGGATCACGTGCGCGCGATGCTCGCCTTCCGGGACGCGGGTGCGGTCGTCTTCGACTACGGCAACAACCTTCGCGCGCAGGCCCAGGAGGCCGGCGTCGAGAATGCGTTCGACTACCCGGGGTTCGTGCCCGCGTTCATTCGCCCGCAGTTCTGCGAGGGTCGCGGGCCATTCCGCTGGGTGGCGTTGAGCGGCGATCCCGCCGACATCCTTCGAACGGATCGCGCAATCCTGGAGCTGTTCCCCGACGACGCGGGCCTGCATCGCTGGATCAAGATGGCCCACGACCGGGTCCCGTTCCAGGGGCTACCGGCCCGGATCTGCTGGCTCGGCTATGGCGAGCGGGCGAAGGCGGGCCTGGCGTTCAACGAGCTGGTCCGGACCGGCGAGGTTTCAGCCCCGATCGTGATCGGGCGTGACCACCTCGACTCGGGCTCGGTGGCGTCACCAAACCGTGAGACCGAGGCGATGCTGGATGGTTCCGACGCCGTGGCGGACTGGCCGTTACTGAACGCGCTGGTGAACACGGCCGCGGGTGCGACCTGGGTGTCGATCCACCACGGCGGCGGGACCGGGATCGGGTTCAGTCAGCATGCGGGCATGGTGGTGGTGGCGGATGGATCTGAGCTCGCGGCGCAGAAGCTTGAGCGGGTCCTGACCACCGACCCCGCGATGGGCGTCCTCCGCCACGTGGACGCCGGCTACGAGCGCGCGATCGAGGTGGCCCGTGAGCGCGGGGTCCACGTCCCGATGCTGGACGAGGGGTAGCCGCGGGCTGGTTCGGGGCGCGGCCGAGGCGCGAGGCGCGTGGCGCGGGGCGGCGGCGGAGGCGCGGCGCGGGACTGGCGGCGGCGGCACGGGACTGGCGGCCGATGCCTAGGCGCGCGGCGCGGCCGAGGCGGAGCGCGGGGCTGGCGGCGGCGCGGGACTGGCGGCGGCGGCGCGGGACTGGCGGCCGATGCCTAGGCGCGCGGCGCGGCCGAGGCGGAGCGCGGCCGAGGCGGAGCGCGGGGCTGGCGGCGGCGGATTGTGCTCCTGAGACACCACTCGGCGACGACGTCTCCAAAACGGAGTGGATCCGACGATTCGCGGCGGTCGAGAGACACAGCCGCGGCCGTCCGGTGTCGCTCGGCGCACAAATCGGCCACGTCGGGCGGCCGGGAGCAGTGCCGGTGGTCGAGTTGTTCTCCACGCGAACAATTGGCCGGCGTCCGCGCACCCCGGACCGCCACCGCACCCCGGACCGCGCCCGCACCCCCCGCGCCCGCGCCCGCACCCCCCGCGCCCGCGCCCCCCGCCACCGCCACCGCGCCCGCGCCCCCCGCGCCCGCGCCCCCCGCGCCCGCGCCCC
>JBBQMH010000024.1:0-26382 GCA_038328755.1 Candidatus Limnocylindrales bacterium
GGTACCCACGCCGGTGACCTCGACGCCCGCGGCGATCGTGAGGGCGCCCATCTCCTGGGCGGCCTGCCGCATCAGCGTCCCCGCCTGCAGGGAGTCCACCACACCGACCCCCGGGGTGTAGAAGCCGCCGAGGAGGATCGACTCGTTGATGAACGGGACCATCTCCTTGATCTCGGTCGGGGTCAGGAGTCGGACACCCTCGATCCCCCACGACTTGGAGGACGCCATCCGGCGCTTCAGCTCCTCCATCCGCTCGGGCGTCCGGGCAACCTCGATCCCACCGCACTCGTGATAGACGCCGAGAGCCCGGTACTGGAGAGCGCTGTCCATCGTGAACGCGGCCATCTCCTTGGATTGGTCCGTCAGGAAGATGAAGTTGGAGGCATGGCCGGTCGAGCCCCCGGGGTTCGGCAGGGGGCCCTTCTCGACCTGGACGATGTGCTTCCAGCCGAGCCTGGCCAGGTGGTAGGCCATGCTGTTGCCGACGATCCCGGCTCCGACGATGACGACCTTTGCGCGTTCCGGCAGTGAAGCCATGGGCTGAATGTCCTCCAAAACCGGCGGCTCGCCGGATTCTCGATGGCCGGGTTTCGATGGCCGACCACCGTGGGCCGGCGTTGCTGTCGATCAGGCGAGGTTCATGACGACGGTCTTCATCTCGGTCAGACGCTCGATGGAGAAGCGCCCGCCCACACGGCCCATTCCGCTCTGGGATCCGGCCCGGCCACCGAACGGCAGGTGGGACTCCCAGTAGTTCGTGCCTTCGTTGATGTTGACCCATCCGGCCCGAACCGACTCGGCGAAGTGGAGACCCGCGCGCAGGTCGCGGGTGAAGATCGCATTCAGCAGTCCGAACGCCGAGGCATTGACGATCCCGATTGCCTCCTCGATCCCGTCGATCCGGGTGATCGGGGCGACGGGCCCGAACGTCTCCTCGCGCGCGATCTCCATCTGGCGCTTCACGCCGGTAAGGACGGTCGGCTGGAAGAAGAGCGGGCTCCCAAGTTCAGGGCTCCGGGCCCCACCGCTGACGATGACGGCGCCGGCCGCAAGGGCCTGGGCCACGTGGCGCTCCGTCTTGGCGGCGGTCGCTTCGTTGTTCAGCGGGCCCATGGTGGTCCGTGGGTCCAGTGGATCGCCGAGATGGGTCTCGCGGGCCAATGCCGCCGTCAAGCGCTCGAGATACGAGTCGTGGATCTTCCCATCGACCAGAATCCACTCACCGGCCGTGCAGCTCTGCCCGGCGTTCAGGAAGCAGGCGGTGAGGGTGGCCGTGACGGCCGCATCGATATCCGCATCCGCCAGGATCACCAGCGGGCCGTTGCCGCCCATCTCGAGCAGCAGCTCCTTGCCGATCGCCCGCTCGGCGATCGCCCGGCCCGTAGCCGTGGACCCGATGAACCCGACCGCGGCAACGTCCGGGTGGCCGGCCAGTTCATCGCCGACTTCGGAACCCGGCCCGGTGACCAGATTGAAGACACCGGGCGGCAGGTCGGCATCGGCCAGGCACGAGGCCAGGACAGTCGAGCAGTACGAGGTCAGCCGGGCGGGATTCCAGACGACCGTGTTCCCGCCAGCCAGGGCCGGAGCGATCATCTCGGCCGGCATGGTGTACGGCCAGTTCCACGGGGTGACGATCCCGACGACGCCCATCGGAACCCGATAGACGAGGACCCGCTTGTTCGGGTCGATCGAGGGCGGCATCAGGCCATCGAGCCGGGTGGCATCAGCTGCCGCCATCCGGAAGTAGACCAGCAGCTCGTCCACTTCTCCGTAGGCCTCAGCCATGAGCGGCTTGCCCTGGTCGAGGGTGAGCGCCTGGGCCAGTTCGTCGCGGCGGCTTTCGATGAGCGTGGCGACGCGCTCCAGAGCCGCAGCCCGGTCGAACGCAGACCGGGCGGCCCATGGCCGCCGGGCGGCCATGGCCGCGGCCACGGCGCGTCGGATGTCCTCACGTCCTCCCTTGGCCACGATAGCGATCACCGCCCCGCTGGCCGGATTCGTGGCCTCGAAGTTCTCCCCGGATGCGGCGGCACACCAGGCGCCATCGATGAACATCGAGGCGGTGCGGGTCTCGGTGCGGCTGAGGGTCACATGGTCTCCATGTCGAACGTCGAGGCGGCCTCTCGAGACCTCCGGATCGCCACGAACCGGGTCTTGAAGCGCCGCTGCCAGAGGCGCGACAGCATCGCACCTGGGGCCCCTGGGACGACCCACAGTGTGCTCCCGGACCCGCCGGGTCGGCAACTCGGCCCGGGCCGACGCGCACGCTCCCGACCTGGTCCGAAGGATGCTCATACCACCCGCTGGCTTGACGGAGGCCGGTCGCAGGCCGATCCTCAGGAAGTCCGACCGGCGCTCCCAGTGCGAGGGCGTCCCGTGCCGCTTGAGGTGGAATCGCGTGCAGACCGCGCAGGCCGACCGAACGAACGGCGTCGATCCGACCATCGCCGTCCGTGGACTCTGGAAGGTCTTCGGGCCGGCCGAGGCGAAGATCGCCGACTCCCCCCTCCTCGAGCTGTCGAGCGCGGAGTTCCGCCTGCAGACGGGCTCGACGATCGCGGTCCGCGACGTCTCCTTCGATGTCATGCCGGGCGAGGTCTTCGTGGTCATGGGTCTGTCGGGCAGTGGCAAGTCGACCTTGGTCCGCTGCCTGACCCGCCTCATCGAACCGTCCCTGGGCCAGGTCCTCCTGGACGGCGAGGACATCCGGGCCGCCGACGAGGATCGGCTCCGGGAACTGCGGCGTCGGCGCTTCTCGATGGTCTTCCAGCACTTCGGCCTCCTGCCGCATCGCCGGGTCATCGACAACGTCGCCTTCGGACTGGAACTGCGGGGCGAGTCGCGCGACGTTCGCCGAGCTCGAGCCCGCGAGATGTGCGAGCTGGTCGGGCTGACTGCCCACATGGACAGCTATCCGGACCAACTGTCCGGCGGCCAGCAGCAGCGCGTCGGACTTGCCCGTGCGCTGGCCGGCGATCCCGAGGTGATGTTCTTCGACGAGCCATTCAGCGCCCTGGACCCGCTCATCCGCCGCGATATGCAGAGCGAGGTCATCCGACTCCACAACGAGGTCGGGAAGACGATGGTCTTCATCACCCACGATCTCGCCGAAGCCCTCAAGCTCGGCGATCACATCGTGATCATGCGTGACGGGCAGATCGTGCAGGCCGGGCGTCCAGCCGACCTCGTCGGTGCCCCGGCGGATCAGTACGTCCGCGACTTCGTCCGCGACGTGCCGCGCGCGAGCGTCCTGACGCTGCGCTGGATCATGCGTGCCGCGCGCGACGAGGACGCCGCCGATGGTCCGGAGCTCCCGGCGGAGACGATCATCCAGGACGCGGTTCCGACCGCCATCGACAGCGAGAAGGCCATTCGGGTCACCGAGGGCGGGAACCTGCTCGGTGTCGTGGACCGGGTCCAGATCCTGACGGCGGTCGGCGGCGAGGCCCCCTGAGGTGAGCGCGGCAACGGCCGTCAGCCGCGTGACGGCTCCGGTCCCGCGCAAGGTCTGGGCGCTGCTGCTCGCTGTGGTCGCCGTCGTCCTCTACGTCGCCTTTGCCGGCCAGTACACGCTCGCCCATGACAACGACGCGCCATTGTTCCGGCAGATCAACGACATCCGCGAGTGGGTCGATGCCAACCGCAACTCGAACATCCTCCTGGTGATCTTCGTGAATGGCGTCCGGGGCGGCATCACTGCCCTCTTCGATCTGTTCATGCTGATCCTTCACGGCCTGTCGTGGCCGGGACTGACGGCGATCGGCGCGATCCTCGGATTCGCGGTTGGCAGATGGCGCATGGCCGGGCTCGTGGCGACGGGCTTCCTGTCGTTCGGCGTCCTTGGACTCTGGGAGCGGAGCGTCGACACACTCGCCCTGACCCTGGCTGCCGTGGTCATCTCGCTGGCGATCGGCATTCCGCTCGGAATCGCGGCCGGGCGCTCTGACCGTTTCATGAATGCCCTCCGGCCGATCCTCGACGTGATGCAGATCATGCCGACGTTCGCCTACCTGGCGCCGTTCACGCTGTTCTTCCTGATCGGCCCGGCCACCGCGGCGATCGTCACGATGATCTACGCCGTTCCGCCCGCCATCAGGATCACCGCGCTCGGTATCCGCGGCGTGGCACCGGCCTCGGTGGAGGCGGCCACGTCACTCGGCTCCACGAGTCGCCAGTTGCTTTCAAAGGTGCAGCTGCCGATGGCTCGCCGGACGATCATCCTCGGCATCAACCAGACGATCATGATGGCCCTCTCGATGGTCGTGATCACCGCCCTGATCGACGCCCCTGGCCTGGGCAAGAACATCATCAAGGCACTCCAGATCAACGACGTCGGCCTGGCCTTCGATGCCGGCATCGCGATCGTGATCATGGCGATCATGCTGGATCGGCTCACCACCCAGGCCAGTGAACGCCTGGATCCCGCCAAGCCGGGCGGCCCCATCGCCATCTTCGGGAGGACGGGACGAGCGGCGACGGCCATCGCCGTCGGGATCTGCGCGGCGGCGGTCGCGGCGGGCAACCTGGCCCTTGGCGGCGACGCCTTCCCCGAGGACCTCCACTTCTCGTTCCGAACACCCATCAACGACATCGTGCACTGGGTCGCGCTCAACCTGTACGACGTCACCGAGGGGATCAAGAACGTCACGACCTACGGCCTGATCAATCCGATTCAGACGGTGCTCACCTCGGCACCGTGGTGGCTCGTCGCCATTGTCATCATCGGTATCGCGGTACTCGTCAGCGGACCCCGGGTCGCGCTCATCGCGGCGGCCTGCCTGGGCATCCTGGCGACGTTCCAGATGTGGGAGCACGGGATGCAGACGCTGACCGCCGTCATGGTCGCGACGATCCTGACGCTTGCCGTCGGCCTCCTGTTCGGGGTCCTGTCGGCCCGCAACGACCGCTTCTCCGTGGTCCTGCGACCGCTGCTGGATGCGGCCCAGACGATGCCCGCCTTCGTCTACCTCCTGCCGGCGGTGGCGCTCTTCGGGCCGACGCGGTTCACCGGCATCGTGGCGGCCCTCATCTATGCCGTGCCGCCCGTCATCCGGCTCGTAGAAATTGGTGTGCGCACCGTCTCAGCCCCGGTCCGGGAGGCGGCCATCTCGGCCGGGACGACACCCCGCCAGCTGCTCTTCAAGGTCGAGTTGCCGCTCGCGCGGCCCGCCCTCCTCGTCGCCGCCAACCAGGGGATCATCCTGGTCCTGGCCATGGTCGTCGTCGGTGGTCTCGTGGGAGGCGGCGCGCTCGGCTACGACGTGGTGGCCGGCTTCGCTCGGCGCGACTTCTTCGGCGAAGGTCTGGCGGCCGGGATCGCCATCGTTGCGCTCGGGATCATGCTAGACCGGATCACCCAGGGTGCTGGCTCCGGCCAGCGCGATGGATCGCTGCCCGGAGGCGCCTCCAGAGTGCTGGGCGGGTGACGACGAACGGGTGGGGTTGGGCACGCAGGTGCAATCCGGCGCCCAACGGTGCACCATTGGCCGATCGACCACCGAGTCGGAAGTTGGCGTCACGGGCACGGACCCGCGGCGGCGCAGTGGAGGAGTAAGGGTGAAGACGAAACACATGGGCAGGTTGGCCGCTGGAGCGATCGTGGTCGCACTCGCGTTCGCCGCCTGCGGCGGATCAGGGGCGACCACGAAGGCGCCCGTGAACATCGCGGTCAACCCGTGGGTCGGATACGAGGCTGACGCAGCCGTCGCCGCGTACGTCCTGCGCGAGAAGATGGGCTACACCGTCAACCTCAAGGACCTCAAGGAGGACGTCTCCTGGCAGGGCTTCGAGTCCGGCGAAGTTGACGTGATCATGGAGAACTGGGGCCACCCGGATCTCGAGAAGATCTACATCGACGAAAAGAAGGTCGCCATGGATGGCGGCCAGACGGGCAACATCGGGATCATCGGCTGGTATGTGCCGACCTGGATGGTGGACAAGTACCCGGATATCACCGACTGGAACAACCTGAACAAGTACGCGGACCTGTTCAAGACATCCGAGTCCGGCGAAAAGGGCCAGTTCCTGGGCACCGACCCGTCGTACGTCCAGTACGACGAGGCGCTGATGACCAACCTGGGACTGAACTTCAAGGTGATCTTCTCCGGTAGCGAGAACGCGACCGTTGAGGCCATCAAGCAGTCCGATGCCCAGCAGAAGCCGCTTCTCTTCTACTGGTGGGATCCGCACTGGATCCACGCCCAGGTGAAGCTGACCCAGATCAAGCTGCCGGAGTACACGGCCGGCTGTGATGCGGATCTCGAGAAGGTGGCCTGCGACTACCCCAGCTACAACCTCAACAAGGTCATCCGCACGAAGTTCAATGAGGACGGCGGCGCCGCCGCGACGATGATCAAGAAGTTCAGCTGGACGAATGAAGACCAGAACCTCGTCTCCGACTACATCACCAACCAGGGAATGACGGCCGATCAGGCCGCCAAGAAGTGGGTCGACGAGCACGAGTCCGTCTGGAAGGCATGGGTCCCGTCCTAGGCCTGGACTAGCGCTGCAATGAACGAGCCGGCGACGGACCCCGTCGCCGGCTTCTGATTCCGGTCCGTTTGATCACGTAGATATCCACATCGATCGGGGCTTCAGGCTTGACGCTACGTTGCCCGCGCACCCACTATGTGCGCCGACGATGTGCTCGGGCTGGACGATCCCCGACCACGCGCGTACCCCAACCCCGACGCAAGCTTCGATGTTGGCGGCATGTCGCACTGGCGGACCCGTCCCGTACCCAGCAATCGCATTCAATGCGCGACGCTCGGTCGCGCATCACGTATCTGGAGGAGAAGTTGATCAGAACGCGCACGATGTCTCGCCTCGCGGTTGGTGGGGCGATTCTCGCGATCGTCGTCGCCGCCTGTGGCGGCGCCGCCTCGCAGGCTCCGGCCACCGAGGCTCCCGCCTCAGCGGCACCCGCGTCGGACGCCCCCGCCGATCCGATGCAGGCCCTTGTTGACGCCGCCAAGGCTGAGGGCACCCTTACGACCATCGCCCTGCCCCACGACTGGTGCAACTACGGCGGTGTCATTGACGGCTTCAAGGCCAAGTACGGCCTGGCTGTCAATGAACTCGATCCGAACGCCGGCTCCGGCGACGAGGTCGAGGCAATCAAGGCGAACAAGGACAACCCCGGCCCGCAGGCCCCGGACGTCATCGACGTCGGTCTCGCCTTCGGCCCGACGGCCAAGGCCGATGGCCTCATTCAGCCCTACAAGGTCGCAACCTGGGACACGATCCCGGATAGCGCCAAGGATGCGGATGGCTTCTGGTACGGCGACTACTACGGCGTTCTCTCCTTCGAGGTGAACACGGCCGCGGTGGCCAACGTCCCGGCTGACTGGTCCGACCTGCTCAAGCCCGAGTACGCAAACCAGGTGGCCCTCGCGGGCGACCCGCTCGCCTCCAACCAGGCGATCCAGACCGTCTTCGCAGCTTCGCTCGCGAACGGCGGCTCGCTCGACGACGCGTCGAAGGGCCTCGACTTCTTCAAGGACCTGAACGCGAAGGGCAACTTCGTGCCCGTCATCGCGAAGCCCGGCACGATCGCCTCCGGCGAAACGCCGATCACGATCCGCTGGACCTACAACGCACTCTCGAACCGTGATGCCTCAGCCGCCTCCGGCGGACCCGAGATCAAGGTCGTGGTGCCGACATCCGGCCGCTTCGCAGGCGTCTACGTTCAGGCGATCAGCGCCTACGCGCCGCACCCGAACGCCGCCAAGCTCTGGATGGAGTACCTGTACAGCGACGAGGGACAGAACCTCTGGCTGGACGGCTACTGCCACCCGATCCGGTACGAGGACCTGACCGCGCACAACATGGTGCCGGCTGAGGCGCTCGCGAAGCTCCCGGATGTCGCCGGTGCGGTGTTCCCGAGCCTCGACCAGCTCAACGCCGCCAAGGCGCTGATCACCGCCCAGTGGCCGACGGTCGTCGGCGCGGTCGTCAAGTAGCGACCGGCCACGATCGAGCGTAGGTCCGGCCCCCGGCCGTGACAATACTCGCTCAGCGCGTGCGACGCCGACCCACGTTTTCGTGGGTCGGCGTCGTGCCATTCTTCCTCTTCGCCTTCGCCGCCCTGGCGCTGCCGCTCGGGTTCCTGGTCATCGGCAGCTTCCAGGACGTGGACGGCAACCTGACCCTCCAGAACTTCGCCGATCTGAATAGCGGCACGATCCCGGTCGCGTTTGCCAACAGCATCGAGATCAGCCTGGTCACGGCGCTCGGCGGTGGGTTCTTCGGCTTCCTGCTGGCCTGGGCGGTCATCATGGGTGGCCTTCCGTCCTGGATCCGCTCCGCGCTGATGACGTTCTCCGGCGTTGCGTCCAACTTCGCGGGCGTGCCACTGGCGCTTGCCTTCGTGTTCACCCTGGGTAACCTCGGGCTCGTCACGAAGTTCCTGTTCGATACTTTCGGGCTCAGCCTTCGCCAGGATCTCGGGTTCACGCTGTACAGCAAGACCGGCATCGAGATCGTCTACTTCTACTTCCAGTTCCCGCTGATGGTCCTGATCATCGCGCCTGCCCTCGACGGCCTTCGCCGCGAGTGGCGCGAGGCTGCCGAGAATCTGGGTGCGTCAGCGTTCCAGTACTGGCGCCACGTGGCGCTGCCGATCCTGATGCCGTCCATCCTGGGCACGATGATCCTGCTCTTCGGCAACTCCTTCGGCGCCCAGGCAACCGCCTTCCAGCTGACGGGCGGCACGATCGAGATCGCGACCATCGCCATCGGGCGACAGATCCGCGGCGACGTGCTCCACAACCCGGGCCTGGGCTATGCCATGGCGATGGGCATGGTCATCGTCATGTCCGTGGTCATCACGGCCTACACCTGGCTCCAGCGGCGCTCCGAGAAGTGGCTGCGGTCATGAGCGGCGGCGGAGGGGTTTCGCTCGGCCGGATCGGGGTGATGATCTCCTGGCTCAAGCGTCGCCCGGGATCAGAACCACAGAAGCGCAAGCGCGGCTCGCTCGTCGCCTGGGCAGTCCTGATCGTCGGGGTCCTGTATTTCATGGTCCCGCTGGTGGCGACGCTGCTGTTCTCGCTGCGTCCGACGCCTACGACCCTCGCCTACACGAATGTCCTGGCCGACCCGAAATTCTCGGGCAGCCTCCTGTATTCGTTCACGGTGGCCATCATCACGATCATCGTCTCGCTGTCGATCATCGTCCCGACGGCGTTCTGGGTTCGGCTGAAGGTCCCCCACCTTCGGACGGCCGTCGAATTCGTGACCCTGATGCCGTTCATCATTCCCGCGGTCATCCTGGTGTTCGGGATCATCCGGGTCTACAGCGCCAAGCCGTTCGTGTTCACCCGGACGGAATTCGGCTCCGATGCACTGCTCGTGGCGGCCTACGTGGTCCTGTCCTTCCCGTACATGTACCGCGCCGTGGATACCGGCCTCGCCTCGATCGACGTCCGGAGCCTGACCGAGGCGGCCCAGAGCCTGGGCGCCGGCTGGCCGCGAATCATCCTCCAGGTCATCCTGCCCAACCTCCGCACCGCCCTGCTGTCGGGCGCGTTTCTGACCTTTGCCATCGTGATCGGCGAGTACACGATCGCCAGCTTCCTCGCGCGCAACAATCAGTTCGGGGTCTACCTGTCCCTCCTCGGGCAGAACAAGGCCTTTGAACCCGCAGCTGTCTCCCTGATCAGCTTCGGCCTGACCTGGGTCGCGATGCTCGTCATCGCCTTCATCGGTCGCAGTGGCCGCGAGCAGGTCCAGGTCGGCGGCGCCCACTAGCCCCAGGAGTCCCCTCGCGATGAGCTTTCTCGAACTGACCGGCATTCAGAAGCACTTCGGCACGACGGTGGCCGTCGAGGATTTCAACCTCAAGGCCGAGGCTGGTGAATTCGTCAGCTTCCTCGGACCGTCGGGCTGCGGCAAGACGACCACGCTTCGGATGATCGCCGGGTTCGAGATTCCGACCGCCGGAACGATCATCCTCGATGGCGGCGACATCACCCACAAGCCGCCCAACCGCAGGAACGTCGGCATGGTCTTCCAGTCGTATGCCCTGTTCCCGAACATGAGCGTGGCCGACAATATCGGCTTCGGGCTCAAGGTCCGTAAGCGCGATGCCGCCCAGACGAAGAAGCGAGTCGGCGAGCTCCTCGAACTCGTCCACCTTGGCGACAAGGGCGCCCGCTTCCCGTATCAGCTCTCCGGCGGCCAGCAGCAGCGGGTGGCGCTGGCGCGAGCGCTGGCCTTCGAGCCCGAGGTGCTCCTGCTCGACGAGCCGCTGTCGGCGCTCGACGCCAAGATCCGCGTCTCGCTCCGGACCGAGATTCGGGCCATCCAGCGCCAACTCGGGATCACGACCGTCTACGTGACCCACGACCAGGAAGAAGCGCTCTCGCTGTCGGACCGGATCGTGGTCATGAGCGAGGGCCGGATCGAGCAGATCGGAACCCCGTTCGAGGTCTACAACTTCCCGACGACCGCGTTCGTGGCCTCGTTCGTTGGGACACTCAACGTCCTCCCGGCGGTCGTCGTCGATGCGGCCGGTGGCCGCCTGAACATCGGCGGCCAGGAGATCCGGATCAGCACCAAGGTCGAGGCCGCGACCGGCGCAACGATTGCCCTGGCGCTGCGGCCCGAGATGGTGTCGCTGGGCGAGGGGCCTGCAGGATCGAATGTCGTGCGCGGGACCGTAGCCGACGTCAGCTTCCTCGGCTCGATCGTGCGTATGAAGGTCTCGATTGCCGACGGGGTCCTCGTGACGCTCGACGCGTTCAACGAACCGACGCTGGTGCTGCCGAAGCCGAACGAGTCGCTGGCGATCTCCTTCCCGGCCGAGGGACCTCTCGTCCTCGAAGCGCAGCCGGTGCTGGCGAGCGACCTGCTCGCCACGGAGGCGTGACCGGCGGTTCCCCTCGGGGCGCGCAACCGCGCGAGAGCCTGTTGGCCGACATCGATCTCGCGATCTTTGACAAGGACGGCACCCTGATCGATTTCCACTTCATGTGGAGTGACTGGGTGCGGAACCTGGCGCGAGGGCTCGAGGCCGCCCACGGTGCCAGCCTGGATGCGATCGTGTACCCGATGATGGGCGTCGATCCCGTGAGCGGGCGGGTCTATCCACACGGCGCCCTGGCTGCGACGCCCATGGTCCGGCTCCGCTCTGCGCTCGTTGAGGCGATCAGCGAGTCCGGCGTTCCGGCGGCGGATGCCGCGAGAGTCGTCCAGGCGGCATGGCACGGCCCAGATCCCGTGACGCTGGCCCGGCCAATCACGGACCTCTACGCCCTGTTCACGGCGCTGCGTACCTCGGGCATCCGGATCGCCGTGGCAACGAGCGATGACCGCGAGCCGACCGAGCGGACCCTGGCCAGCCTCGGGGTCAGCGAACTGGTTGACACCCTGGCGTGTGCCGACGACGGATTGCCGGTCAAACCGCATCCCGAAGCAGTCCACACGATCTGTCGGACGCTCGGGATCCCGGAGGCGCGAACTGCGGTCATCGGCGACTCGCCGATGGACTTGCGGATGGGTCGGGCCGCGGGGGTCGGGCTCGTCGTCGGTGTCCTGACCGGCGTGGGCGACCCCGCGACCCTGGACCCTCTGGCCGACGTGGTGCTGTCGTCGATTGCGGAGCTGGCACCGGTGGGTCGGGCGGGCGTCTGAGCATCCCGCCGCCGGGTTCGGCCAGTACTCCCTTCCTATTGGGCTCAATGCCCCGCACCGTTACGTTAGCCACCCGCGGGCCTTGCCTGCGCGCACCAGAGATTCCTGCGCCGGCACCGGCCCGGCAGGAGGTACGTCACCCCGCATGCCTCGCGCTGCCCCTCCCGCTCCCGGAGAAGACCTGCTCACGCTGACGGAAGCCGCGGACATCGCCCGCGTGCATCGCGAGACGATGCGGGCCTGGTGCGCCCGCGGCCGTATGCCGTCCATAGCCGGCCCAGCGCGCGGACAGCGGCGTGTGCGGCGTGCCGACGTCGAACGGATCATCGGCTCGGGCCCAGCGGCACCGGAGAAGCCCGCACCCCGGACCTCCGGTGGCGGCGAGGACAGCCTTCGGCGCCTGGCCGCCGAGCTTTCCGGGAGCCAGAGCCTGGAGGCCGTCTACGCGGATGTCCTCGACGCATCGGTTGGGCTCTTTGGGGCCGACCACGCGTCGATCGGCCTTCGCGATTCAGATCCAGCCCTGGGCATGGACATCGTGGCGTCCCGGAACCTGCCCCGGCAGGCCCATGACCTGGTCCGAAACATACCGGACGCGACGGCGACGGCTGGCTACGAAACACTCCGTTCGGGGGTGGTTCGTGTCCTGAAAGCCGATGACCCCTCGATCGATCCTCGCTTCCGGGACATCTACCGTCGAATCGGGATCGTGTCGGCGTGTTTCGTTCCGGTCATCTTTCGCGGAGATCCGTTGGGCCTGATTGCGATCTATCACGATCAGCCGCACGTCTGGTCACCCGACGACGTGGCGCTGGTACGTGGCTATGCCGACGGCCTGGCGACGGCCCTCGGTAACGCGCGACTGGTTGCTTCGGTCGAGTCCCTGGCCTCGCGTCTGCACGCCGTGCAGGCCCTGGCGGCTCGCCTGAACGGTTTGACAGATGTTCGAGGGATCGGCGAGGCCATCGTCGCGGAGGCAGGCTCACTCATCGCGTTCGACACGATCCGTGTCTACCGGGTGGACCAGGACGATCAGATGTGCGAGCCGATCGCGTTCCAGGGGACCTTCATGGGGACGACCTCGCCGACCGAGGAAATGCTGCGCTGCCCGATCGGGACCGGCCTGACGGGCTGGGTCGCCCAGCATGGCCAACCACTCATGATCGGTGACGCCCAGGCCGATCCACGGAGCATGGTCGTCGGGAGAACGACTGGTCCCGAGTCGATGCTCGTGATCCCGATGTCCTTCGAGGGAACGGTGCGCGGCGTGATCGTCCTGTCGCGGCTCGGGCAGAACCGGTTCGACGGGGACGACGAGAGCACCGTGACCATCTTCGCCGGCTACGCTGCCCAGGCGATCGTGAACGCGCGCCGACTCGAGCAGTTGCACATGCAGCAGACCGAGATGGAGCAGCAGCTGGCTGGCCAACGGCGCCTGATCGCCGTCAACGAGCGGCTCCTGTCGACCCTCGACGCCTCGAGCGTCCTGGAGCTTGTCGCCGACTCCCTCAAGGCTGTTGTGTCCTACGACGCGCTGACGATCTACCGGGTGGACCTCGTCCAGCAGGTCCGCCAGCCTGTCATCGCCCGGGATCGGTTCGCCGACGTCATCCTGGGTTACTCGGCGCCGCTCGGCACGGGCATCACCGGCTGGGCCGTGGAGCACCGGGAGGCCGTTCTCGCCAACGACGCAATTCACGACCCAAGGTCGGTCCAGATTCCCGGCACGCCGCTCGAGCCGGAGTCGATGATCGTCGTTCCGCTGATCGTCCTTGACGAGGTCCTGGGTACGCTGAACGTCGCGCGTATCGGCGAGGACGCGTACTTCTCCGCGAACGAATTCGAGCTGACCAAGCTGTTCGCGGCCCAGGCCGCCATTGCGCTTCGAAACGCCGATACCCACGGCCTGATCAAGGTCCAGGCGGAATGCGACGCGTTGACGGGGTTGAAGAACCATGGGTCCTTCCAGCGCGAGGCCGGCGAGGCCATCGCCAATGTGGACGGTAACGGGCTATCGATCCTCATGATGGACCTGGATCGCTTCAAGGCCTACAACGACGCGCTCGGACACCCGGCCGGCGACGCCCTGCTCGTTGCCGTCTCTCGGGCGATCGAGGCGTCCATCCGGGCCGGAGACTCGGCGTATCGCTACGGCGGCGATGAGTTCACGGTCATCCTGCCCGGAACGGGTCCCGCCGGAGCCGACGAAGCGGCCCGGCGGATCCGTGCCGCGATCGACGGGCTGAACGATGAGCGCTCCGGCCCGGTCGTCTCGATCAGTGTCGGCATTGCCTGTCTGCCTGAGAACGGGACGACGAAGGACGCGCTCATCGAGGTGGCGGACGCTGGGCTCTATGCCATGAAGGGCAATCGACGCAGAGTCTCGCCGGAGGACCCGCTCGTCGCGGCCCTTGATGAGACGGCCGGCGCCATGCTCAGCGGCGGCACGACGACCGACCTACTCAATGCGGTGCTCGCCCGAGCGGCCACGCTGCTTGGCGCCGGCCACGCGTACCTCTCGATCGTGGAGGCGAGTGGACGACAGCTCGAGGTGCGCGCCGGACACGGCCACTACGCGCCGTGGGTTGGGCAAACACTCTCCACCGATGTCGGCGTCTCGGGAACCGTCTGTCGGACCGGCCGGCCGTTCACCGTCGACGACTACGCAACCTTTCCGGACCGGGCGCCAGGCACGGACGGCGTGCCGCTCGGCGCCGTGCTGGGCGTTCCGCTGATGTCCCACGGACGGGTCATGGGCACGATCGGCGTCGCCTCCGGATCGGTCGAGCGAACATGGGGTGCGTCGGACATCGAAGCCCTCAGCCGGTTTGGCCAGCTCGCCTCGATCGCGCTTGAGAACGTTCGCCTCCAGGAGGCTGCCCTCCGCGGGCCCGCCGACCCGGTGACCGGACTCCCGACGCGTGAACGCCTTGTCGATGCGGTACATGACGCCCTGCATCGGTCCGACGAGGCCGGGGGCACGTTCTCGGTCCTGCTGCTCGACATCGATCGGTTCAAGGTCATCAACGAGGGGCTCGGCCACGAGGCCGGCGACCGCGTCCTCGCCGAGGTCGCCCGGCGGATCGCCATGGTCCTCGACCCCGGCGACCTGGTTGCCCGGTTTGGTGGCGACGAGTTCGCGATCCTGCTCAAGGCGGCCGATGAGGATCGAGCGGCCCACGTGGCGGAGAGGATCGTCTCCAACCTGAAGTCGCCGATGGACCTCGACGGGCGTCTGTGGTTCATCTCCGCGAGTGTCGGGTTGGTCGTGCGCCGGTCGAGCCACACCACGCCGGGCAGCATGCTGCGAGAGGCTGAGGTCGCCCTCGTGCAGGCCCAATCCGAACCGACCGCTCGCATCACGCGCTTCGATCCGGTCAGCAGTCGACCGGCGATCGAGCGGCTCGATTTCGAGGCTGAGCTCCAGGCGGCCATCGAACACGACGAACTCATCGTCCACTACCAGCCGATCGTGGACCTGCGAACCGAGCGGATCATGGGCTTCGAGGCACTGGTGCGATGGCAGCATCCGACCCGCGGCCTCATTCCTCCGCTCGCCTTCATCCCGATGGCCGAGGAGACGGATCTCATCATTCCGCTCGGCGCGGCCGTGCTGGAGAAGGCCTGCCGGCAGGCTCGCGCCTGGCGCGAGATGTGGCCAACGGAACGACTGGTGATGAGCGTCAATCTCTCCCCGCGCCAGTTCGCCGACTCGCAGCTCGTCGCATCGATCGAGGCCACCCTCAAGCTGACGGGGCTCGATCCCTCGGCCCTCGAGCTGGAGATCACCGAGACCGCGGTCATGGATCGCTCGGTCGCCAGCATTCAGGCGCTCACCGCCCTCAGGGCGCTCGGCGTCCGCCTGATCCTCGATGACTTCGGGACTGGCTACTCATCGCTCGCCCAGCTGCGACATCTGCCACTCGACACGATCAAGGTGGATCGATCCTTCGTGACCGAGCTCGATGACGACGATCCGAACGTGGCGATCGTCCAGGCGGTCCTGTCGCTGGCACACGGACTTGGGATCACCGTCGTGGCCGAGGGTATCGAGCGAGCCGCGCAGGCGCTCCGCCTGCGCGAGCTCGGGTGCGACCTTGGGCAGGGCTACCTGTGGTCCAACCCTGGATCGCCGGATCAGATTGAAACCCTGGTGGAGGAGAACCTCCGTCAGCGGCGGTTGCCGAGCAGCCGGAGCAGGAACAGGAACAGGTTCACGAAGTCGAGGTAGAGCGACAGCGCGCCGAGGACCGCCGCCTTCTCGACTGAGCCCGTCTGCACGACCAGCGCTCCGGACGAGATCCGCTGTGCGTCATAGGCGGTCAGTGCCGTGAATAGAACGACGCCGATGATCGAGATGATCCAGCTGAGCGTCCCGCTGGCGAAGAACATGTTGAGCAGAGACGCCACGATCAGGCCCACCAGGCCGATCATCAGCATTCCACCGAGACCGGACAGGGATCGCTTCGTCGTGACTCCGTACAGGCCCGCCGCCCCGAACATCGCGGAGGCGGACAGGAAGGCGGTCGTCACCGACTCGCCGGTATAGAGCGAGACGATCACGGCCATCGTGAAGCCGAGCGTGGCGGCATAGACGAAGAAGAGGCCCAGGGCGAGCGTCGCGCTCATCCGCCGGATGCCCAGCCCGATGGCCCAGACGAGCGCCAGTTGGCCGAGGAGGATCGGCAGGAACACGTTGCCGGTCTGGGCGAGCACCTGCTCGTTCGACCCGACGACGAATGCCACCCCCGCGGTCACCAGCAGGCCGGCGAACATCCACAGGAATGCCTGGCTGAGCAGCGCGGTCGCGACCGCCGGGTTGGAACGGACCCCGACAGTTGTCGCGGGGCTGTCGGAGAAGCTCATTGGGGACCTCCTGTGCCTGTTTGCGTGATCGTACGGTGTCGTCGCGCTCCAGTCGCACGGGCGGGGGTAGCGACGCGCAACTCGACCTGCTCGGCCGTTCTCGCAAGAACCCACAACAGGTCAGCCAGCCGGTTGAGATACGGGACCAGGAACGTGCCGGGCACCAGGCCGTCGCGGTGCAAGGTCACGGCCCGCCGCTCTGCCCGGCGAAGAATGGTCCGTGCCAGCTCCAAGGCGGCGCTGGCGAGCGTCTCGCCGGGGACCACGAACTCCGTTGGCATGTCGATCACTGCTTCGGTCTCCACCAGGATCTCTTCCAGCTCGGCCAGCATGGATCCCGAAACGCGGGTCCGTCCATCCTCCAGGCGGTCCCAGGCGGCAGGGTTCGTCGCGAGCTCAGCTCCCACCACGAACAGCTCGCGCTGAAACCGGAGGATCAGGCGCTCGAGGTCGAGGTCTCCGTCCCGCGCCTGCTGGCGCGACCCGCTGCCAAGACTGGCACGCGCGAGGCCGAGCGCCGCGACGGCCTCATCGATGGTGCCATAGGCCTCGGCCCGCGGGTCATCCTTGGCGATCCGGTCGCCGCCGTACAGCAGCCCCGTCGTCCCGTCGTCGCCGCGTGTAGTGGCCACGATGGACTCGAGAGGCGAGCGTCGACTCACCACATGAGGCCTGCGTCGCGGGGATCCCACCGCTCAGCAAGCAACGTCACCTTGACTGGGTGGTCCACGACGGATTCGGCCTGCTCCTTGACCTGCGCGATCATCGAGCCGGCGTACGGGCAGAACGGCGTGGTGAGGATCATCTTGACCTCGGTCTCATCGGTCCCGAGGATGACCTGCTTGATGAGGGCGAGCTCGACCACGTTCATCCCGATCTCGGGATCGACCACGGCTCGAAGGGCATCGAGGATCGCGAGTTCGGTGGCTCGACGCTCCGCGTCGAAGACGGGCGCGGCCGCGGCTTCCACGGTCGCGTCCGGGGCAGTGTCGGTTGTCTTGGCGGTGTCGGTCATGCGGGGCGCGCTCCGGTACTGAACCGAGAGGGTATCACCAGATCGGATCCGGACCCGTCAGGCGCGGGACTTCACCACGATGCCGGCGACTCGGTACTGGTCGGGCAGATCTGCGGACTCCTGGTCCGTGTAGCCGGGACCGACGAGGGACCCATCAGGCTCGAAGAACTCCGCGTAGCGGTCTCGGTGGGTCGCCGCGAAGGTGTAGGCTTCCGCGATCCCCATCCGCTTGAGCTCAGGGTGGTCCTTGGTCAGCTGGGTCAGGCCGTAGCCGTTCCGGCGCAGCTCCAGGAGCTGGCGGACCGTCAGGCGCGACCCGTAGCAGAACGGCTCGCCGTTCATCACCAGGGGATCCTGCTGAACCCACTTGATGGTCATCGTCAGGCGCCCTTGTAGATGAAGGCGATGAAGGTATTCCGCTTCCCCGCGTCGCCACCGAGGCGGCGATGCCAGCGCAGCGGCGCGATCGCGGCATCAATCGAGGCATCGACAGCCGATCGAGCGTCCGGACCGACCACGGACATCGCCCCGGATCGCAGGCCCTCCAACAGGGCGATCACGTCGTCGAGCGGCACCAGTCGCTTGCGATAGCGCGGGACGAGATGCTCGATCAGCGAGCCGAGGGCCTCGGGATCCGCGCCGGCGACGGCCGTGGCCAGGCGGTCGGCCAGGGCAGCGGTGTCGGCCAGGAGCTCGCGCAGGGCGAGGTCCGCGTACCGGGTTCGGAACGTCGGGTCGGCTGCGACCGCACCCTCGAGCGACCGGGTGGCGAGACGAGCGGCGGCGCTGCGAATGGCCGCCGCATCGGCTGGATGGCCGGCGGAGAGGTCGCGCTCAGGGAGGCCGAGGGATGGGTGGCTCACGGTCAGGAAGTCTACCGTGCGCAACGGGCCTGCGTCCGTGCGCCATAGGCCAGGTCCGCGTTCGGAGGTCCTCTCGTAGGATGGCGGCATGCCCGACCCAGCCAGCCCGCGAGCCCCACGAGTCCCGCGCGCTCCCGTGGTGGCGGCGGTCGCGGTCGCCGCCCTTGGAGCAGCGATCCTCGCACTGATCCTGGCGGTCCTGACATCGACCAGCGGCACACTCGCCATCAGCGGAGCCGGTGGTCTCGCGATCGGGCTGCTCATCTCTTCCGCGGCGGTCGCGAAGATCCCCCGGAGCGCGGGCGGCATCGCACCACTCACCCGAAGTTCGGCCGTCCGGCTATCGGTCGGACTAGCCATCGGGATGGTCCTCCTCGCTGGGTCCATCGCGTGGCTCGTTGCCCTGTCCGAGGGCGGTGTGCTGGACCCATTTACGTATCTCTGGACGACCTTCGGGTTCGGATTGCCGGCACAGGCCCTCATCGCGCTGCTTGCCGCGGCCTGGGGCGCATCCGCGGGACCGATCCGGTGGCGCTCGTGAGCGATCGGCAGCGGTCGGAGCGGGCTCCGGGCTCCGCGCCCAGTCCGGAACCGGCGACTCCCCGCTTCCGCCGACCGACGGAGAGCGACTACGCGGCGCTCGCCGACCTCGTTGACGAGTGGTGGGACGGACGCGTCCTCCAGGGTCTCCTGCCACGCCTGTGGTTCCGCCATTTCGCTGACACGTCCTGGATCGCTGAGGTCGGCGACGAAGGGACATCGGGGCTGGAGATGGCGGGCGGGCAGCTGCAGATCGCAGGCTTCCTGGTCGGCTTCCTGTCGCCTGGACACGAGGGGATCGCGGTGCTCCATGCCGTCGGCGTTCACCCGACCCATCGGCGACAGAACCTCGGGCGATTGCTCGTTGATCATCTCCTCGAGGATGCGCGGCGGGCGGGCGCCGGCCGCGTCGAGGCCATCGTGTGGCCCGGAAATCGGCGCGGACTCGGGTTCCTCACGGCGCTGGGCTTCAGCCCGGATCCCGATCCCGCCGCCCGGCCCATCTACGGGATCCCGGCATTCGAGGGCTACGACTTCGGGACCGACGACCGGGCTCGGTTCGGGCGAGAACTCTAGGCCCGGCCCGGCGCGGACCCGGCGCGGTCACCTTCAGGCCCGGGCCAGCCCCTCCCGGAGATCCGCCTCGATGCCTGACGGAGCGTGCGCCTCCGCCAGCAGCCTGGCGAACCTGGCGGGACGTTCTGGTTCGGGGACCATGTGCAGCCAGCGCTCAAGGAGCGCCTCGCCCTCGTAGTACACCGAGATGTACGTGCGCCACAGCGGATCCTCGATGAACTCGAGCTGCTTGGCTGCCCCCGCGGCCGTCTTCGCCCCGACCTCGATCAGGTACCTCAACACTTCGTCGTGCGACCGCCCATCCGCGTGTCGCATCAGGGCTGCGTTGCCCCCGACACCACGGAGTGCGGCGCGTGCGGCGCGAATCCTCGGTTGAAGCGCCGTGACGGCGCGCATCGCGCCCGCATCGTGGGCGATCGGCAGGTCGGCGATCTGGATCGCCTCCTCGAGCAGCGCGACCTCGTCCTCCGCGGGGACGGCGAAGCGGTAGCCGAGATCGGCCAGGCCCTCGTGCATGAGGCACTCGGGCGTGTTGATGGTGAGGATCGTCAATTCCGTCCAGCCCTTGCCATCGACCAGACGCGCCTCCTTGGTCGCCGCCTCGAGGTGGTGACCCGGATAGGTCTCGTGGGCAACGGTGTGCATCAGTCCGGGCAGGCGAATCGGAAGGTCGAGGTTCAGCTCGACGCGTGATCGCCGACCGCCTTCGTACCAGTTGTAGCCGCCCCACGGCCGATCCCGAACCAGGCTGATCCTTGCCGCCTCCCGATCCGGCAGGCCGAACAGCTCGGCTGCCCCTGCCCGGAATCTCGCGGCCAGGTGATCCGCCACGACCTGGACACGATCGGGCTCAACGGTCAGCGGCAGCTCCCACGCCGCCAGGCGCTCGTCAAGCGGCCCAGCGCCGGGCAGCAATGCATCCAGCTCCGCGGAGGCCCGGCGGAGGATCGCATCGTCGAGCCGGCTCATGGCGTGATCGAAGAAGCGCGTCACGAGCTCCTCGTAGGCGATCGATTCCCCGGCCGAAACGCGCGCCTGCGCCTCGAGGGCTACGAGCTGTCCCCGCAGGTACTCCCGGCGCTGGACATCCGTGATCTCCGCCGGCAGCCGGTCCCTGAGCGCAATGGCGTCCTCGGCCAGTCGGGCCGGCGGGCGGAGCGACTCCATGTCCGCCTGTGCCTTGAGATCTGCCGGACCGTAGTACGCGTCGACGAGTCCCGGGCGATGCTGGTCGAGTCGCAGGACCAGGAGGAGATAGTCCCGGACGATCGGCTCGGGCGCGGGTACGGTTCGGGTTCCACCAACCGCGGGCACCTGCTCGGCGCTCCGCGACGCAGTCGCGGGACGGTCGGTCACGAGGCTCGGGTCCCGTCGGTTTCGCCAACGAACGGCATGCCTCGTCGGGCGGCGGCGTCAAGGCTCATGAGCAGGACGGCCGTCTTCGCGGCCGCCACGTCGCGAACGTAGCTCGCTGTTTCATCGGAGTCCATCGGGCGACCACGGACGATGTCCTTCGGACGACCGACCTGCAGCCACGACAGGTGGTAGCGGTCCATGCTGCCCCAGGCACGGGACAGGAGATCGTCCGACAGCTGGAGCCAGGTTCGCAGCGCGTCCATCGACGGATTCGCCTGGAGTCGTCCCCCCTCGTCGATCAACTGTTGGGTGCGAGTGATCAGCTCGTCCCGCGTCATCCGTCGCGCTCCTCGGACGGCTCGCGAGCGGTCGGCTCGCGAGGGGACGGTTCGCGGGGGGACGGATCGTGGATGAACGCTTCGCGCGCCGCGCGGGCGGCCATGGTCCGCGGCCCTGGGAGCCCGTTCCCGATGGCCCGTCCTTCGAACCTCGTCACCGGGAGAATCCCGGCGACGCTCGAGCAGACAAAGGCCTCGTCGGCCTCGGCCAGGTCGCGCGTGGTCAGCCAGTCCTCCTGAACGGTCATGCCCGCATCGCGGGCCCAGCCGAGGATCCAGCTCCGGGTGGTCCCGGGCAGAATGGCGCAGGCGAGTGACGGGGTCGCCAGTTCGTTCCCGCGAATGACCACGACGTTGGCCGACGTGGCCTCGGACAGGTGCCCATCGATCGTGAGGAACAGGGCGTCGTCGGCGCCAGCGCGCCGTGCCTCAAGCCGGGCGTGGACGTAGTCGGCGCGACTGGTGGTCTTGAGGGTTGCCAGCGGGTTGTCCGGATCCCGACGAATTGAGCTGGCAACGAGATGCAGACCCTCGGTCAGGTGGCCGCTCGGCGGCGGGTTCACGAGCCACGCCTGGATGACCATCGTGGCTTCGAGTGCCTCGGCCGGCGGCAACAGGCCTCGTCCGGTCGACGTGCCCCTGGACACGGTGATCCGGATCGACGCGTCGTCCCCGGGGCCCGCGAGGGCTTCGATGTCGAGGAGTTCATGGATGCCGGCCGTCAGCCGAGCGTCCACGTCGTCGGGCAGTGGCAGCTCCAGGCCGTCGGCGGATCGATGGAGGCGGGCGAGATGCTCATCCAACTCGGTGACGTGGCCATTTCGGGCTCGCAGCGTCTCGAAGATTCCGTCACCCAGCTGAAAGCCGCGATCGAACGACGAGAGGTGCGGCCCCTCGACGGACATGATCCGACCGTCGATCCAGACGTGGCCCGGACCCTCGGAGTGGGCGCGGTCCGTGTGCGTCACCTGGTCACTTCCCGGGCGCCGATCGCCGAGAGCGGCCCGCGGGCCTTGTCGACCGTCTCGTCCCACTCGGCAGTGGGATCGCTCCGCCAGGTGATGCCGCCGCCAACGTGGAGCGTGAGGCGGGCTCCATCGGCCACGAAGGTCCGGATCAGGATGCTGGTCTGCATCGCGCCGTCGGCACCGATCCAGCCTGCCGTCCCCGTGTATGGACCGCGACGGACCGGTTCCATCCGCTCGAGGAGCTGCATTGCCCGGATCTTTGGCGCCCCGGTGATGCTGCCGCCGGGGAACGCGGCCGCGAGCAGATGGAACGAGTCCATGCCTGGCGCGAGCCGACCGGTGACCGTGGACACGAGGTGCTGCACCGCAGCGGTCCGCTCCAACCGGCACAGCCGCGGTACCCGCACCGTGCCGGGAATGCAGACTCGTCCGAGGTCGTTGCGAACGACGTCCACGATCATCACGTTCTCGGCACGATCCTTGTCCGAAGCAAGGAGCTCGCGGGCGAGCGCACGATCCGCCGCTCGGTCACGACCCCTGGGCCGGGTGCCCTTGATCGGATCCGTGGCCACCATGCCGTCCCGAGTGACCGACAGGAACGGCTCCGGGGAGGCCGACAGGATCGCGCGCGGCGCCCCGGTGACCGGACTCGGGCCGAGGTCGAGGAAGGCCGCGAAGAGTGCCGGGTCCCCCGTCCGAAGTCGACGGAAGATCGGCCAGGGATCGCCACGGAACGGGGTTTCCAGGCGACGCGTGAGGTTAGCCTGGTAGATCTCGCCATTGGCGATCGCGGCCCGAACGGTGTCCACCCCGGCCTCGAATTCCTCGCGGCTGATGCCGGAACGCATCGTGAATGCGGCGGGAAGCTCCGGGCCTCCAGGTCCGACCGAGACCGCGCTACCGGTGGCTCCTTCCAGCAGGATGCGTCGAACTTCGGCAAGGCGGCGGTCCAGTCGGCCGATCCGCTCGTCGAGAGCCCGTCCGGCCAGCCACGCACGCCCGAGACGACGATCCCAGGCGATGACCCAGTCATGGAGCGCCAGGCGGAGCAGCGGGAGCTCCTGATCCGCGACGGCGAGCGTCGGCAGGTCCTCGAATCGACGGCCGAGGTCGTAAGCGAGGTATCCGACGAATCCGCCGGCAAACGGAGGTGCATCGGGCTCGATGAACGGCTCAGCGGCGAGGCGGCCCAGCACCTGGCGGGCGGTCGAGAACACGTCCGGACCATCCGCCGGTTGCTCGAGGACTGCCACTGGGTCCGCAGTGAGATAGCTCCAGCGCGCATTCCGTCCTGGCCGGGCGCTCTCGAGATGAGCCAACCCGGGCAGGTGGCGCAGACGCTCGGCCGCATCCATCGGCGCGACATGGTCCAGCTCCGGGAAGCGGATCGCGAGGGTGCCTGGAACGGGCGCGGTGAGGCGCTGCGGTATCACCGGGCGATGATAGTCGGGTCCGTGCCGGGCGCCCGGGATGGTCCGTCCGAGCACGTCGTCCGCGTCGTCGGTTTGCGCCGTCGGTCGGCCCTGTCAGTCCGCGCCGGTCGTCCGATCGCGGCGACTGAAATCGAGCAGGAGCTCGCGGCACTCCACCGCCGAGCGCTGCGCCTGTCGAACGATCCACGGATCGACACGCGATGAATCCTCGATCGTGAGGGTCGCGCCGGTGGGACCCTCCTCGACGATCAGCCCACCTGTGCTCCGATAGTCGGCCGCCCAGTTGGCCGCGAGCTGGAGCAGGGCATCGACGACGACACGATCACTGAACATCCAGTCGAGATAGGTGGCATTCAGGCGATCGACGATGGCGGCCAGCGAGATGGCGGCATCCCGCGGCAGGATGGCCACCAGGTGGACGATTCGCAGCGCGCTGAACGGATCACCGGATTCGGCCACGATCGGCGGCGCGAGATCGGGCTCGGGGAGGCCGACGGGGGCGGATCGGAGGTCAGCGACGCCGCTGAGGCTTGAAGGTTGCGTCACCGGTTGGGCGCTCCAGGAGGAGGATTGGCGGACGAAAACTGAGCCTAGCACGGGCGTCCCGCCGGCCAATGGGCGGCCGTGGAGATCGGCGAGTGGCCCGTCAGAGCGTCAGGCCCGTCAGAGCGTCAGGCCCGGCCGAACCTCCGGCGGATCCGGTCGGTCACGAGCCCTGCGCCCAGGATGATGATGCCCTCGAGGAACAGCGCGAGGCCAGTCCCGACCTGGCTGGCCACGTACCGTCCTGAGGATGGCGACGACAAGCGCTGCGACCGCTCCACCCAGCTGCTGACCGGGATCGCCGTCTCCGACGAACCTGGCCATCAGGAAGTAGGCCGCCCCGTAGGCACACGACACGGTGACCGCGAACAGCACACCGGCGGCGCGGGACGCGTGTTCGCCACCGGTCCGAAACAACATCCCACCGACCACGCTGACGATCCCGGCTCCGGCGAATGCTGCAAGCCAGACGAGGTTGCGGTCGTCGATCCGATCTGCCTGCGTGCCCAGGAGAACGAACCAGGCGGCCAGGAGGAACGCTGCGCCGACATACGCGAGGACCTCGGCGATGGACGGGGCTGGACCGAATGTGGAGCGTGGCCGCAATGCGGACATCGGTCCGGCGGCCGGGACGCGACCTTCCTCCGCTGCCCGAAGGCGCGCTGCCGTCTCCCCGTCGATCAGCCCGGCCGACTCCCAGGCCCCGATACGCTCGTGAATCTGATCCTCAGGCATGGTGCGGTCTCCTACGGACATCGCCGTAGAGATGACGCCAGGAGCCAGTCGTTGTTACGGGGCTACAGCAACTCCCCGTGCGCGGCGGCGGTCGGTTCGCCTTCGCGGGGCCGCGGCTCCTCGCCGGGGCCGTACTCGGGCTTCGGGTCAGTCGGGTCCTGGCTTGCCACCCCGGTCCCGGCCCCGGCTCCCGACTCGATCACCTTGAGCGGCGCGCCGGCCTGACCCTCGATCGCCCCGACACCGAACGGGACCCACTTGGCCGGGTTCTGCAGGCGATGCGCCTCGCGGTTGCCACGCTCGTGCGTCTGCTCGAAGCCCTTCGGCTCGATCCACATGCGCTCGCCCTCGAGCAGGCCGAGGACCCCGGACTGGCCGGGTTCTGGCCGCTCGTGCTGGCAGTAGTCACAGGCGCTCGAATCGTGCTTCTTGTAGCTATCGGGCTCCTCGTAGGTCGTGATGTAGCCCTCGTAGTTGCGCAGCACGACCTTGTGATCCGAGTAGCTGATGAGGTAGTTCGGCATGACCGGGATCTTGCCGCCGCCACCAGGCGCATCGATCACGTAGGTCGGCACGGCGTACCCGGACGTATGTCCGCGGAGGCCCTCCATGATCTCGAGACCCTTGCCCACCGGCGTCCGGAAATGACCGGACCCTTCCACCAGGTCGCACTGGTACAGGTAGTAGGGCCGGATCCGGTTCTCGACCAGCTTGTGGACGAGCGACCGCTGGATGTGGACGCAGTCGTTCACGCCGGCGAGGAGGACGCTCTGGTTGCCGACCGGGAGTCCCGCCCTGGTCAGTCTGTCGACCGCGCGAGAGACCTCCGGGGTGATCTCGTCGGGGTGGTTGAAGTGCAGGTTGATCCACAGCGGGTGGTACTTGGCCAGCATCTCGCACAGCTCGTCGTCGATGCGCTGGGGCAGGAAGACGGGCACCCGCGAGCCGATGCGGATGATCTCGATGTGCGGGATCTCGCGCAGGCCGCGCAGGATCTTCTCGAACAGCTTGGGCGCGAGGGTGAGCCCGTCGCCGCCGGAGATGAGCACGTCGCGCACCTGCGGCGTGCGGCGCAGGTACTCCAGCTGGGCCTCGTGATCGCGACTGTTGAAGTTCTGGGTCGGGTCGCCGACGATGCGCGACCGCGTGCAGTAGCGGCAGTAGGACGCGCACTGGGTCGTGACCAGCATCAGGACGCGGTCCGGGTAGCGATGGACGAGGCCGGGCACAGGGGAGTGGCGGTCCTCGGCCAGCGAGTCCTCCATCATCGCGGTGAACGCTTCGTGCTCCGAGGCGATGGGGATGACCTGGCGACGGATCGGGTCGTCGGGATCGTCCGGGTCGATGAGGCTGATGAAGTACGGCGTGATATCGACCCGGAACTTGTCCGGGGCGCTCAGGCCCTCCCGCTCCTCATCGGTCAGGTTGAGGATCCGCTCGATGTCGGCGAGGTCGTTGACGCGATGGCTGAGCTGCCAGCGCCAGTCGTTCCACTGGGCGTCCGGGACATCC
>JBBQMH010000025.1:0-25967 GCA_038328755.1 Candidatus Limnocylindrales bacterium
TGCCCGCTCCGGCGACCCGACCTTGTGAAGCTGCTCGACGACCTCGGACGGCGCGCCGCCGTGGAGCGGGCCCTTCATCGCTCCGATCGCACCGCAGACCGCCGAGGCAATGTCGCTGCGTGTCGAGGAGATGACGCGGGCTGCGAATGTCGACGCGTTGAGGCCGTGCTCGGCACCGACGACGAAGTACGCGTCGAGAGCTCGGGCCGTGCCGGGCTCCGCATGCGTCCCGGTCAACTGGTAGAGGTATCCCGGAACGAGGTCCAGGGACGGATCCGGTTCGATTGGTTCAAGTCCCTGGCGGAGTCGCGCGAACGCGGCCAGCGCAGACGGCGAAAAGGCGGTCAGCGCGCGCGCCTGCTCCGCTGTCGCCGGCCACGCCAGGTTCTGCGTGGCCCCCCAGACCGAGACGGCGGTTCGCAGGGCATCCATCGGCTTGGCGTTCTTCGGCATGGCCCGGAGGGTCGTCATGACGGCATTCGGGATCGACCCGGTGGGGATCCGGTGCTCCGGGTCCCACTCACCGGTCCACAGCAGGTTGGCGACAGAGGCGAACGATCCCCGCTCCACGAGGTCGCCGATGCGGTAGCCGCGATAGAGCAGCCGGCCGGCGGCGCCGTCGACGTAGCCGAGGGCGCTTTCAGCCGCGGGGACCCCTTCGAGGCCGGGTGAGTATGGGTACGAGGGAGCCGCGGGCGGGCTCGCCACGGTCGAGTTCGTCATGCGGGGATGGTAGCCCTGCCGCGTCAAATGCGGCGTGCCGGCGACTGGATCAACGGCGCGGATCGCCGTCCAGGAACGCCTCGACAACCGCCACGAATTGGCTGGCGTGCGTGTGGTGCGCCGCATGCGCCGCGCCGTCGATCACGGCGACCTGTCCGTCCGCGAGTCGTGCATCCAGGGCGCGGGCGTTGGCCTCGAACGGCGATGGGCTGGCCGATCCGAGGACCTGGAGGACCGGGTTCGGGACCCCGCCCAGGACATCCAGGCCCGCGGCGGGGTCGTTCGACGCTCTGAGCTCGCGGAGGATCGTGGGCGCCGCGGCGACCCGAAGTGGCCAGACCGGATTAGCCCGGAACCGCTCCATGGCCCCGTCGTCCATCCCGACCACGGTCCGCATGAACCGCTCCAGGAGTCCCTCGAGGTCGCCGCTGGAGAGGTCGTCCTCGAGGGCGGTCACGAGCCATTCGGGTTCGTATGCCGATTCCGCAGCCGTGTCGCGCGGCGGGGCACCTTCGTAGCAGACGATCCGGGCGATCGACGACGTCAGCAACGCGGCCCCGAGCGCGCAGCGCCCCCCATACGAGTGGCCGACGACATCGACCGGCCCGCCCTCGGCCAGGGCGATGGCATCGGCGACGGCCGCGACATCCTCGAATTCCCGCCGGATCGCGTAGGCGTCTGGCGCGTCTCCTGAAGCCCCGCGCCCGCGTCGATCCATCGCATGAAGGCGTCGTCGGGCGCCGAGCAAGGGACCCGCGACGCGGAAGGTCAGGTGATCGGCGGTCGTGCCGTGGATCATCAGCAGTGGTCGCGTCCCAGGTGCGGCCGCGCCGCTCTCGAAGACCGCGATCGGCGTCCCATCGCGGGAATGGACCTCGCGGTCGGGGATGGCCACCCGCTACGGGGCCGGCCGCTGGGTCGGCAGGTCGGCTGGCAACGACGCCGCGGCCGCCTCGTCCAGGAGCCAGGTCGCGCCCGTGCGACGGGCGAGCTGAGCGGGCAGGCGACGGACGTCCTTCGTGGTCCCGAAGATCTCGCCAAGGATCGCCGCCTTCGCTGCGCCGTGGACGACCGCGATCGGGTGTCGGGCGGCCGCCAGGAGCCGCGGGTGGAGGGTCACGCGCTCGACATGCGGCGCGATGTGGCTCGGGGCCGGCACGGCCTGCACCCAGGCCGGGTCGTCCCAGGTCGCGGAACCCGGAAAGACCGAGAAGACGTGGCCGTCGGATCCGACACCCACCAATGCCACATCGAGGACGGGAAATCCAGCGTCATCAACGTCGAGACCCGCAGCGCGGAGCTCATCTGCGTACCGCGCGGCGACCCAGGCCGGTCCCTGGCCGGCGTCGAGCCCGTCGCCGATCGGGATGACATGGACCTGAGCCAGTGGCACCGGCACTTCCCGCAACAGGAGGTCCCAGCAGGCCAGGGCATTCGACAGGATGTCGTCCGGTGGCACCCATCGCTCATCGCTCCACCACAGGTGGACACGGTCCCACGGAACCGTCTCGCGAAGCGGCTGGTCCGCCAGGTGGCGGTAGATCTGCCCCGGTGTCGAACCGCCCGTCGTGATCCAGTGGGCGATCCCACGTGCTTCGACCGCCGTCTTCAGTCCGGAGCCGATCCGTTCCGCGGCGGCATGCGACGTGTCCGCGGCGCTCGGGAAGATGACGACCTCGGGTTCGTTCACTGGCCGCCGACCAGCCGGGCCGCCGTCCGGAGCGCGGCGACCGCGATGGGATCGCGCCCAACCGACTCGATCGTCTCGGCCAACAGGTCCACGTCGGCCCGGCGAGGCGCCATGAATCGACGCTCCGGCAGCGTTTGGCTGTCCAAGCTCGACCGGACGATGACACTCTCGGCCTCCGCCGACACGATGATCCCGAGTGCCTGATGGTGTCGGTGCGCCGTGATCTCAACCGTGAGAGTGGTCCCGCTGGGCAGTTCCGAGGCGACCGGTTGGAGCCGGGCGTCGACCTGACGGCGACCGGCACGGAGGCTCCCGATCAGGGCCGGTCCGAGCCCGGCCACACCGTCGTGTTCTTCCGCTGAGTCCGCGACCAACGGCCGCACGACCGTCATCTCGAGCCGAGAGGCCAGCCAGGCTACGTGATACAGCGGCTTGATGATGTTCGTCCCGCCCGCGCCGGCACCTCGATGCGCCGCGTAGGTCACGGCAACCGACGTGATCCCGCGCAGGAACGGCAGCAGGTCCGGCCGGTCGAAGCAGGAGGCGATCGCCTCCCGCCAGCGAGACTGGCGGAGCAGTGCGAAATCCGACACGGCCAGCGTCCCGCCGGCCAGATCGCGGTCGTCGACGAGCGCCGCGAGCGCACGCAGCCGGTCCACGCCATCGCCGGACCAGCTCGAGCCGTCGACCACGAGGCGATCCGCCATCTCCAGGAGGTCGAGCGCCTGGCGCGAAATGAGGGGCGGATCACCCGGCCACCAGAGGGTGACCGGCAGGTCATGGACCAGGAGTGGTGCCACGATCGCGGCGACGTGCTGGCCGGTCTCTCCGCCAGCAATCAGGTTGATGAACTCCGCGCACGTCTCGGGCGCGTTCTCGCGAGGCAGGATGCAGTGGGCCTGGATGTGAGCGTCCAGCCACGACGGGCCGTCGGGATCGGCACTCGAGACGATGAGCGTCCGCGATGGGTGTCGGCCGGCGAGCATCCGGATGACTGCGGCTGCGCGCTCGCCGAGCTCTGGCTGTCGGGCAATGACCACCAGGTTGAGGACGCTGGTCCGGGCCGCAATCCGGCGTTCGGGCATCCCATCCACGCCCTCGGTCGTCAGGGGCGCGCTTCTCCAGATTCGCGCGAGCTCGGCCTCGATGCCGGCCAACGAGTCCGTGCGTGACGACCAGCGCAGCGCCGGCTGGCCAACGATGCCGGGTGCATTCAGGGCGGGAGCGTCCATCAGGCCGCGCTCAGATCCGCCGCCAGCGACGCCCATCGCGCTCGATGAGATCGTCGGCCGCCTCCGGTCCCCACGTCCCGGCTGCATAGTTCGGGAGTTTCGGCTCCGGATCGTTGACCCATGATTCCACGATCGGCGTGGCAATCGACCACGCAGCCTCGACCTCGTCGGCGCGCGTGAACAGCGAGGCATCGCCCAGCATCGCGTCAAGCAGCAGAGTCTCGTAGGCGTCAGGGGAGTCGACCGCAAACGCCGAGCCGTAGGTGAAATCCATGGTCACTGTCCGGATGTCGAGTCCGAGTCCCGGAACCTTGGACCCGAACCGCAACAGGATGCCCTCGTCGGGCTGGATCCGGATGGCGAGGAGGTTGGGTTCCGGGTCCACTGCCGCGTCCTGGAACAGGCGGTGGGGAACGCCCTTGAACTGGATCGCGATCTCCGTCGCGCGTTTCGGCAGGCGCTTTCCGGCGCGCAGGTAGAACGGCACGCCCGACCAGCGCCAGTCGTCGATCTGGAGGCGAGCGGCGAGGAATGTCTCCGTCTCCGAGTCTGGGTCGACCTCGTGCTCGGCGCGGTAGCCCTTGACCGCCTCGGCCGCAACCCAGCCCGGACCGTACTGGCCACGAACAACGTCGCGGGAGATTTCGGCCGGCGAAAGCGCTGGAATCGCCCGTAGCACCTTGACTTTCTCATCGCGGAGCGCATCGGCTTCGAAGGTCGTCGGTGGCTCCATGGCGACCAGCGAGAGCAGCTGGAGGAGGTGGTTCTGAACGACGTCGCGAGTGGCGCCGGTCTCTTCGTAGAACGAACCGCGTTCCTCGACCCCGATCGACTCGGCCATCGTGATCTGCACGTGGTCCACGTAGCGCCGGTTCCAGAGGGGCTCGAAGATGCCGTTGCCAAACCGGAAGACCATCAGGTTCCGGACCGTCTCCTTGCCGAGGTAGTGGTCGATGCGGTAGACCTGCGCCTCCCGGAAGACCCGTCCGACCTCGCGGTTCAACCGCTTCGCTGAATCGAGGTCGCGGCCAAACGGCTTCTCGATGATGATTCGCCGCCAACCCCCGCCGCTCATCTCGTGGTCCAGCCCGGTCCGTCCCAGCTGAGCCACGATCAGCGGGAATGCCGACGCCTGGGTCGCGAGATAGAACAGCCGATGGCCCCTCGTTCCGTGCTCGGCGTCGATCGCATCGAGCCGAAT
Organism: Candidatus Limnocylindrales bacterium; assembly: GCA_038328755.1. GTDB lineage: Bacteria > Chloroflexota > Limnocylindria > Limnocylindrales > CSP1-4 > UBA5189. Next base: position 4,847 of record JBBQMH010000025.1, read on the forward strand.
GGCCAGGCGATCGAAGGTCCCATAATCAACGAAGTCGCCCTGGTGGTAGACGATCCGGCTGAGGAACTGGGCGGCCACCTCGGTGTCGAGCGGAACCCGACTGAACTGCTCCAGCGATTTGCCGATCTCGCCCCGGAATGTCTCGTCTTCATATGGCCGACGTCCGACTGCCACGAGCATCCAGTCCTGGGGCAGCAGGTTCGACCGCCACAGCTGCGCCAGGGCGGGAAAGACCTTGCGGTGCGACAGGTCGCCGGTGGCCCCGAACAGGACCATGACGTGCGGATCCGGCACCCGATCGAGGCGAAGGCCGTCGCGGAGGACGTTTGTATCGTGCTTCGCGGTGCGCTTTCGGCGGCCGTCATGTTCCATCCGCAGCTCCCGGATCGTCCGAGGGGCGGTATCGGCTGTGGCGGTTGCCTTGCGCGCCACGTCAGGCGAGGGCGCTGGCGAAGGCCCGCTCGAGCGTCGTCAGGTCCGCGGCATGATCGTGGCTGAGTCGGAGCCTGAGCATCGGGAGGTCGTGCGACGCGATCGCCGCCGCGTCTCCCTCGGCCTGGGCGTCGATGAGCTGGCCAAAGGTGAACGGGAAGCCCGGGATCTCGCGATCGACTTGATGCTTCGAGGTCAACTGGAGGAACCAGCCGATCGGAGGTCCGCCCTTGTGGAGCTGCCCGGTCGAATGGAGGAATCGCGGGCCATAGCCCGTCGTGGTGGCGCTCCCGGTTCGATCCCGGATCAGGGCGCGGAGCCGGCCCAAGGCCGCGTCGGTGGCGGTACTCGGCGCGATGAACGCCTGGATGGCAACGTATTGGCCCGGCGTGGCGGCCACGGCCAGACTGGCCCGAATGACATTCGACAGGCCGGCCTCGCCAAGCTCGCCAATGTCGAGAATGGGCTGGGGCGCCTCGGCGCTCTCCATGGAACCAGGCGGGCCAGCCGGTGCGGCCGTTGGGTCGCCCGATCCATGGCTGCCGGCGGACGCCAGGACGTGGCGAGTCAGCTCCTTTGCCTCTTCGACATTGGGCTGGTCGAACGGGTCGATGCCCAGGACGATCCCGGCGATGGCCGTGGCGACCTCCCAGCGCACGAACTCCGCGCCGATATCCATCGGATCCTCGAGCGTCAGGCTGATGACCGGATGCCCGGCGACGGCAAGGGCATCGAGCAGCCCGGCCGAGGGATCCGGCGACTCGGCCAGCTTGAGAGAGACGAAAACCCGGTCGGCACCGTAGGCGGTGACAGGGCCCAGCGGCTCCCGGTCCACCGGCACGATGCCGACGCCATGCTTGCCGGTCGACTCGGCGATCAATTGCTCCGCCCATCCGCCGAAGCTCGCCAGTGCCTCGTCGGTGATGATCGTCAACTTGTCCCGGCCGGCTCGAGCAAGCTCGCCGAGGGCAATGCCGAGCATTGCCCCGGGGTTGCGGTCTGGTTCCGGCTCCCGACACGCCGCCAGCATCGTCGAAACCGAGGTCAGCAGGGCATCGAGGTCGAGGCCGATCAGCGATCCGGGAACGAGCCCGACGTACGAGATCGCCGAGTAGCGGCCGCCGATGTCCGGCGGGTTGAGGAAGACCTCCCGCAACTCGTCGTGATGAGGGATCGCCGCAACGCTCTTGCCGGGGTCAGTGATCGCGACGAAGAAGTCGCCCGGCTTCTGGTCGGACCCGGCCGCCTCCAGCGCGGCGCTGACCCGGGCCCACGCGTCCGCCAGGAAGGCCAGCGGCTCGGTGGTCGTCCCTGACTTCGAAGCCACGATCCAGAGAGTTGACAGTGGGTCGAGATCGTCCACGGTTGCCGCGACGGCCTCCGGGTCGGTTGAATCCAGCACCCGCAGGTCGAGGTAGCCGTCGGCCGTCCCGAAGGTCCGGTGCAGTACCTCGGGCGCGAGACTCGAGCCCCCCATCCCCATGACGACCGCGGTCCGGAATCCGGCCACGCGGATCCCGTCGCCGAAGCCTTCGAGGGCCGCGATCTGATCGGTGAAATGGCCAGGCGCATCAAGCCAGCCGAGGCGCTCCGCCACGGTGGCCTGGATGGCCGGATCGTCCGACCAGAGCGATGCGTCGCGGTCCATCAGCCGGCGTGGCCACTCCTGGCCTTGGGCGTGGGCTGTCACCGCGGCCACACGCTCCTCATCGGCGGGGCCGAGACGCAGGTCGAACTCCGTGCTCATGTCGTCTCCTCTGCCTCGATCTCGAGGACCTTGTTCAGCCGGCGCACGTGGCGCGGCTCCCCGGAAAACGTTGCTCCGAGAAAGGCAAGCGTCGACTCGAGGGCCAGTTCCGGCCCGATCACGCGCGAGCCGAGCGTCAGCACATTCATGTCGTCATGTTCCACGCCCTGGTGGGCGGAGTATGTGTCGTGGCAGACAGCCGCGCGGATGCCGCGGATCTTGTTGGCCGCCACGGACGCCCCGACGCCCGAGCCACAGATCAGGATCCCGCGATCCGCCTCACCATCGCGGATCGCATGCCCAAGGCGCCTCGCGAAGTCGGGATAGTCGTCCAGCGGGTCCGAGCCGTCTCCGCCGAGATCGAGGTACGAGTGTCCGGGCGCCGCCGTCGCCAACCGCTGGAGCAGCTCGGCCTTGAGTTCCGCGCCCGCATGATCGGCCGACAGCGCCACGCGCATCAGTCGTGCCCGAGTCCGAGTCCGCTCGGCTGATGTCCGGGGTCGAGCGTGTGAACGCGTCCGCGAATCGTGCCCGCGACCACGTCACGCGCGACCTCGGCCACCCGGTCCACCGTGAACCCGAAGTGCTCGAGGATGGTCGGTGCCGGCGCCGACGCGCCGAAGTGATCGATCCCGATGATCGCGCCGTCGTCGCCGGCGTAGCGCTCCCAGCCGAGCGAAATGCCCATCTCCACCGTGACCCGCGCCCTGACGGCGCGCGGTAGGACCGACTCTCGATATCCCGCGTCCTGCGCCTCGAACTGCTCCCAGCAGGGGAGTGAGACCACCCGCGCCGACGTTCCCTCCGCCTCGAGCGTCTCGGCAGCGCCCACCGCCAGCTGCAGCTCGGAGCCCGTGGCGATCAGGATGATCCTCGGCGCTCCGCCGGATGCCTCGTTGGATGCGGGCCGGAGCACGTATCCACCGCGTCGGACTCCCTCGCGGGCCAGCTCGGCGGTACGGGCGAGCGTCGGCAGTTTCTGGCGAGTCAGGGCCAGGGCGACCGGCCCATCCCGCCGCTCGACCGCGAGCGCCCAGGCGGCGGTCGCCTCGTTCGAATCACCCGGCCGGACGAACCACAGGTTCGGGATCGCGCGCAGCGCTGCGTAGTGCTCCACGGGCTGATGGGTCGGCCCGTCCTCGCCGAGGCCAACCGAATCGTGGGTCCAGACGTAGATCACGTGGAGCCCGGCGAGCGCGCCAATCCGGACGGAACCGCGCATGTAGTCACTGAAGGTCAGGAACGTGGCTGCGTAGGGGATGAACCCGCCGTGATAAGCGATCCCGTTGGCGATGCCACCCATGGCGTGCTCCCGAACCCCGAACCGGAGGTTCCTGCCCGCCAGCTCGACCTCGAAGTCGCCGGCACCCTTGACGTCGGTGAGGTTGGACTCGGACAGGTCTGCCGCACCGCCGAAGAGTTCCGGGACCGGCCCGGCGAGTGCCTGGATCGCGGCCTGGCTCGCCTGTCGCGTGGCGAAGTCCTCGCCGATGGCGTAGGTCTTCAGGCCCGCATCCCACCCGGCGCCAAGATCGCCGGCGAGTCGGCGGCGCAGGTCCGCCGCCTCCGTGGGGAACGCATCGGCGTAGCGGGACATGCGGGCGTCCCAATCCTCCGCCAGAGCTTCGCCTTCGGGGATTGCTGCACGGAAGATATCGAGCGCCTCATCGGGCACCAGGAACTGGGCATCCGGATCCCAGCCGTACGCCTCCTTGGTCAGTCGGACTTCGTCGGGCCCGAGTGGGGCGCCGTGGGCCTTCTGGGTGTCCTGCTTGTCCGGGCTGCCAAACCCGATATGTGTCCGGACGGCGATGATCGAGGGCCGGGCGTCGCGATGGGCCTCCGAGATCGCGGTCGCAATCGCGAACACGTCGTTGCCGTCGTCAACCCGCTGGGTCTGCCAGCGATACGCCTCGAACCGGGCGAGGACGTCCTCGGACCAGGCCATGTCGGTCGGGCCATCGAGCTGGATGTGGTTGTCGTCGTAGAGGACGATCAACTTGCGAAGCATCAGGTGACCGGCGAGACTCGCGGCTTCCGAGCTGATGCCCTCCTGGAGATCGCCGTCGCTGGCCATCGCGTAGGTCCAGTGATCGACCACGTCGTGGCCGGCCCGATTGAACTCGTGGGCCAGCCGCCGCTCGGCGATGGCCATGCCGACCGCATTCGTGAAGCCCTGGCCCAGTGGTCCCGTGGTCGCCTCGACGCCGGGCGTGAGTCCGAACTCGGGATGCCCGGGCGTCCGCGAGTCCCACTGCCGGAACGACTTGAGGTCATCGAGCGTGACGTCGTATCCGGTCAGGTGGAGGAGCGAGTACAGGAGCATCGACGCGTGGCCGGCCGACAGCACGAAGCGGTCGCGATCGGGCCAGGCCGGGTTGGTCGGCGCGTGGCGCAGGAAGCGCGTCCAGAGCGTGTAGGCCATCGGGGCCATGCCCATCGGTGCGCCCGGGTGACCTGAATTCGCCTTCTGGACTCCGTCGATCGACAGGGTCCGGATCGTGTTGATTGCCAGTCGCTCGAGGTCGGGGGTGAGGTCATGCACATGTGGATCGTACCAACGGGAGGCCCCGGACCGATACCATCACCACATGGCAGCTGTCTCGAAGCCTCGTGTCCTCGTCCTCGGCGACCTCGTCCTCGACGTCGTGCTGGCTCCTGACCGACCGATCGAGACTGGGACCGACGTTCCAGGATCCGTGGGAATTCGGCAGGGTGGTTCGGCGGCGAATACCGCGCGCTGGCTGGCTCGCCTCGGAGCGGACGTGCAGCTGGTCTGCGCGGTGGGGCGCGATGGCGCGGGCCGAAGCCTGGTCGCCCAGGTCCAGGCGGACGGTGTCCGGGTCCACGCGGCACGAATCGCCGGCGAACGGACCGGCCGCATCGGGGTGCTCGTCCTGCCAAACGGGGAGCGCTCGTTCGTGGCCGACCGACGGGCTGCGCTGGCGCTCCGACCCGACCATCTCCGGCCAGAGTGGTTCGCCCGGCTGGATCTGATCCACTTGCCCGCCTACTCGCTCATGGGCGAACCGATTGCGGCAACAGCGCGGGATGCGGTTGCGAGGGCGCGCGCGACCTCTGGCGCGACCCCGCGCGCGACCTCTGGCGCGACCTCTGGCGCGATCCAGGGCGCGCAGGTCTCCCTGGACCTTTCCTCCATCGGTCCGCTGCTGGTGGAGGGCCGCCGGAGGGCTCGCGACCTCGTCGAGTCGGTGATGCCCGACGTGATCTTCGCTACGGAGGGCGAAGCCCAGGCGTTCCTCGGGCGCGCGGCCACGGCCGGCATCCTCGACCATGCAGCGATCGCGGTGATCAAGCGAGGCGCGCGAGGCGCCCGGGTTCACGCCCGGGTCGTGGGCGCCGAGCCGCTCACGTTCGATGTCGCGACTCCGCAGGTCGCGGCGGCCGACACCACCGGGGCGGGCGATGCATTCAGCGCCGGCTTCATCGCGGGTTGGCTGACCGCGCGTGCCGCTGGCCGGCATCTCGCCGATGCGCTCCATCGAGCCACCGTGGCCGGGCATCGCGCCGCCGCCCGGCAGCTCGTCGTCCGTCGGCCGGAGCTCCCCGCCGGATGACCGGGTCACTGCACGACCGACTGTCGATCCACCTCGAGGTGGATCAGGCCCTCGCGACCGGCCGCCCGGTCGTGGCACTTGAATCCACACTGATCAGCCACGGATTGCCATACCCGCAGAACGTCGAGGTCGCCCGGGCCTCGGAGGCAGCGGTTCGCGAATCCGGTGCCGTGCCGGCGACGGTCGCGATCCGTGATGGTCGGCTCCTCGTGGGTCTGGATGACGAGGCACTCGAGGCGCTTGCGACGGCACCGTCGGGGTCGGTCCTGAAGGCCGCCCGGCCGAGCCTCTCTGCCGCGTTGTCGCGGGCCGGCTGGTCGGCGACCACGGTCTCGGCGACGATGATCGTTGCCCACCTGGGTGGGATCCGCGTTTTCGCCACGGGCGGGATCGGCGGTGTCCATCGCGGTGCGCTCGGCGGTCCGGATGCTCTGCACCCTCCGACCCTCGATATCTCGTCTGACCTCGAGGAGCTGGCCAGGACGCCGATGGTCGTCGTGTGTGCCGGACCGAAGGCCATCCTCGATGTCCCGGCCACGATCGAGTACCTCGAGACGCGGGGCGTTCCGGTGGTCGCGGTCGGCCAGGAGGATCTCCCGGGCTTCACGGCGCGATCATCGGGAATCCGCGCTCCCTGGAGCGTGGCGGACGTCGCGGCGGCGGCAGCGTTGGCCGGCGTCCACCTCGGGCTCGGGCTGGACACGGCCATCGTCGTCTGCGTTCCCGTGCCCGCCGATGTCGCGCTCCCGGACGACGTCGCTCGCGCCGTTGCCGAGCGGGCGACCCACGAGGCGGACGAGGTCGGCGTGCATGGACCGGCCCTCACGCCATGGCTCCTGGCCCGGATCGCGGAGATCACTGACGGCGCCTCGGTTCGCGCCAACACGGCGCTCATCGTGAACGACGCCCGGGTCGCCGGCCAGATCGCGGCGATCCTCGCCGGGCCTCGCTGAGCGGCCCGCGTCGATGGGCCCCGACATCTTCTTCCTCGGCAACCTGGTCGTGGTGGCCGTGTTCATGGCGGCTCTCTGGGTCGTCTCGGTCGTCGTCCGTGACGCCTCGATCGTCGATCCGTTCTGGGGCATGGCCTTCGTCGTCATCGTCTGGTCGCAGTACATCCGCGCCTTCATCCTCGTCGGGGGGCCAGCCTGCCAGACCGTCGATTGCGCGACGCCCTGGCCCCCTGCTGCGGCCTTGCTCGCGCCCATCCTCGTCACGATCTGGGGCGTGCGTCTGTCCGCGTACCTCGCCTGGCGGAACCTTGGCAAGGGCGAGGACTATCGCTACGTGCGCATGCGCGAGCGCGCCGGGCCTCGGTTCCCGCTGATCAGCCTCTTCTCGGTCTTTCTGCTCCAGGCATTGCTCGCCTGGTTGGTCTCGCTGCCGGCACAGGCTGCGACGACGGACCTCGCTATCGGGGCCCCGCTGGTCCTCGTGGGCATCGGCCTTTGGGGGATCGGGCTCTTCTTCGAGACGGTCGGAGATCTCCAGCTCACCCGGTTCAAGCGCGACCCGGCAAACAAGGGCAAGGTCATGGACCGAGGGCTCTGGCGCTACACGCGCCACCCAAACTACTTCGGCGATTTCTGCGTCTGGTGGGGCCTCTTCCTGATTGCGCTATCAACAGGAGCGTGGTGGACCGCCATCGGGCCGATCGTGATGTCCGTCCTGCTCATCCGCGTCTCCGGCGCCGGCCTCCTTGAGAGCACCATCGTCGACCGACGTCCCGGCTACGCGGAGTACATCCGGCGGACATCAGGGTTCTTCCCGCGCCCACCTCGCGGCTGACACGGGATCCGACCGGTCCTTGCTGGCGGGTGGGGGCGTCGCTACACTCGGGACAGTTGCCATCTTCCGGATGAGCGACCCGCGAGTCAGCCAGGTCGGACCTCTACGACCGACCGACGGGCTCCGGAAGAAGTGCTGCGAGCGGTTACTCGCCCCAGGGAGGCGCCATGCGGATCTATGAGGGCAGTCCCCGCCAGGACTTCGAGGAGGTCCTGCGGTCCATCGGCGCCTACCTGGATCGTCGGGACATGCGGGACGTGCTGCTCCTGGAAGTGCCCGACGGGTTCATCGTCCAGGGACTGGTCGTCGTCGGAGGCGGCTCGAGCACGTGGTCCGAGTCGATGGGTCAGCTGACCAAGGAGACGCTGACGTTCCAGGATGATGACATTTCCGCGTTCATGGATGAGGCCGTGGCCCGCCGTGGCAGCGGTCCGCAGCCGGAGCTGCCGCCGCTCGGGCGATACGAGCACAGCCTGCGGGCCATCGGGAAGTACCTCGACGAACAACGACCCAAGGACATCTTCTTCTTCGAGCAGGACGGCGCGTTCGTGGTCCGGCTCCATCAGGCGCAGCAGATGGGCTCCAAGCACACGCTCGCCGAGTTCACCAGGGACGACCTCGAGGCGCTCATCGCCCGCGGGCCCACCTTCCGAATTCCGTCCCGACCAGCCGTGAAGGACGCGGCGAAGACCTGACCCCGTCGTACAGGAGGTACCGCACATGCGTGCACTCAAGACCGTCGCCGTCGCCCTGGGAGTGACCCTCGGCGCGCTCGTCGTGATCCCGCTCGTCGTTCTTGCCGGGCTGTTCGTCTGGCTGAAACTGACCGAAGAGCCCGACGAGGAGTCGCTGGAGCTGGATCAGGAAGGCACCTGATCCAACCGCGCCAGCCGCTCACCGCGAGCGAAACGCCCGCCGGACCACCGGCGGGCGTTGGCATGTCCGCGCCCGCATCGTCATGCCGGGCGAGGCGCCGGGCGCGCCACCGGGGTGCGCCGCTGCCGATCCCGGAACAGGGCGGGCTGCGCGGACATCGGGCCGCCGAGATCGGCGTCCTCCTCGTGGTGGTGGCGTGGGGCGCGAACTTCATCGTCGTCAAGGCGGCCAATCGCGAGATCCCACCGATCGCCTTCGCCTACCTCCGCTTCACGCTCGCCGCCGTGCTGCTCCTGCTGGTGCTCCGCTGGCGCGAGGGGCATATCCGGATGCCGGTACGCGAGGCGCTGCCGATCATGGGACTGGGGGCGGTCGGCTTCGGGCTGTACCAGATCCTCTGGCCAACGGCACTGCAGACGATCCCGGCCGGGGATTCAGCATTTCTGATTGCCTCGACGCCGGTCTTCACGGTGCTGTTCGCGGCGCTCGCGGGCTCGGACACCCTGACGCGCCGCAAGATCGGTGGGGCTCTCATCTCGTTTGCCGGTGTCGGCGTGGTCATCGCCGGCGGGCCGGGTCTGGCCCTGGGTACGTCCCTCGTCGGTGACGGCCTCACGCTCCTGGCCGCCATCTGCTGGGCCGCCTACACGTCCTGGGGGGCGCCGATCCTCGCCCGGCACTCGCCGCTTCGAACCACAGCCATCGCGATGATCGGGGGGAGCATCGCGCTGGCTCCGATCGGACTCGTCCAGACCGCGGGGGCGAACTGGGGCGCCGTCTCGATGGGTGCGTGGGCCGGGTTCGCCTATTCCGCGCTGATTGCCGCCGGGATCGCCAACGTGATCGTATTCAATGCGATCAAGCTCCTCGGGCCGACACGGATCACCGGGCTCCAGTTCCTCGTGCCGTTCATTGCCGTCATCCTTGGCGCCGTCTTCCTCGGCGAGGCGATCCAGCCAACCCAGGTCGCCGGCGGGGCAGTGATCATCGCCGGCGTCGCCATCGCCCGAGCGCTGCGGGTTCCTGGTGCTCGAGGGCGTTTCCGGGCGCGCCGTCTCGCGTGAGTGTGGGGCCCCGGCCCCCTGGCCCGCCAGATCCGCGATTCCGGGCGCTCGGGCCGCCTACCACACGCCCCAGGAGTGGAGCGACCGGCTCGATTCGCGCCCCGGGTCCCCTTCCGGTACCATTCGAAAAACCCCCGGAGGAGCAGCGATCCATGGCGAAGTATGTCTTTGTGACCGGAGGCGTGACCTCCTCTCTCGGCAAAGGCATCACCGCCGCCAGCATCGGGCGTCTCCTCAAGGCACGGGGTCTGAAGGTTTCCATCCTCAAGCTCGATCCGTACATCAACGTGGATCCGGGCACGATGTCCCCGTACCAGCACGGCGAGGTCTTCGTCACCGATGACGGCGCCGAGACGGACCTCGACCTCGGGCACTACGAGCGCTTCATCGACGAGAACCTGAGCCAGCTCTCCAACGTGACGACGGGCCGCATCTACCAGGCCGTCATCGCCAAGGAGCGCCGCGGCGACTACCTCGGCGGCACGGTCCAGGTCATCCCGCACATCACCAACGAGATCAAGGAGCGGATCGGACGCGTCGGCAAGGACGGCGATCCGGATGTCGTGATCGTCGAGGTCGGCGGCACGGTCGGTGACATCGAGTCCCTGCCCTTCCTCGAGGCCATCCGCCAGATGCGCAAGGACGTCGGGCGCTCGAATGTCCTGTACGTCCACGTCACCCTCCTGCCCGAGCTGGCGGCCACTGGTGAGCTCAAGACGAAGCCCACGCAGCACTCGGTCAAGGAGCTGCGCGGCATCGGCATCCAGCCCGATGTGATCGTCCTGCGCTCCGATCACGAGGTCCCCGACGAGATCCGCGAGAAGATCGCGCTCTTCACCGACGTCGACATCGATGCGGTCATCCCGGCAGCGACCGCGGAGACGATCTACGAAGTCCCGCTCCAGTTCGAGGCGCTCGGTCTCGGCCGACTCGTGGTCCGTGAGTTGGGCCTCGGCGAGAAGGCCACCGAACCCGACCTGGATGGTTGGCGCGCCCTGGTCGATCGGATCAAGCGGCCGAAGCCGGTGGTCGAGATCGCGCTCGTCGGCAAGTACATCGAGCTGCCCGATGCGTATCTCTCGGTCACCGAGGCGCTTCGCCACGCGGCCTGGGCGCACGAGGTGGACGCCCGGGTTCGATGGGTCGATTCCGAGACGCTCACCAAGGAGAATCTGCACGAGCGCCTCGACGGCGCTGCTGGTGTGCTCGTCCCCGGAGGCTTTGGGCATCGCGGTATCGAGGGCAAGGTCCTCGCCGCGCACTTTGCTCGCGATCACAAGGTTCCATACCTCGGTCTGTGCCTCGGGCTGCAGTGCGCCGTCATCGAGTTCGCGCGCGAGGTGACCGGCAACCCGGACGTCAACTCGACGGAGTTCGACATGTTCACCGATAACCCGGTCATCGATTTCATGCCCGATCAGCGTGAGATGGAGGACAAGGGCGGCACGATGCGCCTGGGCATCTATCCCGCGAAGCTGACCCCGGGCTCCAAGGCCGCGGCGGTCTACGGACAGGAAGTCATCTACGAGCGGCATCGCCACCGCTTCGAGGTCAACAACCGCTATCGGCAGATGCTCGAGGCCGCCGGCATGATCCTGTCCGGCCAGTCACCCGACGGGCGTCTCGTCGAGATCGTGGAACTCCGCGATCACCCGTACTTCCTGGCCAGCCAGTTCCACCCCGAGTTCAAGAGCCGACCCGAGCGGCCGCACCCGCTGTTCGATGGATTCGTGACGGCCGCCCTGGCCGTGCGCGATGGGCGAGAGCCGGTCCTGGTCGCCCGGTCCGTGACGGCGGCGCCCGCACCCAGCCAGGCCGCGCCCGGCGCCGAGGTCATCACCCCAGCCGGCTGACGGGTCGGGCCGCAGGCTGCTGGCGCCCAGCCGCTGGCGCCCGTGCATTGATCGCCGGCGCAACGCGGCCTTCGCCCGATCAGCGCGACCCTGCCCCGGCAGGTAGTTGCATCTGCAACGATCTAGTACGTAGTTGCGCCGTCGATGCCATCAAGCCGCGACTTCACACGATGGATCGCGCGACGCAAGCCCGTGAGATCCGCAAACTCGGCGCCGCGCCGGACTTCTTCGTGAACAGCGCCGCAGCCGTGACCGAGGACGGCAAGCTCGTCTGGGCGTCCGGGAGCGGCAGCCAGCTCGCCCCGCTTGCCAACGGCGCCGGCCGCGTTGTCCTCGTGATCGGGCCCAGAAGATCGTCCCGGACCTCGCGACCGCGTTCGAACGAATCGAGCACTACGCGCAGCCGCTCGAGGACGTCCGCATGCAGGAGATGTACGGCATGCGCAGCAAGGTAAACAAGATCCTCGTATCCCAGGGCGAACGCCCCGGTCGCACCACCGTGATCCTGAGCCGTGAGCCAATCGGCTTCTGAGGAGCGCGGCGGCGGGTCAGCGTAGGAGCGCGGCGGCGGGTCGGCGTAGAATCGCCGCTCACTCGCCGCCGATCCGTGTTCCGGCGACTCGCACTGGAGTCCGATTACCCATGAAGCTCTTTCTTGACACCGCCGACATCGAAGAAATCCGCACCGTCGCCCGCTGGGGCGTCCTCGATGGCGTCACCACCAATCCGAGCCTGTTCGCGCGGACGTCGGGCAAGACCTATGACGAAGTCCTCGCCGAGATCTGCACGATCACCGATGGCCCTGTCTCTGCCGAGGTCGTTGCGGACGACGTCGACGGGATGCTCAAGGAAGGTCGCCACTTCGCCAAGATCGCGGACAACATCGTGGTCAAGGTGCCGATGTCCGAGACCGGCCTCGAGGCCATCAGTCGGTTCGCGGCCGAGGGCATCTCCACCAACTGCACGCTGATCTTCACCGCGAACCAGGGATTGCTCGCGGCGCGGGCCGGCGCCTCCCTGCTGTCGCCGTTCGTCGGACGCCTCGATGACATCAGCGAAGAGGGGATGATCGTCATCCGGGAACTCTCGGACATCATCCGCTTCCACGAGATGGAGGCCGAGGTCCTCTCCGCGTCGATTCGCCACCCCCGCCACGTGACCGACTCGGCGTTGTCCGGTGCCCACATCGCCACTATCCCGTTCAAGATCTTCCAGCAGATGGTCCGCCATCCACTCACTGACAAGGGCATCGCCCAGTTCCGCGCAGACTGGGAATCGGCGCGCAAGGCCCTCGAGGCGTCGAAGAACTAGGCCCTCGTCGCTGGGTGGGCCTCGCGCTGGCCCCGCGGTGCCCGGCCCAGCCTTGGCCCTCGGCCCGACGCCCGGCCCTCGCCTGGCCCGGCCCTCGCCTGGCCCTCGCCCGGCCCTCGCCCGGCCCTCGCCCGGCCCTCGCCCGGCCCTCGCCCGGCCCTCGCCCGGCCCTCGCCCGGCCCTCGCCCGGCCCTCGCCCGGCCCTCGCCGGGTGCCATTTACGATCCGGGATCGTGGTAGGCGCGGTTCCCCCTGGCATCGCGGCCCGACGACGCGTCCAGGACCCTCGTCTGAGCACAATCCGAGCGTGAACCGGCGCCTGTCAGCCGTTGCAGCGGGCCGGATCGCGCCTTACACGACCCGGGGTCGTAGATGGGGCCGTATCCGTCTCGCAAGCCCGATACCACGACCCGGGATCGTATTTGACGGGATTTGGCGCCCGCCGCCCGGCCCGAGGCCGCCCCGCTCACCGCCCACCCGGCTGGCCCGCTCCCGCCCGGCCCCGCCCCCCGCCGCTCGCACTCCTCCTAGGGGCTGCGGCCCGTGTGCAGCGTGACCATCCCGAAGGTCATCGAGGTCCAGGCAACGTCAACCAGCCCGGCGCGCTCCATGACCTCCGCGATCTGCGCGGGCTCGGGATACGCTCGAACGCTCGACACGAGGTAGCGGTACGCATCGCCCTGGCCGGCCAGCCGACCAATACCGGGCACCACCCGCTCGAACCAGATGCGGCCCAGTCGGCCCACGACCGATGCGGGTCGGGCGATTTCCAGGCATGCCACGACACCACCACGCCTGACGGCCCGTGTCATCTCCGAAAAGCCGCGCTCGTAGTCGGGCAGGTTGCGCATGCCGAAGGCGATCGTGGCTGCGTCAAACGCCCCATCCTCGACTGGCAGAGCCATGGCATCGCCAACCACGTAGGAACTCACCGGCAGCGCCCCGGTACCGGTGCCCGTCGCGGCCCTTGATCGAGCGATCTCGAGCATGCCCGGAGAGATATCCACCCCCACAACGCGCCCCGTCGGCCCGACCAGCCTCGCCAGGTCCCTCGCTACCGCGCCGGTGCCCGTGGCAACATCGAGTGCCGCCATCCCCAGCCCGAGCCCACACGACGCCACGAGCCGGGAACGCCATCGGGGCTCCTGGAATCCCGAGATCAGGGCGTTGAGCGGATCGTAGGTGCGCGCGATGCGGTCGAACATCGCCCCGACCTCGGCGGGCGGCGCGGCGTTGCCACGCTGGCCGGATGGGCGAACGACCGGCCCGGACTCAGCCAGGGTGGCAGACGTGGGCACCGGATCAGGCCCTGACCGCGTCTGTGCGCCTGGGTCTTCCTTTGACATGGCTGGATCGTACCGCCACGCACCTCTCTCTGAGGCCTCGCCACGCACCCCGACTGAACGCGCAGCGAGCGTATCTCCGATCGGGATGGCCACCCGCACGCACAGCGAGCCGTATTGGGCAAGTCTGGCTCTGAAAAGTCGGCACATTGCACGCGAGGAGAGCGGATCAAGCCCCGACGCGGTGTTCAGGTTGGCGCGCACCGACGATACGCACGTTGGACGTGCAGCGCGGACCGACGATACGCAGGTTGGGCGTGCAGCGCGGACCGACGATACGCAGGTTGGGCGTGCAGCGCGGACCGACGATACGCAAGTTGGGCGTGCAGCGCGGACCGACGATACGCAGGTTGGGCGTGCAGCGCGGACCGACGATACGCAGGTTGGGCGTGCAGCGCGGACCGACGATACGCAGGTTGGGCGTGCAGCGCGGCTCGGCTGGGCGTGCGGCGCGGTCCAGCAGCCCGGCGCCCGGGTACGCCACTGCCACTCGCTGAACGATTGACGACGCGCCGATCGCGGTCCATACTCGATACCTTCCCCACCCGTCCGCGCCGCGGACTCTTTCCCCGCGCGGCCGAATGACCCCTCCTTGCAGATGCAGGTGGCCCCTTCCTGATGCCCGGTCCAGATCAGCGTCCACGTAACCGTCGTCCGCGGCGCCGTAACCCGGTTGGCCGCGCGCCCGTGAGCGAATTCGAGGAGATGCAGGAACTCGAGGCCGCCCGCGAGCGGAATGACCTCGAGGTCTCCGATCTCCGCGATATGAGCGTCACAGAGCTCCGCCAGGTCGGTCGCGACCTGAAGATGGAGACCGGAACCGCAGATCGCAAGGACGATCTCGTCGATCGAATCCTCCAGGCGCAGACCGAGCGCGCTGGACACGCCTACGCAACCGGCATCCTTGACGTGGTCGACGAGGGCTACGGGTTCATGCGCCGCCACGGCCTGCTCCCCGGCAGCGACGACATCTACGTTTCGTCGAGCCAGGTCCGCCGCTATGGCCTGCGGATCGGCGATCGCGTTTCGGGCGCCGTCCGGGCGCCGCGCGAGCAGGAGAAGTACTGGGGCCTGCTTCGCGTCGACTCCGTCAACGGCGTAGACAGCGAGACCGCTCGCGCGCGGCCGCACTTCGGCGACCTGACGCCGGTTCATCCGAACGAACTGATCAACCTCGAGAGCGATCCGAAGAACCTCAGCCAGCGCCTGGTCAACCTCGTCAACCCGATCGGCAAGGGCCAGCGAGCCCTGATCGTCAGCCCGCCGAAGGCCGGCAAGACGATGCTCCTCAAGAACATCGCCAACGGGATCACCGCCAACTACCCGGAGATCCTCCTCATGGTCGCCCTCATCGGCGAGCGCCCCGAGGAAGTCACGGACATGCGGCGCAGCGTCAACGGCGAGGTCATCAGCTCCACCTTCGACGAGCCGACCGAGAACCACACCCGCGTTGCGGAGATGGCCCTTGAGATCGCCAAGCGACAGGTCGAGACCGGCCGCGACGTCGTCATCCTCATGGACTCGATCACCCGGCTTGCCCGCGCCTACAACCTTGCGCTGCCACCCTCGGGCAGGACGCTGTCGGGCGGCATCGATCCGATCGCCCTCTACCCACCCAAGCGGTTCTTCGGTGCGGCGCGAAAGATCGAGGAGGGCGGCTCGCTCACGATCATCGCCACCTGCCTCGTTGACACCGGCTCGCGGATGGATGACGTCATCTACGAGGAGTTCAAGGGCACGGGTAACTCCGAGCTCATCCTCGATCGCAAGCTGGGCGAGAAGCGTATCTTCCCCGCCATCGACGTGATGCGATCCGGCACTCGTCGCGAGGAGCTGCTCCTCGAGGACGGCACCCTGAAGATGGTCTGGACGATGCGTCGCATGCTGTCCGCCGTCGGCACCAATGAGGGCATCGAGCTGCTGCTCAACCGCCTGTCCAAGACGGACAACAACGTCCAATTCCTGGCCGGCCTGACCAAGAGCCTCGACCAGTAGGGCCATTCGGCCCCCGGGTTCCAGGCCCCCCGGGGGTTTGCGCCGCCGGCGAAGGCCATGGTAAGGTCGGCCGGCATCGACGTCCGCGGAGGAGCGGTCGGCGCTGCAGCATGAGACCCTAATTAAGATCCAGGCCCCCGACCGGTCCGAATCCCGAACGCGCGCGCCCCCCGCCCGTCTCGGACCGCTCTCGCAGGAGACCATATTGCCGAACGCCCCGGCCGGCGTCGTGCGCGCCATTGCGCGCCTCCGCCGGACCACGAGCGAGCGCTCAGTGCACGCTAGACGCCTCCGTCGCCGAACAATCGGCAGGCTGAGGATGGTTGGTGCGCGAGCCGCAGCCGTCGCACATCGAGCCCACCTTGCCCCGCCTCCGGTCGGTCGGCCGCGGTCGACGTCGCTGCGGCGCAGCCTTGCGGTCCACTCGTCCTCCGAGCGCATGCTTCCGGTGGTTGCCGCGATCGTCGTCCTCGGCGCCAGCCTCGTCAGCTTCCAGCCAGCGGCTGCGGTCAGTCCCACAGGCTCCGTCGACGCCTCCGGATCTGGCCCCAGGCTCGCCATCGGTGGCGGCCCGACGGATCTGTTGGATCCCGTGCGCCTCGCCAGCCAGACCGGTCCTGACGGTTCCGACGCCGGGCAGTCCGATCTCACGGGAACGCCGACGGAGACCTACTCCAGCGATGGCACGCTCTACAAGCCGGTCGCCGTCAGCACCAACGTCCAGGACGGCAGCGGTCTCCTGGAAACGTATGTCGTTCAATCGGGCGACACCCTGACCGGAATCGCCAGCCGCTACGGCATCTCCATGATGACGATCTGGTGGGCCAACAAGCTCACCGCCAAGGACGATCTCCATGTCGGCCAGAAGCTGATCATCCCGCCGGTCAGCGGGCTGGTGGTCACGGTCAAGGATGGCGACACCCTCGAATCATTGGCCGCGAAGTACAGCCTGACCACCGACGATATCGCCTCGATCAACGAGCTCGAGGATCCGAACCTGATCATCGGCCAGGTCCTCATCCTTCCGAACGCCGCCGGAGCGCCCATTCCGACTCCCAAGCCGGTCGCTAAGGTGTCCGGGGGTGGTGGTGGCGGAGGTGGCAGCAGCTCCGGCCCGAGCACCTACTCCGGCGGCAAGCTCTCCTGGCCAGTGGTCGGAGGCGGTAACTACATCAGCCAGCCATTCCGCTACGGTCACTACGCCATCGATATCGCGGCTGACTACGGTTCCCGCGTCAACGCCGCTGCGGCGGGCACAGTGATCTGGTCCGGATGGCGGAGCGGCGGTGGCGGCAACGTCGTCTGGATCGCCAACGGGTCCGGGCTGTACACGACCTACAACCACATGTCCGCGATCTCCGTTCACGTCGGCCAGTCCGTTTCGCGCGGCCAGCAGGTCGGTCGGATCGGATCGAGCGGCCATGCCACTGGGCCGCACCTCCACTTCGAGGTCTGGAGCGGCATGCCCTGGAACGGCGGCTACCGGGTGAACCCGCGGCGGTACCTCTGATCGTCGCCTGCGGCCGCGAGCCGTGCCAGTCGTCCATCCGCCACCGCGCTCACTGCCTGATCTCAGCGCGCCGCCAACGCGTGGGAAGATAGGCCGGATGTTCCTCGACCGCGTCAAGATCAATGTTCGGGCCGGCCGTGGTGGCGATGGGGCGGCCACGTTTCGGCAGGAAGCCCACGTGCCCCGCGGCGGGCCCGATGGCGGTGACGGTGGGCGTGGTGGCTCCATCCATCTCGTGGTCGACGCGGGGCACACGACGCTCCGTGACTTCTCGTTTCGCCATCATTTCCGGGCCGATAACGGTGGTCGCGGGTCCAAGGCTCGCCGGCATGGCAAGGCCGGTGGAGACCTCATCCTCCAGGTCCCGCCCGGGACCGCGATCTATGACGACGCCACGGGCGAGCTGATCGCCGACCTCGTCGCGACCGGCCAGATGGCCATGATCGGACGAGGCGGCCGTGGGGGTCTCGGCAATACGCACTTCAAGACGTCCACCCACCAGGCTCCCAAGCACGCACAGAAGGGCGAGCCTGGCGAGGAACGGTGGGTCCGGCTGGAGCTTCGGCTGATCGCCGACATCGGACTCGTCGGCCTGCCGAACGCCGGCAAGTCGACGCTGCTCGCCGCCCTGACTGCCGCGAACCCCAGGATAGCTGCCTACCCGTTCACGACCCTCGAGCCCAACCTCGGGGTCATGGACCTCGGTATCGAGGACCGGCGACTCCCGACGATCGCCGACGTTCCCGGGCTGATCGAGGGTGCGAGCGAGGGGGCCGGGCTCGGCCATGCCTTCCTCCGCCACATTGAGCGGACCCGCATCCTCGTCCATCTCGTGGACGGTTCCGCTCGGGATCCCGAATGGGACCACCAGGTCATTCGCGAGGAGCTGGCGGCCCACGATCCGGCCCTGCTCGAGAAACCAATCCTGGTGGCCTTCAACAAGATGGATCTGCCCGAATCCGTTGAGGCGTGGCCGGCGTTTCGCCAGGCTCGTGAGCGTGAGGGCCTGCCAGTCGTTCCCATCGGCGCAGCGGGCGGCGAGGGGATCCCCGAATTCCGGGTGGTGCTGGCGGGGCTGTTGCCGAGTGTGGAGGAGCTGGCCGAGCCACCGGAACCGTCTGGCGTGGTGGTTCACCGCATCGACACGCTCGAGGACGGCTTCTCCGTCGAGCGCGAGCCAGATGGTGCCTTCCGCGTTCGCGGCAAGCGTGCCGAGCGGGCTGCCGCGCAGACGAACTTCGATGTCGAGGAGTCGACAGAACGATTTCAGCGCGACCTCGAGCGCCTTGGCGTCGACGCCGAATTGCGTCGCGCGGGCATCGTGGCCGGCGATCTCGTCCGGTTCGGCGAGGTCGAACTCGAATGGAGCGGTGACGCCTGGGCCATGGAACGATGGGCCTGAGGCCCGGGACGCGCCCGAGTGACCTGGCTCGCGCGAGTGCACCGCGTGGCGGTTCGGTTGGCGTCATGGGCGGCAGCTTCGATCCGATCCACCTCGGCCATCTGGCGATTGCCGAAGAGGCGAGGGAAGCCCTGGGCCTGGAGATGATCCTGTTCGTCCCGGCCGGCATCCCGCCCCACAAGCCGGGTGGGACAGAGGCCTCGGTCGAGGACCGGGTGGCCATGGTCCAGCTCGCGATCGCGGGCAATCCGGCTTTTCGTCTGAGCCGCGTGGATGTCGACCGACCTGGCCCCTCGTACACGGTCGACACGATCGCTGAGCTGGCCGCCACGTCGCCCGACCTGACCCTGGTCATGTCGGCGGAGACGCTGAGCGGCCTCCCGTCCTGGCATGAGCCACGGCGATTGCTCGCCGCCTGCCGCGTGGCCGTCGTTCCCCGGCAGGATCATCCGCTCCCTGACCCTGCCTGGTTGACCGAGCAGTTCCCTGGCCTGGAGGAGCGGTTCGACCTGCTCGAGGGGCCGCGTCTCGGGATCTCGTCGACCTCGATTCGGGCGCGCGTCGTCGCGGTCCGATCCATCCGCTACCTCGTCCCGGAAGCGGTCGAGCGCTACATCGTTGATCATCACCTCTACGTTTCCGCCGAGCGCCCCGCCGGCCAGCCAGCAAGGACAAACCCCCAGTGACCAGAGCCACCCGAAAATCAGCGGCTTCGGACGCCGAAGCCATCGCGCCAACGGAGGGATCGGAGCCCTCGGAGGTGGCCACTCCGCCCGTCACGCCGCGTCAGGACGAGGCGCCCAGCCTGGACGGCATACCGAAACGGGCACGTGCCGTCGCGAAGGCCCGCAAGACCGCCGCAGACTCAGATCGCTCGTCCCTCGACATCGCCCGGCGCATCGTGGAACTCGCCGAGGACAAGAAGGCCGCCGATATCGTGCTCCTCGACCTCCAGGGCCTCACGACCCTGGCGGATTACTTCGTCATCTGTTCCGGCGGGTCCGAGCGG
Source organism: Candidatus Limnocylindrales bacterium (assembly GCA_038328755.1). GTDB lineage: Bacteria > Chloroflexota > Limnocylindria > Limnocylindrales > CSP1-4 > UBA5189. The sequence continues at coordinate 24,755 of JBBQMH010000025.1, forward strand.
CAACTCGATGCCATCGCCGACGGCGTCATCGGTGGCATGCGGGACGAGAAGATTCGACCGCTGGGTCGAGAGGGGACTCCCGCATCCCACTGGGTTCTGGTCGACTTCGGGATCGTGATCGTCCACGTGTTCACGCCGCCCGAGCGCGACTTCTACCAGCTCGAGAAGCACTGGTCCGAGGCCAAGACCGTCCTTCGCGTCCAGTAGCGGCGGCCAGCCGTACGGGGTGTCCCCGTACCCTCGGGTCATTCCACGATGGGGCACGGGCTCGCAACATCGCGGCATGACGCCACTGCGCGAGCGATGTCCGGCCTGTCGGCATCGCCTGATCACGACCCGCTTCGACACGACGTTCCGGATGCCGGATCAGTCCGAGCGACTGTGCTTCGGGATTCCGGGTGGCCTGTGCGAGGACTGCCACCAGCTGTACATCGATCCGGACCTCATCGAGCTCCTGGATCTGTCAACCGGTCGGTGCACCTTCGCCATCGAGAGTGACCTCGTCATCCAGGAGCAGGCCTGGTCGGTCTGAACCGCGGACGGGTCCTACCGGCCCGGCGCCGGGCCCCGTAGCGTCGGGCCGCGTAGCAGGGCCGTGTCGGACGGGGTTCTACTGGCCCGGCGCCACGAGGTCCGACACCCAGAGGTCGAACTTCAGCCTGATCTGACCGTCGCCGGCGACCGCACCACCGACCCCCTTGATCGTGGCGTCCAGTTCGAGCAGGCCTTCGAGCGCTCCAGCCAATTCGTCGATCTCCCACGCCTGCGCCTGCCGGGCGAGCGTCTCCGCCCTGAACGGCTGAAGTCGCATCGAGCGGACGAGCGACCCGGGCTTTTCTCCCGAAGACAGGCGATCCCGAACCTCGAGCAGTTCGCGTATCCGACGGTGGAGCACGGCGAGCAGGACCGGCCCCGGGGTGACGTCGAGGAGTGCCTCGAGGAGACCCAATGCACGAGACCCCTGGCGCATCCCGACCGCGTCGACGAAGCCCCAGACGGTCCCCGGCACCGCCTCTGGAACGAGGGCCCGCACGTCGTCAACGGTCACGAGACGGCCGGACGCGTCGATGGCCTCAGTGTCCCCTGGCAATTCCGCGTGGAGCAGCCCGAGCTTGTCGAGCTCCATGACAGCGATTCGTCCCTGGTGTCGCCGATCCACATCGCCCTCGCGGACGAACCCCCCGACCCGCGTCGCCAATTCTCGCGATGCCCC
>JBBQMH010000026.1:0-25567 GCA_038328755.1 Candidatus Limnocylindrales bacterium
AGGATGAGCTGCCGGTCGAGCGGCTTCGCAAACCGCGCGTTGATGACGCCGATGGACCAGCCGTCACGCTCCAGCGCCATCGCCGCCTCGGCGGCCCGCATGACGATGGGCCCGAAGCCGACGAACAGGACGTCGTGACCCTCGCGCAGGATTTCGGCTTCTCCGACCCGGATCACCGGCGGTTCGACGGCCGGGAGTCCGAACCCCGCGTCGCGCGGGTAGTGCAGGGCGTACGGGTGATCCTGGGCGAGTCCGGTCCGGAGCAGAGCCCGGAGCTCCTGCTCGTCCTTCGGACTGGCGACGACCAGGTACGGGAGCTGCAGCTGGGCCGGGAGCATGAACATCCCCTGGTGCGACGTCCCGTCCTCGCCGACCAGCCCGGCCCGGTCGACCCCGAGCACGACCGGCAGGTCGTTCTGGCAGACGTCGTGGACGGTCTGGTCGAACGCCCGCTGGAGGAACGTCGAATAGAGCGCCACGACCGGGCGCATGCCACCCAGCGCCAGTCCCGCGGCCAGGGTTACCGCATGCTGCTCGGCGATCCCGACGTCGATCGTCCGGTCGGGGAAGGCAGCCTGGAATCGAGCCATGCCGGTGCCTGTCGGCATCCCGGCCGTGATCCCCACGATCCGTCGATCTTCGGCCCCAAGGGCCACGAGTTCTTCCGCGAAGACCGCGGTGTAGTTGGGCATCTTCCTGGCTGTGCCCGCGATGGCTGCGGGCGGCATGGCGTCGCCGTTGGAACCGGCGCCATGGGGCGCAGACGTACCTTGGAGGACCCGGCCCGGATCGTGCTCATCGGTCTGGGGAGCACTCCCCATCGGCGGCAGCGCGGCGCCGTGGAACCCGACCTGGTCGGCCTCGGCCGGGCGATAGCCACGACCCTTCTGGGTCCGGACGTGAACGATGACAGGACCCTTGAGGTCCAGCACCCGTCTGAATGTCTCGATCAAGGCGTGGATGTCGTGCCCCGGGATGACCCCGATGTAGGTGATCCCGAGGTCCTCGAACAACTGCCCCGGCGCCGCCAGGTTGACGACAGAACGGCGCAGGCGCTGGCTCCATTCGAGCGCACCTTCTCCGACCACCGGGATTTTCTCGACGAGGCTGTCATAGGCCGTCTTGCTCTGCTGCCAGGCCACGCTCAGCTTTATCTTCGAGAGATAGGTGGAGAAAGCCCCGACCGTCGGGCTGATCGACATCTCGTTGTCGTTCAGGATGATCGTCAGCTGCGTGCCCCGATGGCCGATGTCGTTGAGCGCTTCGAGGGACAGCCCCGTCATCAGCGCTGCATCACCGACGACGACGGCGATCCGCTCCAGGCCGTGGCGGAGATCGCGGGCCGAGGCCAGACCCTGGGCGATCGAGAGTCCCGTTCCGGCATGTCCCCCATCGAAGACGTCATGCTCGCTCTCTGATCGACGCGGGAAGCCGCCCATGCCGTTGAGGCTGCGAAGGGTCGGGAACTGTTCGAGCCGCCCGGTCAGGAGCTTGTGGGCGTAGGCCTGGTGTCCCGTATCCCAGACGATCCGGTCACGCGGTGATTCGAGGAGCCGATGGAGCACGATCGCCAGCTCCACGACCCCGAGCGATGAGCCCAGGTGCCCGCCTGTGGATGCGACGGTCGAGATGATCGTCTCGCGGAGCTCGGCCGCAAGGATGGCCAGCTGGCCCTCATCAAGTCCGCGGAGGTCGGCCGGCCCGGCAAGACGTTCGAGTATGGACGACACGTGTTCCTCGCTCCGTTGGTGCGCCCTGCAGTCATGACGCAGGGAGTGCGTTCGGTGGGTCGCCAGTAATGTGATACCACGAAAGCGCATGTTTTACAAATGGCGGTTGTGCGCCGCGAGGGCAAGAGCTCCCTGAGAACTACTCTGCCTCTCGGGCCTCTTCGGGGCGAACATCGATGGCGCTTAGCGCACCCCCAGCGCGGGTAACAAGCTGCTGGACCTTGAGCTCCGCCTCCCCGAGCAAAGCTGCACAGCGTTCATGGAGGGCTACCCCGCGCTCGTACAGCGCGATGGACCGCTCTAGTGGCAGCCCGCCGGTTTCAAGATCGGCGACGGACTTCTGGAGCTCGGCCAGCGCCTCGTCAAAGCTCAGGCTCGCGATCGGGGTCTCAGTCGTCTCCGTCACCGGGCTCCTCATCGCTTCGGTCGGTCAGGCGCGTCAGGCGCGGCGCCACGAAGAAGATACCCAAACCAGCCCCGATGCTGCCGATCACGGCCACGAGTGCGAGGAATAGCACGAGGTCGCTGAGCGCAAGGCTCACGACCCGACCTCCTCCGCGATCGCCGGAAACTCGCCCCGGGCGACGCGGATGGTGAGTGGCGTTCCGCCGGGTGACTCGCTCGGGTCACGGACGACCAGTTCATCCACTGCACGACGCACGATGGCATAGCCGCGCTCGAGCGTGGCTCCAGGCCCCAGCGCCGAGAGCGATGCCCCGGCCGCGGCCAGCTGGGCACCTGCTGCAGCGGTGTCCCGGGTGATCAGCGCCGGGAGGCGATTCGAGAGACGCTCCTCGGAGCGGCGCCCTTCGCTGATCCGGCTCCGAATGGCCCGCGTCCCGCGGTCCAGGAGCTCGCTCGCGCGCTCCCGACCGGCTGCCAGGCGTGCCGCCGGATGCAGGCCATCGAGCACACGCCGCTCGGCCGTCACCGCTCGGCTGGCGTCGGCCACCGTCCGGGAGGCCGCGGTCCGCATCCGCTCGGCCCCGCGACCGAGTGAGGCGGCGAAGTCGGCCCGGTTCGGCACCACCAGCTCCGCAGCCGCCGATGGCGTCGGAGCGCGGATGTCCGCGGCGAAATCCGCCAACGTCACGTCCACCTCGTGGCCGATCCCCGAGACCACCGGCAGCGGATGACCCACGATCGCGCGGACGACGCGCTCATCGTTGAATGACCAGAGATCCTCCATCGAGCCGCCGCCCCGGGCCAGGATCGTGACCACGGGCGCATCGCCGGCCCGGCCCTGATGGCGAAGTTCGGCGACGTGACGCTCGAGGCGCCCGAAGGCCCCGGCGATGCTCAGGGCACTCCCCTCCCCCTGGACCTTGCACGCGACGAGCAGAACCCGCGCCAGCGGCCACCGACGCGCGAGGACCTGGCAGATGTCCTTCCAGACCGCGCCAGTCGGTGAGGTGATCACTGCGATGACCTGGGGCCGGGTCGGCAGCGGCCGTTTTCGGACTGCCTCGAAGAGGCCCTCGGCCGCCAGTCGGGCCTTCAGCTGCTCGAACTGGATGGCGAGGTCGCCGACGCCGGATGGCTGGAGCGATTCAACGTAGAACTGGAGGGCGCCCTGTGGTTCGTACAGATCCATCCGGCCGTGAGTCACCACGCGCAGTCCGGTCTGCGGCTGGAACGCGCTGCGGAGCCGATCGTCGCGGAACCAGACGCACTGAAGCTGCGACTTGTCGTCCTTGAGCACGAAATAGGCATGCCCGGCCGTCGAGATCGTGACCCGACCAACCTCGCCCTCGACCCACAGGTCGCGGAGACGATCGTCGGCCCGGACGAGTCCTGCCACCACCCGGGCCGCTTCGCTGACGGCGAGGATCCGGGGACCCGTTCCGGACGGCGACACCGCGCTCATGACTCAGACGCGGGTCTGGTACTCACCGGTTCGCGTGTCGACGCGGATCGTATCGCCCTCGTTGACGAACAGGGGCACGGAGACTGCGAGACCGGATTCGACTGTCGCCAGCTTGCGGGCCCCCTGCGCGGTGTCACCGGCAAACCCGGGGTCCGTCTGGGTCACGACAAGCTCGACCGTCACCGGCAGCTCGACCCCGATCGTTTCGCCCTGGTAGGTCGTGCGGTCCAGAATCATGCCGTCCTTCAGGTACTGGACCGTCTCGGCCAACTGCTCGCCGTGGAGGATGAACTGGTCGTAGGTGTCGGTATCCATGAAGTGGAAGTCGTCGTCGTCGCGGTACAGGAACTGGACGGGGCGACGCTCCATCGAGGCGCGCGGCCACCGGGTGCCGGCCTGGAACGAGCGCTCGACCGTCCCGCCCCGGCGGATGTTCTTGAGCGTGATCCGGACCTGTGCCGAGCCGCGGCCCATCTTGATGTGGTGATAGTCGAGGATCTGCCAGAGCTCGCCATCGAGTTCGATCGCGACGCCCTTGCGAAGCTCGCCGGTGCTGATCATGAGGTCAACGCGCTCCTGGGCTGGGGGCCTGCCGCGCCGGGCGCGCCGTGGCCGAGGGTCGGTGGGCGGGATGCAGTCGATCGATTGTAGCCGACCCCGGGGTCCCTGAAGCCGAACGGTCTCCCGGCGAGATCACGTCCCGACGACGACGATTCCTCGTGGGAAGTTCGTCAGCTGCGCGAGTCCGCCGGCGGAGGCATCGAGCATCACGAGATCCTCGATCCGCACGCCAGTCTCGCCCTCCAGGTAGATACCGGGCTCAACGGAGAACACGGTCGGCGACGGCAGCGGGCTCGTCGGTGACCGCCGGCCAAGGCCCGGCAGCTCGTGCGTGGCCAGGCCAATGCCGTGGCCCAGCCCGTGCCCGTACACCGGCCAGCGGCCATCGGATTCGATCACCGCCCGAGCCAGCCGGTCCATCGCGGGTCCATCCGGCAGCGGGATCCCAGCCTGGCGCTTCGCCGGTCCGACCGCTTCCCCGAGGGCGGCGAACACGGCATCCTGGGCGGCTGCAACCAGCCCGTAGACATCGAGATCGCGCTGCGTCGGCTCGCCCACGAACAGCGTCCGGGTCATGTCGCTGCGGTATCCCTCGACCTGCGCGCCGAAATCGAACAGCAGGACTGCGCCCGACTGGACCGGTCGGTCGCCCGGCGATCCATGCGGCAGTGCCGCTTCGGGGCCGGCCAGGCAGGCCACGGGAAACGCCAGGCGCTCGGCGCCACCGCTCCGGATCCGCCATTCGAGGTCCAGGGCCAGCTCCCGCTCGGTCACCCCCGGTCGAATGGACGGCAGGAGCGAGGCGAGGGCTCGATCCGAAACCGCACAGGCAGCGGCCACGCGCTCGAGTTCGGCTGCGTCCTTGACCTGCCGGATCGCCTCGACCCAGCCCTCGATCGGCACGAGCTCGACGTCCGGCGCCGCGGCCTGCAGCCGCTCCCAGGTGAGATGCGGAATTGACATGGCCTCGACCGCGACCCGCGTCACGCCCGCGCTCTCGAGCAGTTCCGGCCATCGATCGACCAGCGCGTTGTAGCAGTCGAAGACCCTTGACTCCGGAGCGTCGCGCTGGACGGCGATGGTGTACCGGCTGTCCGCCAGGACGATCGACTCGGCCCCCGTCACGAGGAACTTCCCCGAATCGCCGGCGCCGCTGACCTCCTCCTCGTCGAACGGGAGGCCGGTGAGATAGCGCATGTGCTCCCAGCGCACTCCGAAGTAGCCGTCGACGCCTTCGGTCACCATGCGGGCGCGAAGTGCCTCGAGCCGGACGGGGCGCGCCGCCCGGTCGGACTCAGCCCAGCGCGCGCGGTCCACGCTCGTCGGCGGCGCGGTGAAGTCCGCAGGATGGGGCCAGTCAGCAGTGCGGATATGAGAACCGGTCATTGGTACCCGTATTTCTTCTTGTTGGCGTTGTGCTCGGCGAGGGTCTTGGCGAAGACATGCTGGCCGGAGTCGTCGGGAATCGCCAGGAAATAGAGGTACCCGTCCTTGGTGTCCGGCTCGAGGGCCGCTTCGATCGATTCGACCGTCGGCGTGCAGATGGGGCCCGGGATCAGGCCGCGGTTCTGGTAGGTCTGGTATCCGGCCAGGTCCTTGGGCAGCGTGATGTTGCCAAGCCCGCCTTCGGGGATGCTCCAGAAGAAGTAGGTCACCCACTCCTCGATCGGAAGCTTGCGGAGGGCGACGGTATCCGCACCGTACAGGACGGTTGGATCGGCGTTGAGGATCGTCTTGGACCCGCCCTTCCCATCGAGCCGGTTCTGGTAGACCCCGGCGATGAGTGGTCGCTCCTCGTCGAGGACGGCCTCACGTTCGACGATCGAGGCCAGTGCCAGGATCTGGTCGAAGGTCAGGCCGCGTTCCTCCGCGACGTTCATCCGAATCTCACCCACCGCGTCGTGAAACTTCGCCAGCATCATCCGGACGAGATCGTCCGCCGTCGTGACCTTGAACGGCCCGCCATTTGCCGAGGTGGTCAGGGTGTACGTCGCCGGGTAGAGGTAACCCTCCAGGCTTGCGCCCTCTGGCAGCTTCAGCCAGGGAAAGTCGGCGAGGAGCACCGGCGTCGGCGCGGAGACAAGGTCAAAGAACGCCTGGGGGTCCACGCCCGAGGTGACCGTCTCGAGCTTGGCCACCAGCTGTTCGATGCGCAGGCCCTCGCGGAATGTCACGTCCACGGTGGTCACCACGACGCGCGGCCCGGCAAGCGCGCCCACGACATCCTTCGGCGTCATGTTGCCGCGCAGCAGGAACAACCCGGTCTGGAGTCTCGGATTCAGGTCCTCCTGGACCGCCGCGAACACGAAGGCCCGTTCGGACACGACGAAACCCCCTTCGACGAGTCGCGGTGCGAGCAGTGCCGGCGTATCGCCCGGTAGCACCTCGAACACCGTTTCCGTGGCATCCGAGCCCGCCGGATCGGTCAGGGCGCTGCCAAGATCCGCCTTGACGAAGTCGGCCACGAAGCTGACGCGCAGGGACCCGGGGTTCTCCCAGGCCCAGTTGACGACCGCAACCTGGACGAGTGGTCGCAGGACGGTGAGGACCGAGACGATGACGAACACGCCCAGCAGCCCGGCGAACAGCACGAAGCGCAGCAGACCGGGCAGACCCGACTTGCCTCCGCGAGAGCGGTCCGGCCGTCGGCCAGGCGGCGGGCCACCCCGACCATCCGACGCACGCCAGGCCGGCATGTCAGCACCCTCGTAGGCGCCGGGCTCCATCCGTCGTGCCTGCTGGCGCGGTTCGCGGCCGCCGCGAATGCTCATGCCAGATCCCCGGCTCGACTCGAGGCCCGTGAGTCGAGTTCATCCTGAAGGATGATTGCGGCTGCGGCCCGGTCAACCTGCGCTCGGTACCGCTCGCGCTGCATTCGAGTCGGCGCGCCACCAGACCGCCCGCGGGGCATCGGCCCGAGCCGATCCTCCGCGAGATGGCTGCTGAGCCGTTCATCGCGCAGGTGGACCGACAGCCCGAGCAACCCACCGATTGCCGTCGCCCAGGTCCGCGCGGCCTCAGCCATGGGTCCCTCGCTGCCGTCGGCGTTGATTGGCAGACCGATCACCAACTCCGTGATCCGCTGATCGCGGATCACCGTCGCCAGTCGGGCCGCGTCACCAGCGACGTTCGTTGCCCGCGCCAGCGTCGAGAGCGGCCGAGCGGGCTCGAGGCCAGGCTCCGCGATCGCCAGGCCGATCCGCCGTTCTCCCAGGTCGATCCCGAGGAGTCGGCTCACGGTGCGCTCCCTCCCGACGGACTCGGTGAACCCGACGATCCCGGCGGGATCTCGATCGTGAGCGCGAGGCGCGCGTCGTTGGCGGGGATCGTGGTGACCCAATCCGGCCAGACCGTGATCGTCACGTCGCCATACGCTCCGAGGACGGTTCGCGCCTGCGGGACCCCCAGCCCATGAATCCTGGCTCGCAGCGCAGCTTCATCGACATCGCGCGTCTCCGTGGCACGAACCGTGACCGGGAACGTGATGGTCGTGCCCGCCACGATCGGCGAACCGACCTTGATCGAGATGGAACTTTCGTCGAGCAGGAAGCCCCGATCGACCGAGGTCCGGATCCGAGCTTCTGCCAACGTCGAGACGGGCTCAGGGTTGACGCCGAGAACCGAGCCGCGGGCGGTCAGGCCAAGCTTGAACGAGGGCGCCTCGGTCCCCACGAGCGTCGTCGGGTCGATGTCGGTCGATGACGGCGCGAGCGACCGTGTCTCGGGGAACACGGTGGTGCCCGCTGGCACGTCAGTCGCACTGGCGAACTGGTCCGCAAACTGGGCGGCCAGCGCGTCATCCAGCGCTCGCAGTGCGGCGTCGATGTCGGCCTGCTGAACCACGGGGTTCTCCGTGTGCGTGCCACCGGACGTCGGGGCGTCGTTCTTCACGATGGTCCGTTTCGAGTTCTCCCGCTCGGGCACGACGACGATGGCTCCCGCCGGAACGTTACCCGCGAGTCCCGCCGACACAGCTTCCACGCCGATCTTGCGGGTCGATGGAACGACCACGAAGCGGCCATCCACGATGCCGATCTGGGCGGTCGGCAGGATCACCGGGCCGAGCGTTCGGAATTCGATCCCTGATTCCGTCTTGACGATCGATCCTTCCGGGATCGGGTTGGCCGCGCCGGTGTTGAGGCTCGAGAAGGTCACCTCCCCGGTGGCAGCGGTCTCGACGACGTTCAGTCCCGTTGCCGGGAACGCATCCGAGACGGCGACATCGAAGGTGTACGTGGTCGCCGGCACGAGAAGTCCGATCGGGTCTGGCTGAGTGATCCCCGGTTGCGCCGTGACGTTCAGCGAAATCGGACCGATCGTATCGACGGACGGCCGCAGGACGATGGTCGCGCTCGGGAGGAGCTGGAAGCCCGCAGCGACACTCGCAGCGAGGACGGCAACGAGGATCAGCAAGACGACCATCCGTGGCCCCGGGCCTGAAGACGGCCGCGGACCGACCTGGGGAACCGGGTTCCGACCCTTCGGAATCATCGCCGGGCCGGTTCGCAGCACGACCGTGGCGGCGTCGTCCGGAGATCCCGTCTCGACGGGTTGGAGCCGACCCCTCCGGGATTCTGGCTGCGAGTCGCTACTCTCGGCTGCCGTCACATCTGGCCGGCCGGCCGTGCCGCTGCCAGGCCCATGCTCGAAGGCCGCCACCGACAGATGGGTGGCCAGTCCGGCCGACGCGGCCAGCGCGCGGGCGGAGGCATCTCCGGTCACGACTTCGAGTGTCTTGTTCCGGGCAGCCGCCTCCCGGGCCAGCAGCCGGAAGTTGATCCGCGAAGTCGCGAGCCGAGACCCGACGGGCAGGACGAGGGCAATCCGGTCCGCATCGAGCAGTCGCAGGCGCGCCGCAGCGGAGGTGATCTCGTCGTCGATGTCGAGGTAAACGATCGCGCTCATGGTCAGATCCGAAGCTGCCGGACGACCCGCCGCAGGGCCGTGTCGAGTGTCCCGGCAGCCTGTCCGAGCTCGATCGCCTGGTACGCCAGGCCAATCGGCGTCACGTCCTGCTGGTCAACCAGCAACTGTGTCTCATCCCGAATGGTCTCGACCTGGTCGGGCGACATGATCGTCACTTCTGGCGGCCGGGCAAAAGGCAGCGCCTCGGAGAAAGCCGGGGACGCGAGGGCCGAGCGGATCTCCGGGAGCCGCGAGCCCCCGCCACACAGATAGATCCGGCCCGGCAGGAGGTCGCCCCCCGCGAGTTCCTCCAGGACGAGCTCAACGCCGGCCGCCCAGACGGCGACGTCGTCGGCGACGATCGCTCGAACATCGTCGGCGCGGTCGCCGGCGATACCCCGTGAATAGTCGACCTTGAGTCCCTCCGCCCGCGGGAACGGCAGCGCGAGTCGATCGGCGATCGACTTCGTGAAGGCGCGACCACCGAGCGCGAACATGCGGGTGCCCTCGATACCGCCCTGTCGAACCAGCGCCACGTCGGTCGTGCCGCCACCGACATCCACGAACAACGCCCCGCCATGCCGAACCTGCTCGTTGTTGAGCGCACGGGCTACCGCATACGGCTCGGCCACGACTTCGATGAGATCCAGTTTCAGCTGTTGGGCGACACTCTGCAGCGCACCGAGGTGAACCAACGGAGCGAACGCGTCGAAGATGGCGATCTTGACGTGGCGGCCCTTGAACCCGACGGGGTTCGAGACCGCGTAGCCATCGATCCAGGCACCCACGACCGCCGCATGGACGAGGCGGACGTCGACGTTGGCGAGACCGGTCTCCCAGGTCACGGATCGCTCGGCCTCGCGCAGGGCCTCGCGCTGGACACCCTCGATCAACTTCTGGAGTTCGGCCTCGGTCAGCGGCACCTCGGGCCGAGCTCGCTCCTGTGAATGCGTCGTGGTGAAGCCCTTGACGAGTTCGCCGGCGATCCCGATCACGACCTGGGTCGGTCGAAAGCCCGCCATCTCCTCGGCCTCCTGCAGCGCGACCGAGCAGTTGTCGACCACGGCGGCAATGTCAGCGACGGTGCCCGACTGCATGTGCGACAGGCCCTGTCGCTTTCGGCCGACGCCGCGGACGACGCCCTTGCCGTCCTCGTCGATATCGAAGACCAGCGCCTTGGCAAACTCCGTTCCGATATCGAGGGCGGTGCAGGCCGTCATCGGATCCGGGTCGCCCTCGCGGTTCCAGAGGCGTCGCAGAAAGGTCACGGGGCGCCGGCGGCCTCGCGGACGGTGGCCTCGGCAGCCGCCAGCGCATCGACCAGTCCCTCGCGGCGAGACCCTCGACCCTGCGCCATCTCCGGCCGGCCTCCACCCTTCCCGTCGAGGGCGGGCACGGCGCGCCGAACGATCTCTCCCGCCGAGATGCCGCGCGCAACCAGGTCATCGGACACGCTGACGAAGACCTGCGGTTCATCGGCATCGAGGAAGAGGGCAATCGCGCTGCTCGGCCGTAGGGTCCGGACCGCCTTCGCGACGCTCTTCATCGCGTCAAGGTCGCTCCAGGCCCCCGAAGCCGAGACAAGGTGCACGCCCGCCGCGATCTCGACCGCACCGGCGGCGAGCGCCTCGGGCGTTGCGGCGCCTCCGCCGCCAGCCCCGCCGGCCTTGAGTCGACGACGCGTCTCTCGAAGCTCTTCCTGGAGCGCCGCGATTCGCGCCGGGATCGCCTCCACGGTCTGCGCGCCGACGGTCGCCTGGATCGTCTCGAGGGCCTCCGTGCGCGCCCTGAGGTACGCGTCGGCCCCGGCCCCGGTCAAGGCTTCGATCCGACGCATGCCTGAGCCAATGCTGCGATCCGAAGTGATGACGAAGCTCCCGACCTGACCGGACGACCGGCAATGCGTGCCACCGCAGAGCTCGAAGCTGAAGCCCTCGACCCGGATTGTCCGGACCGTTTCGCCGTATTTCTCATCGAAGAAGGCATCCGCACCGGCGTCGATCGCGTCCTGCATCCCCATGAACGCGATGGTGACGGGGCGATCCTCTCGAATGATCCGGCGGACCTCATCCTCGATCGAGCGCCGCTCGTCGTCGGTCAGGGCCCGGTCTGCTGGGTAATCGAAGCGCAGGTAGTCGGGCGTCACGAGCGACCCGGCCTGACGGGCACCCTCGCCGACCGCGTTGCGGAGGGCCCGATGGACGAGGTGTGTCCCCGTGTGGTTGCGCATGGTGTCCGGCCGGCGCTTCGGGTCGACCTCGGCGCTGACGGAGTCCCCGACCGACAGCGCGCCTCGCAGCGTCCCTCGCTGGACGAACAGGCCGGTTACCGGCTTCTGGGTGTCCTCGACCTCGAATACGATGGCGCCGTTGGCATCGCGAACGATGCCGCGGTCACCGATCTGGCCGCCGCCCTCGCCGTAGAACGGCGTCCGGTCGAGGATCAACTCGGCAGCTGCGCCGGCCTCGGTCCGAAGCTCCTCGTCCCCCTTGGCCTTGAGCGACTCGTACTCGATGCCGTCGCGGATGATCGCCACGACCCGCGCGTCGGCCACGGTCATCGTTTCGTAGCCCTCGAAGACCGTGTCGCCGCTGCGGGCCTGGATCGCCGCGTACATCGAACTCAGCTCGGCGTGCCGCGTCAGCGCCGCCCGCGTTCCGGACCTTGACCGATCCCGCTGCTCCGCCAGGGCGGCGTCGAACCCGGCTCGGTCGACCCCGACGCCGTATTCGGCCGCCAGCTCGATCGTCAGATCGATCGGAAACCCGAACGTGTCGTGGAGCTTGAAGGCGACTTCGCCGGGCACGCGAGGAGCATCCGCTGGGAGATCCTCCGGGCGCAGTCCGACGACCCGCTCGCTACTGGTCAGGCTCCGGAGCGATTCCTCGAGGATGTCCATCCCCGCCTTGAGCGTCCGGCTGAACTGGGCCTCCTCGCGGGCGATCGCGGCAAGGATCTCGGCCCGTCGCTCCTCGAGGTGCGGATACGCCTCGGCCATCGTGTCGATCACGACCTTGGCGGTCTCGACCATGAACGGCTCGTTGCGACCGAGCAACCGGCCATGTCGGATGGCACGCCGCAGGATCCGGCGGAGCACGTAGCCGCGACCCTCGTTCGACGGGAAGACGCCGTCGGCGATGAGGAACGTGACCGCGCGCGAGTGATCCGCGATCACCTGGTAGCTGAACCGCTCGGCCTCGAAGTCGTCCGGATCATGGGACAGCAGGTCGCGCATCCGTGCCTGGATCGGCGCAAAGAGGTCCGTGTCGTAGTTCGTCGGGACCTGCTGGAGGACGCTGGCGAGCCGCTCGAGGCCAAGGCCGGTATCGACCCCAGGCGCGGCCAGCGGCGTCAGCGAGCGATCGAGCGCCAGCTCGAACTCCATGAACACGAGATTCCAGATCTCCAGCCAGCGCGGGCATTGCTCGGAGTGGTCAGGCGTGCAGAAGTCGCCTTCGCTGAACTCCTGGCCGCGATCGAAATGGATCTCCGAACAGGGTCCCGCCGGCCCCGTGTCCGCCATCCTCCAGAAGTTCTTCTCGTCTCCATTTTCCCAGTCGCCCCAGCGCGCGACGCGCTCCGCGGGCAAGCCGATCTCGGTCCGCCAGATGTCGTAGGCAGCGTCGTCGGTCGTGTAGACCGTGGCCGCGAGACGATCGCCGGGAATTCCGAGGTCCCGGGTCAGGAAATCCCAGGCCCAGTGGATGGCCTCGCGCTTGAAGTAGTCGCCGAAGCTCCAGTTGCCGAGCATCTCGAAGAGGGTGTGGTGGCGCGGCGAGCGGCCCACCTCCTCGAAGTCGTTGTGCTTCCCAGCCACGCGGAGGCAGCGTTGGAAGTTGACCGCCCGGGTGTAGCTCCGCTTCTCCGCCCCCGTCAGGGCATCCTTGAAGGGGACCATCCCCGAATTCACGAACAGCAGCGTCTGATCCCCGCCCGGGACCAGGCTCCCGCTGGGCACGACGGTGTGGCCACGCTCGGCGAAGAACTCGACGAATCGACGCCGGATCTCGGCCGCAGGCAGCGAGGTGATCCGCGGGTCAGGCTGAGAAGTCAGGTTTGCCATCCGGCGGCAATGGTAGCGGAGCAGACCCTCGGCCCGGCCGGTCCGGGCCGCTCGCCGGCGGGAACCTCAGCCCGATGGCGGCTCGTCCGATGCTTTCGACCGGCGGGGTCCTGGCTCGTCCGGTCCGGGCTTCCGGCGATTCCAGATCCTCGAGCCGGCAATCGCGGCGCCAACCAGGGCACCCAGCGACAGGCCGTGCACGAAGCGCGGCCAGCCGAACGAGCCTTCCGCATTCGGCACTCCCCTGTCCTGCGATCCCGGGCCCGGCCGCGGGTCGATGCGCGACCGAGTCCGAGTCCGGTCCGTCTGGCTCACGGTCGCTCCTCACCAGGGGGTGCCGGCGGCGGGGCGAGCACGGCCACCACGGCGACGCCGCCAATCCCGACCCAGGCCAGCACGGACCCGCCGATGACGTGGAAATCGCCGACCATCAGGACTTCGATTCCCAACTGTCCCACCAGCGCGTCTCCCGCCCAGGCCCCGAGGAATGCCGCAACGATGAGCCACGGCAGGCGTTGACCCGCCGTGCCCCGGACGAGCACGTACAACGAGACGTGGAAGATCGCGAGCAGGAGGGCAAGGACGGGCGCCGGCCCCAGGGTCACGCGCTCGCTGCCTGGGCCATGGCGGCGCCGGCGGCAACTACCGGAGCTGCGCTGCCGCGCACATCACGGGCGATTCGGCCGCCACCCAGGCAGACCTCCGCGTCGTAGAGAACTGCCGCCTGACCAGGCGCGGCCGCCCAGACCGGGGTATCGATCTCCACCTGCCATCGTCCGGTCTGCCGATCCGCATTCGCCACTGGCGAAACCAGGGCCGGGATCGGCTGGCCCCGATGCCGGATCCGGACGGCCGCCCGGAACGGGGCCGTCGGGGCCTGATCGTCGATGAAGCGAACGTCCTCCAGGACCAGATGCTTCGTCTCAAGATCCTCGCGCCGACCCAACGTGATCGTGTTCGAGATCGGGTCGATCCGCGAGACGTAGCGAGGGCTGCCGAGGGCGACACCGAGCCCCTGGCGTTGGCCCGTCGTGTAGCCGACGGCCCCGTCATGCTCTCCGACCGGGCGGCCGTCCTTGTCCATCACGATTCCCGGCTCGGGACTCCAGCCACTCCGCTCCCGAAGCGCCCCCCGAACGTCACCCCCGGGAATGAAGCAGATGCCCTGACTTTCCGGCTTGTCAGCGGTCGCCAGCCCGAGTCCCGTCGCGATTCGCCGGACCTCGGGCTTGGTGAGCTCGCCGAGCGGAAACCGCGCGTCACGAAGCTGATCCTGCCGGAGGCCATACAGGAAGTAGGTCTGGTCCTTGTCGGCGTCCCGCGCCTGGAGCATCCGGACCCGTCCGTCAGGGCCGGTCTCGCGGCGCGCGTAATGACCGGTGGCCACGGCATCGCAGTCGTACAGGTGGCGAGCCTGCCCGAGCAGGGCTCCGAACTTGACCGTCGTGTTGCAGTCGATGCAGGGGCTGGGGGTTGCCCCATCTAGGTACGTGCTCAGAAACGGCGCCAGCACGCCCGCCTCGAATTCGCGCTCCAGGTTGAGCACGTAGAACGGAATGTCGAGCTGCGCGGCAACGCGTCGCGCGTCCTCGGCTGCATCCAGCGAGCAACAGCTCTTCTTGAACTCGGAGACGGTGTCGGCTGCATCGTGGAGTCGCATCCAGACGCCGACGACGTCGTGTCCAGCTTCGGCCATGAGCGCCGCAGCGACGGACGAGTCGACCCCGCCCGACATCGCAACGAGGATCCGGCTCACCCGGGCGGCCCGACGTCGCCCGGCTGCTTCCTCGCTCGCGTAGCCTCCGACTCGGCAGCCACGCGCCGAGCGCCCTCGCGAGCCGCGGTCAGGACCCGCGGGATGATATCGACGGCAGCCGCGACGTCGTCCGGGCCGGTGCCACGGCCAAACGACACGCGCAGCGACCCGCGTCCCTCTTCGTCCGGGTAACCCATGGCACGGAGGACGTGAGACGGCTCGGCGGATCCAGTCGTACAGGCGGAGCCGACCGACGCCGCCACACCCACGAGGTCGAGCTTGAGGACGACTGTCGCGCCCTCGACGCCGCGCGCGACGACGGAGACCAGGCCGGGAAGTCGATCGATGGGGTGTCCGGTCGCCTCCACGTCATCGAGCGCCGTCAGGCTGCCGAGCAGGCGGTCGCGGTCAGCCTGGAGGCGCGGGGCAACCGCCGGGATCTCCGAAACCGCGAGCTCGAACGCCACGCCCATGCCGACGGCCGCCGCCACGTCCTCGGTCCCGGCCCGTCGGAAGCGCTCCTGCGACCCGCCCTGCTGCTGGCTCAGGAGATGGATCCCGGCACGCAGGTACAGGGCACCGGCACCCTTGGGGCCATCGAACTTGTGGGCTGCGATGGCGAGCAGGTCGCAATCGAGCTCCGAAACGTCCAGGGTGAGATAGGGCGCGGAGGCCACGGCATCGATCGCCACCAGGCAGCCTCGCGGTCCGTCTCGGCGGACCCGCGCCACCAGTTCGGCGATCGCCTGGATGGTCCCGACCTCGTTATTGGCGTGGCCGAGCGCGACCAGGATCGTCCGGTCCGTCAGCGTGGCCGAGAGCGTGTCCGGGTCCAGCCGTCCATAGCGATCAACGGGCAGCTCGACCGTCTCGAACCCGAACTTGTCGAGCTGTCGGAGCGGGTGGAGCACGGCGTGATGCTCGACCGCGGTCGTGATGATCCGATGGCCGCTCGCCTTGCCGGCCCAGGCTGCGCCCTTGATGGCCAGGTTGAGAGCCTCGGTACCACCACTCGTCAGGACGATCTCCCGCGGGCTCGCTCCGAGCGCCCCGGCGACACGCTCATGGGCCTCGTCGAGCCCGGCCCGCGCGCGACGGCCCCAGCCGTGTGGCGAGCTCGGATTGCCGAACTGCTCGGTCAGGTACGGCAGCATCGCCTCGAGTGCCTCCCGCCGGAGGGGTGTCGTGGCGGCGTGGTCCAGGTAGACGGACATGGCAGGGATTGTAGGCCCGACGAAGCTCAGGGCCCGCTCAGCGCTCAGTTTTCGACCCGGCTCCGATCGTATTCCCGGCCGCGCTCGCGCTCGCGCTCGTGCTTGGGAAGCGCCCGCTTGCGGAGCCGAATGGACAGTGGCGTGACCTCGACGAGCTCGTCGGCCGCAATGAACTCGAGAGCGGACTCCAGGGTCAGCGGGCGAGGTGGCGTCAGGCGGAGCGACTCGTCGTGCGAATGGGTCCGGATGTTGGTCAGCTTCTTTTCCTTGGTCGCGTTGACGTCGAGGTCGCCGGCCCGCGCGTTCTCGCCGACGATCATGCCCTCGTAGACCTCGACACCCGTGCCGATCAGGAGCTGCGACCGTTCCTGGAGATTGAACAGGCCATAGGCGTTCGAGACCCCCGAGCGATCGCTGACGAGGACACCCGAGGTCCGATGGGTGACCTCGCCGGCCCACGGTCCATAGCCCTCACCGAGCTGGTGCAGGAGCGCGGTCCCGCGCGTCTCGGTCAGCAGCTGGCCGCGATAGCCGATCAGGCCGCGGACCGGCAGCACGTATTCGAGGCGCACGCGCCCGTCGGCATCGGTCGTCATCTGCTCGAGGCGCCCCTTGCGGCCAGCCAGGGCGGTCTGAACCTCGCCGATGTAGTCGGGCGGGATGTCGATCGTGACGCGTTCGTAGGGCTCAATGACGCCACCGGGCGTGTTGCGTAGGATCACTTCCGGCCGCGAGGCGGTCATTTCGTAGCCCTCGCGGCGCATCTGCTCGATCAGGACCGCCAGCTGGAGCTCGCCGCGGCCTCGAACCTCGAACGTGTCGCCCGATTCGGTTGGGTAGACCTCGACCGAAACGTTGCCGAGAACTTCCTTGTCCAGCCGGGCCTTGATCTGTCGGGACGTCACGAACTTGCCCTCGCGTCCGGCGAGCGGCGAGGTATTGACGCCGAACGTCATCCGCAGGGTCGGGGCGTCAACGTCGAGACGCGGGAGTGGTCGCGGGTCGGCGGGGTCGGTGATCGTGTCCCCGATCGTGACGTCCGGCAGGCCGGCGACCGACACGATCTCGCCCGGTCCGGCTTCGGTGATATCGACCCGATCGATCCCGTGGGCCGTCTGGAGGGTCGTTACCGTGCCGGAGATCGAGACGGTCCGGCCGGGCTCCACGGCCCCGGCTGTGTCGTCTGGCTCCTCGCGGACGACCACGATGCGCTGGCCGACGCGAATCGTGCCGTTCCGGATTCGTCCGACCGCCATCCGACCGACGTACTCGTTGGCGCTCAGGTTCGTGACCAGAAGCTGCAGCGGGTGCCCGGGCAGGTGGCGCGGTGGCGGGGTGACCTGGACGAGCAGGTCCAGGAGCGGCCGGAGGTTCGTGCCCGGGACCGCCAGGTCCATCGTCGCGGTGCCCAGCTTGGCGTTGGTATAGACGACCGGAAAGTCGATCTGGTCGTCGTCGGCGCCGAGATCGAGGAACAGTTCGTAGACGGCGTCGAGGACTTCGGCCGGTCGTGCATCGGAGCGGTCGATCTTGTTGAGGGCGACGACCACCGGCAGGCGCCGAGCCATGGCCTTCTGGAGGACGTAGCGGGTCTGCGGGAGCGGCCCCTCGGCGGCATCGACCAGCAGCAGGACGCTATCCACCATCAGCAGCGAGCGTTCGACCTCACCCCCGAAGTCGGCGTGTCCGGGCGTATCCACGATGTTGAGGCGGACGCCGTCGTGATCGACCGTCGTCTGCTTGGCCAGGATCGTGATCCCCTTCTCGCGCTCGAGATCCCCCGAGTCCAGGACCCGGTCGACGAGAGCCTCGTTCGCCCGGAAGGTCCCCGTCTGGCGCAGGAGCGCGTCAACGAGTGTCGTCTTGCCGTGGTCGACGTGGGCGACGATCGCAACGTCGCGAAGGTCGTCGCGAGCCATCGTGGCGTCGCTTCCGGGCGCGTCGATCCAGTCGACGGCGGGCGGCACGGTGGAAGGGATCGGCTCGGTCATGGGTCGGGGATTGTCGCACAGGTCCGGCGGTGGGCCAGATCTGGCCGGCACTCAGGGCCTGGCAGCTCCATCGCCGGGCCGACGCCCGATGAACACGACGACACCGTCGTCCTGCGAGGCTGGGCGCCGCGATGACCCTGCCTCGACCTCCACATCCCGAAAGCCCGCCTCGTCGAGCAGCAGGAGGATTTCCTGCGCGAAGTAAAGGTTCTCGCTGAGAGCCCCCAACTCGTCCGCGATGACCTCGCCCTCGTGCCACAACCGCGCTCGCAATTCGAGATCCCGGCGCTGGGCATAAGGATCCAGGTTGACCAACCGGCCGATCAGCTCGATTTCGTCACCATCAGCCGTCCGCTTGCGGTCCCCCTCCTCGGGCCACGGACGCGGCAGGGAGGCCCGGCCTCCAGGCAACCAAACCGCCCATCGCTCGGCATCGAGTCCCTCATATGGAAGCTCGTGCCGGATCAGGAGCGCGCCACCCGGCTCGAGGTGGTCGAACGCACGGTGGAGGATCTCGCGATCCCAGTCACGCCGGCCGCCGAGACCGAACACGTCGCACAGATAGATCGTCCGGTATCGCCGTGCAAGGTCGAGGTCCTGCCCGGCCTGAACCACGAGGCGCGGCGAGAGGTCCGCCTCGCTGGCCGCGTCAGCCGCAAGGCGGATCATGTCCGGCGAGACGTCGGTCCCATCGACGTCAAGTCCAGCCGCAACGAGCGGAAGAAGGATTCGACCGGTGCCGCACCCCAGATCGAGTGCGGGCTCGCCGTACCGCCGGATCGCGTCGCCGAAGAAGGCCAGTTCCTCTGATTCCGGCCGCTCGAACTCAGCCCACCAGCGGGCCATGAGTCCGTAGTGCCAGGTGCCCGTCTCTATCTCCCTGGTCAACCGCGTGCCTCCCGGTCATGTCAGTTCCGTGGAGCCGGGATGATGCGCCAGGCGGGACTCCTCCACATCGTCTCGATGTCGACCCTTGCTTTCGCGACTGCTAGGATCTCCGTCCCGTGACCGTTGCAGCCGTCATCCTCGCCGCCTCAGCCAGCCGAGCCGTTGCCGACGCCGCCGGCGTCTCGCGCGTCCGCAGGATCGCCGACGCTGCATGGTCTGGCGGGGCGATGCCGATCATCGTGGTTGCGCCCGACCCGGACGGCACCGTTGCGGTCGCGCTTTCTGGAGCGTCAGTCACCCTGGTTGGTCCGGCCTCATCGGAATCAGGACCGGTTGGCCAGATCGTTCGCGGAATCGAGACGGCGGCGGCCGAGATCAGCGATGTGACAGGAGCCCTCGTCTGGCCGGCACGCGTCTGCTGGGTCGGTCCCGAGACCGTCACGTCACTGGTCGAGGCGCATGGGGCGACCCCCGACGTCGTGATCCGGCCGACCTATCACGACGAGGCGGGCTGGCCAGCGCTGGTGCCAATCACCGCGCTGGCAGCGCTCCGCGGTCTGGACACCGCGGCGATGCCCGATGACCTGCTCGACGAGCTGATCGAGACCGGGCTCACCCTCCGCGTGATCGATCTCGGCGACCCAGGAACCGTCATTGACGGCGACACCGAGCGAGCGGCCCTGCCTCCCTACGAAGGCCCGCAGGAGCCGCTCGGCGCCCACGAGTGGGGGTCCATGGCGGCCGCGACCCCGGAAGAAGCGCCCCTCGAAGCGCCAGCGTCCGTCCTCTCAGAGGCCCACTAAACCCGTCGATCCTGTGCCGCGGCGCCCCGAGAACCCTTGGCTCGGTCCCGCAACCGCCCCTCTTCGTTGGCGCGGTCTGCGCGTTCAGGCCGGCTTGCTCGGTATCCCGACGAACTTCAGGCCCAGATCCGCGTACTGGGTCGGATCCGGCGCGGAAGGCGCCTCGAGCATCGGGTCATTGCCCGACTGCGTCTTGGGAAAAGCCATGACCTCGCGGATGTTCGTCTGGTAGGCGAGCAGCGCAGCCCAGCGGTCGATACCCAGCGCGATCCCGCCATGCGGCGGCGCGCCGAATTCGAATGCATCGAGGACCGCTCCGAACATGTTTCGCATCCGCTCCTGGCTGTAGCCCTGGAGCGCGAAGCTCGTCTCGAGCAGGTCGCGTCGCCAGATCCGGACGGAACCGCCGCCAAGTTCCCAGCCATTGAGGGCGATGTCGTACTGCATGGCGCGGGCCCGGCCCGCCGCATCCGCGGGCGACGGCTGAGAGAGGTCGCCAGAAACGGTGGTCAGCAGGACCTCGTCCTCGGGAACGACGCCCGAGAACGGGTTGTGGGTAGCGTCCCAGCGGGACCCGTCCGCGTCCCACTGGTACATCGGGAACCGGTAGACCCAGCAGTAAGCCAGCGTGTCGGGGTCGGCGAGGCCGAGCCGCGTCCCGAGCTCCGCCCGCAGGCGACCGAGCACGTCGTTGGCCACGGATGTGGTGTCGGCGACGATCAGAACCAGGTCTCCCGGCTCCGCGCCCGCCCGGACCACCAGTCGGCCGGCCAGGTCGTCGCCGAGGAACTTGAGGATCGGGCTCTTGATGGACCCGTCCGCCTCGACGGCGAGATAGACCAGGCCCTTTGCCCCGAACCGCTTCGCCGTTTCGGTCAGCTCATCGATCCGACTCCGCGGCGAGTCGGCCATGCCGAATGCGGCAATCGCCTTGACGCGGCCACCGGCCGCAAGCGTCTCGTCGAAGACGCGGAAGCCGGACGCCGGCGCGCCGCCCGCATCGACGAGCTCGGGCGCCAGGTCCACCAGCTCCATCCCGAAACGCAGGTCCGGCTTGTCTGACCCGAACCGTTCCATCGCCTCGGCATAGGTGAACCGCGGAAAGGGTGTCTCCTGGATCGGGCGGTCCGGCACGACGGCCCGGGTCACCGCAATCGCCATCGCTTCGACGAAGTCCATCACGGCCGCTTCGTCAACGAAGCTCATCTCGAGGTCGAGCTGGGTGAACTCCGGCTGGCGGTCGCCGCGCAGATCCTCGTCCCGGAAGCAGCGGGCGATCTGGAAGTAGCGGTCGACGCCGCCGACCATCAGGAGTTGCTTGAGCTGTTGCGGGCTCTGTGGCAGCGCGTACACGCTGCCCGGTTGGAGGCGGGACGGGACGATGAAGTCGCGGGCGCCCTCGGGCGTGGACTTGATCAGGTTGGGCGTCTCGATCTCGACGAAGCCGCTGTCGTGGTGGACCTCCCGGATCGCCTGGACCAGGCGGCTCCGGAGCAGAAGGCGCTGCTGCATCGGCTCGCGCCGGATGTCGAGATAGCGGTACTTGAGCCGCAGGGACTCGTCGACCGGGGCGTCCGGGTCGTTGATATAGAACGGTGGCGTCTTCGATTCGTTGAGGATTACGACGTCCGTGGCGCGGACCTCGACGGCGCCCGTCGGCAGCTTGGCGTTCTCCGTCCCGGCCAGGCGCGGCGCGACCACGCCGGAAACCACGATCACGTACTCCGAACGAACGCTCGAGGCAGCGGCATGCGCCGCGGGCGAATCGGTGGCGTCGATGATGACCTGCGTGATCCCGTGTCGATCCCGGAGGTCCAGGAAGATCAGCTGGCCGTGATCCCGGCGGCGATGAACCCAGCCGGCCAGCTTGACCGTGGCACCAGCATCGTCGGCACGGAGCGCGCCACAGGTGTGGGTTCGGTAGGACGTCGCAAGTGAGGTGATGGGTTCAGACATATCCCGCGTATCGTATCGGTCGCCGACCCTGGCCGCGGTTTGAGTCATGCTCGATCACGCCCCGCCGCTTCGCCGGACGCCCTTCAGAAGCCCGATCACGCGAGGGATGATCCGACGCCGAACCGTCGCGTAGGCGACGACGGCGCGCCCGGTCAACGTTCGCCCATAGATCGCCGACTCCAGCTTCCGGCCGTGGGCGCCCCAGAAATCCGCCTTGTAGTCACCCTCCGTCAGGAAGTTGAACACCGTGGAGCGCGCTGCAATGGCTCCATCGAGTGCCTGGGAGAAGAGGTTCTTGCCCAGCGCATAGCGGCCGTATTGCGGGTCCTGCGTACTCGCTGCAAACAGGGTGACCGTGGTCCCGTTGATCGACGTGACGATGACAACCGCAACGATCCCGGTGGCGTCCCGTGCAACGAACGCTTCCGCGGAACCAGCCACGAACATCGCCTCAAGCGCGTCGGAGATGAACCCTTCGAAGGCCGGATCCGTTCGGAAGTAGGCCTCCCGGCCGGCCCATTTCAGGGCCAGGAGCCTTCGCAACGACGCGACGATCTCCGGGATCGCCGAGGCGTCAGCGTGGCGCTCGAATGATCCGCCGCCTTCGGTCTCGAACAATCGCGCCTCGCGGCGGATGTTGTAGCGGGCCTTGCGCCCGAGCGGTCCGGGCCAGTCGTCGGGTTCGGAGGGAATGTCGAGGACGAATTCGATCGACTGGAGGACGCCGGTCAGCCCGGTTCGGGCCCAGCCGGTCGAGGCCAGCGCAGGCACTGTGCTTGACGCTTCGGGCAGACGCAGCAGGTGGAGAACGTCCCAGTGAGCCCCGGCTTCGACGAGCCAGCCCCGGAACCCCAGGTCCACGATCGCTCGCTCGGATGTTCGTGCCAGGACGTCCACCCAGCCGCGAAGCGGGGTCCGCGTTTCCCCCCAGAAGGCAACGTTCCGCACGCGCCGGCGGCCGCGGCGCTCATCCCAGAGGACGAGGGGAGCCGCCCCGACCAGATCGCCATCGCGACGCCAGGTGATGACGATGAGTCGCCGACCAGGCCCATAGTGACGCGCCCATGGCAGAAGCCAGTCCGGAGTTTCGAACGGCGTGCGACCCGCGACACCAGCCAACTCTCGCCACTCGCCCGCGACCGCGTCGAACTCCGCAGCGGTCGTCAGGATCGCCCGGGTCAGCTGTCTGCCTTCGGCGGACGAGCCCGATGCCGCCATCAGCCGTGACGGTGCGTGGCGTCCGCCCGCTGCAGGTCACGGGCCAACCCGTCGAGCCGAACGATCCGCTGTGTGCCCGCGGCCAGGTCGCGCAAGCCGACCTGCCCATCGGCGAGCTCGTCGCCGAGAATGACCGCGAAGTGGGCACCGGCCTTGCCTGCGGCCTCGAGCTGTCGGCCGAGTTTCCGGTGACCCAGATCCGCCCGAGCGCTCACACCAGCGGCGCGTAGCAGGGTGGCCACGCGGAGCCGACCGACGGTGTCGACCGGATCCGCCGATACCACGACGGCCTCGGGGTGGGTGGAACTTGCGGTCCCGCTGGGCCGAGGACCACCGTCCTCCGCTCCCGCGGCCTGTTCGGCGAGGACCAGGGCCACTCGATCGAGCCCAAGGCCGAAGCCGATACCCGGTGTCGGACGCCCGCCCAGCAGCTCGACCAGCCCGTCGTAGCGCCCGCCACCGCCGAGGGCCTGTTGCTGACCCTCGCGCCCCGCAACGTAGAACTCAAAGGCGGTCCGAGTGTAGTAGTCGAGGCCTCGCACGAGACCCGGGGCCACGCGATACGCAACCCCCAGGGCATCGAGGTGCGTCCTGAGCGCGTCGAAATGCTCCTGGCAGCTGGCGCACAGGTGATCCGTGATCCGTGGGGCCCCGGCATTCACGGCGACCATGGCGGGGTCCTTGGAATCGAGCAGCCTGAGCGGGTTTCGCTCCAGCCGATCCAGCTCCGTCGCAGGCAGCTCACCCCCCGCCGCCCGGTAGTGCGCGACGAGGGTTTCGAGATAGGCCGGGCGGCAGGCGGGATCGCCGATCGAGTTGACCTGGACCTCGAGGGCACGGACCCCCACCTGGGTGTAGAACCGGTGGGCGAGCTCGATGATCTCCGCATCGATGGCCGGACCCGGATCGCCGATCGCCTCGACATCGAACTGCCAGAACTGACGGTACCGGCCTGCCTGCGGCCGGTCGTACCGGAACATCGGTCCGGTCGTCGTCAGCCGAACGGGTTGTGGCCACGTCTGCATGCCGTGCTGGATGTAGGCGCGGACAATTCCGGCGGTCGGCTCCGGTCGCAGGGCCCACTGCTCGGCGTCCTCAGTCCGTGGCGCCAGCCGGAAGAGCTCCTTCTCGACGACGTCGGTGACCTCGCCGATGGCTCGCTCGAAGACGGCGGCCTGCTCGAACAGCGGCGTCTCGATCGGCTGGTAGCCATAGCGCGCGGTCAGGTCCGCGGCGATACGCCCGAACTCGAGAAAGCGGGCGGCTTCCTCGGGCAGCAGGTCGCGGGTCCCTCGCGGAGCACGATAGGTGGGCATCGGGCACAGTCTAGCCGCCGCCCGAGGGCGCGAGCCGGAGCCTGTCGCGCCGGATGGTCGGGCCGGGCCTCACGGGCCTCGGCGGATCAGCCCAGTTCGCGGGAGACGGTGAGGACGTCCTTGAGTTGTTCCATCCGCCCGAAGACACGAGCCAGCTGGCTCACGGACGCCACCTGCAGCGTGGCGCTGACGATGGCGACGTGGTCGGGACCGACCGACACACTGGCGGACAGGATGTTCACCTTGGCCTCGGCGACGACCTGGGTGATATCGCTGAGCAGTCCGGTCCGGTCGTAGGCCTCGATCCGGATCGCGATCGGATACGTCTGGGCCGGGACCGCCTCCCACTCAGTCTCGATGAGACGGCTGACCTCGCGCTCATTGCGCACCGTCGGGCAGGATCGCAGGTGAACGGTCACGCCCTTGCCACGGGTGATGAAGCCCTGGATCGGATCGCCGGGGATGGGATGGCAACAGCGGGCGAACCGGACGAGGAGGTCGCCGACCCCCTTGACGCGGACTCCCCCAGCCTTGGCCGGCTGGACCGGCGGTGCGATGGATGGCAGCTGAAGCTGCGCGTCATCGACGACGCCAAGACGCATCACGACCGACTGGGCGCTGACCGCGCCGTAGCCGATGGCCGCCAGGAAGTCATCCACCGTGTCGTGGTTCAGCAGCTTCGCGACCTCGGCGATCCGGTCCATACCCACCGCGGCCATGCTGGTGCGGGCGAGGCGCCGGAGCTCGCGCTCGAGCGACTCCCGGCCGTGGACGATGTTCTCGTCACGTTCCTGGCGCTTGAACCATTGGCGGATCTTCTCGCGGGCGTGGCTGGTCCGAACGAGGTTGAGCCAGTCGCGCGACGGCCCGTGCTTCGCCTTGGTCGTCACGATCTCGACGATGTCGCCGTTCCGCAGGCGGTAATCGAGCGGAACGAGCCGATTGTTCACCTTGGACCCGATCGTCCGATGACCCACGTCGGTGTGGATCCGGTAGGCGAAGTCGAGCGGCGTCGCACCGGCGGGGAGGTCCTTGATCTCGCCCTTCGGCGTGAACACGAAGACCTGGTCCTGGAAGATGTCCAGCTTGATGCCCTCGACGAACTCGGTCGCGTCGGACTCGCTGACGTCGCGCTGCCAGTCCATGAGCTGGCGCAGCCAGGCCAGCTTGGCGTCGTAGTCGCGGTCCGACTTGGATCCTTCCTTGTACCGCCAGTGGGCGGCGATCCCGACCTCGGAGACCTGGTGCATGGCGTGGGTCCGGATCTGGATCTCGAGCGGCTTCCCGTCGATCGCGATG
>JBBQMH010000027.1:0-25388 GCA_038328755.1 Candidatus Limnocylindrales bacterium
TCGGCCGGCGCTTGACCCCGCCGGTATCGGGCTGGCGCTCGTGTCCGGTGTTCTGGAGGCTGGCTACTTCGTTTTCCTGTCCGCCGCCTACGCGCGCGGGGACCTGTCACTTGTCTATCCGCTGGCACGGGGCAGCGCTCCATTACTGTCAATCCTCGTTGGCCTGGGCTTCCTCGGCGAGCATCTGGAGCCCCTCGGCCTGCTCGGCGTCGCCTGCCTGATCACCGGGATCATGCTGGTCGCCCGGCCGTGGCGGGCGTTGCGCGTGGCGGGTCGGCACCACCGCGGTGCGATCGGGTTCGCGCTGCTCACCGGTGCGACCATCGCCGCCTACTCGACGGTCGATCGGATTGGCGTCCGGATCCTGGAGCCATGGCTGTACGGGGCGTTCCTGGCCGTCTTCGCGACGATCATCCTGACGACCGTGGCCTCGGTCGGCCGACGAACCGGGGTCATCGCCACGGTCGCCCCTTCGGACCGGCCAACGTCCCTGTGGCGGGATGGCGTGACGGGGGTCCTGTCCCTGTCCGCCTACCTGATGATCCTGTTCGCGTACACCCAGGCACCGCTGGCCGCAGTCGCTCCACTGCGCGAGTCGGGGATCGTCTTCGCCGCGGCATGGGGAGCGCTGCGCCTCGGGGAGGCGGTTGGCCGGCGCCAGTCCGCGATGCGGATTGCGGCAGCCGCGCTGGTCGTCGTCGGAGCGGTCTTTCTGGCGCTATCGCACTGAGCGTCAGGACTCGACGGGTGGTGCGCCTCGGCCGAACAGGCGGCGTTGTCCATAGCGACTGTTGACGAGGGCGACGCCGGCGATCACGAGCGCGCTTCCGAACACGACCCGTCCGTCGACCGCCTCCTGGAAGACCAGGAACCCTGACGCGATCCCGACGATCGGCAGGAGGTAGGCCACGAGAGAGGTGCTGGTCGCACCGATCCGCGCGAGCAGGCGGAACAGAACCAGATAGGCGAGCCCCGAGCCGAGGATTCCGAGCCAGACCACGGCGGCCACGGCGCTCCCGGTCCAGCGAACCGAGAGTGGGTCTTCGGTCGCCAGCGCGATGACGCTGACGATCACGAACGCGAAGCCGACCTGGAAGAGCGCCGGGATCATGGGCCGTAGCCCTCGCACGTTTCGCCGCGCGTAGACGGTGCCGGTGGCATAGGCGACCGTGGAACCGAGAAGGGCCAGCTCGCCGAACAGGCTGCTTTCTCCGCCGCCCAGCCCGAAACTCCGACTGACGAGGACGATCACGCCTGCATAGCCGACGAACAGCCCGACCAGCCGGTTGACTGTGATCGGCTCGTCGTGCAGGAAGAGCGAGGCAATCACGATCACGAACAGTGGGACGGCCCCGTTGAGGATCGCCGCCAGCGCGGAATCGACCGACCGTTCAGCCGTCGTGATAAGGGCAAACGGCACGACGATATTGATGAGCGACATGACCACGAGGTGGCCGTAGATCCGCGGGTTTCGAGGGAGTGGCTCACGGGCCACGAGTACCACGACCGCCAGGACGCTCAGGCCAATCCCGAGCCGCGCCGCGATCAAGGTGAACGTCGGAAGCGTCTCCACCCCGATCTTGATGAAGACGTAGCTGGTGCCCCACATGAACCCGAGGGCCACCACGAGGAGCCAGTCAAGGCGGGTTGGGCGCGCGATCATCGGCGGATGATACCCGGTTGGCCTAGCGCGATGGGCCAACGCCAGCGGCCGAACCGCGGTGCCGATACCATCCGCGGGTGCTCGCGATCCGCGCCCTTTTCCTGGTCAGTGGCGCCATCATCGGCGTCTTCTACCCGTTCCTCTCGGCCATCCTCTCGGTCCGTGGGTTCACTCCAGCGGAGATCGGGCTGACGACGGCCCTTGCATCGTTGGCCTTCATGCTCTTCGTCCCGTTCTGGGGGCACCTGGCCGACGTCGTCGTGGGCCGGGTTGCGGCTCTTCGCATCGGCGTGATTGGTGCGACGGTTGCAGCCCTGGGGCTGTTGCTGGACATTCCGCCACCCGTCGTCATCGTCCTGATCGTGGCGTATGCGGGCTTCGAGTCGTCGATGCCGCCGCTTGCCGATGCGCTTGCCGTCAATGCCCTCCGCCGGGCACCACGGTCCTACGCACAGGTGAGATTGCTCACCAGCCTCGGGTTCGCGGGCTCGTCGATCCTGGCGGGGCGCCTGTATGACGAGACCGGGTTCTGGCCGGCACCGTTGCTCTGGGCCGCAGCGGCGGTGGTCCTGATCGTCATCCTGCGCTGGGTCCCGGATGTCGCCCGGTTCCGGGGATCGGGACCGGCCGCGGCGTCCGTGCGGCGGCCCCGAGGTGGTTCGTTTGTCGTGGCGCTGCGGACCGAGCCGAGGCTCCGCGGCCTGCTCCTGGCCCTGGGCCTCGTCCATGTCGGGATGATCGCGGGCTTCACGTTCCTCCCGTTGCGACTCCTCGCGCTCGGCGGCCACGCCTCGGACGTGGCGCTCTCGGCGGGGATCGGCGCCCTGGCCGAGATTCCGGCCATGGCCGTCATCCCCCGGCTCGTGAACCGAATCGGGCTGCGTGCCCTCCTGATTATCGGCATCTGCCTGTACGTCGGGTCACTGATTGCCTGGGCGTTCCTCGCGGATCCAACCTGGATCGTGGCCAGTCGCGTCTTCAGCGGGTTCGGCCTTGCCGCGATCACGATCGCGGCCGTCATGTCGATCGCCGCGCTGCTTCCGCCGGAACTCCAGGCCACCGGGCAAGGGCTGTATCAGACCGTGGGATTCGGGGCCGCCGCGGTCATTGCCAACGCGGTCGGTGGCGTCGTCTTTGGGATCGGTGGCGGGGCACCCGTGTTCCTTGGTTGCGCGGTCCTCGCTCTCGTTGGTGCTGCCGTGGCATGGCGGGCGGCTCCTGCTGATGCCGGCCCGGGTACGATGGCGGTGCGACAGGAGGGCTGATGCAGCGCTGGGGCGGACGATTCAGTGGCGATACCGACGAGCGAGTCGCGGAGTTCACGCGCTCGATCGAGATCGACGCTGAGCTGGCGCTCGATGACCTCGACGGTTCGGCCGCGCACGTACGGGGCCTCGGGCGCGCCGGAGTCTTGACGCGATCCGAGGTTGAGGAGCTCGTCCTTGGACTGACCGGCCTGCGCGCCGAGGCCGAGGCCGGAACGCTGGTCTGGAATCCGACCCTCGAGGACGTGCATATGAACCTCGAGGCCGCGCTCGAGGCCCGGATCGGGCCGCTGGCCCGCAAGCTGCACACTGGACGTTCGCGCAACGATCAGGTCGCCACGGACCTGCGCCTCTGGACGCGGCGCGCCGTCGACCGCCTCGACCGCGCGATCCTTGGCATGGAGCGCGCGCTGGTTGGTCTGGCCGATCGCGAAGGAGAGGCGATCCTCCCTGGCACGACCCATATCCAGCCGGCCCAGCCCGTGCTGTTCGCCCACCACCTGCTCGCCTACGTCGAGATGCTCGAGAGGGACCGGGGACGGTTGGCGGACGCGCGGCGGCGCCTGAACGTCTCGCCGCTCGGTTCCGGGGCGCTGGCCGGGGCGGGTTATCCCATCGACCGGGCGGCCGTCGCCGCTGACCTCGGGTTCGACGGCGTGACGGCCAACTCGATGGATGCGGTCTCGGATCGGGATTTCGTGGTCGAGGTGCTCGCGGCCGTGGCGCTGACGATGGTCCATCTGTCCCGGTTCGCGGAGGAGATCACGTGGTGGTCGAATCCGCGCTTCGGGTTCGTCCGGGTCGCGGACTCCTTCTCCACGGGCAGTTCGATGATGCCGAACAAGCGCAATCCGGACCCCGCCGAACTGGTTCGCGGACGGGCGGCCCGCGTGATTGGATCACTCGCCGGCATGCTCGCATTGCTCAAGGGCCTGCCGCTGACGTATCAGCGCGATCTCCAGGAGGACAAGCCGCCCCTGTTCGAGGCCGTGGCGGCACTCGAGGGGTCGCTGGCGGTCATGGCCGGCCTCACCGAGACGCTGTCCGTCGATCGGGACCGAATGCGAGCCGCCGCCGACGAGGGCTTCATGACCGCGACCGCCGTGGCGGACGCGCTGGTGCGCGCCGGTCTGCCGTTCCGGAGCGCCCACCACGTGGTCGGCGTCCTGGTCGGTGCGGCCGAGGACCGCGGAGTCGGACTCGACGCCGTGACCGACGACGAGGTCGTCGCCGCCCTCGGCTCGGTGGATGACGTCGAGGCTCGAGGTCTCAAGGGACAGCCCGCGATCGGCGACATCGTGCGGGCGGCCGCTTCGGTCGAAGGTGCCCTGGCCTCGGCGGACGTCATCGGGGGGACGGCGCCTGGCCGGGTGCGGGGGGCACTCTCGGTGGCGAGGGAGCGGCTCAGCTCGGGCTAGAGCTCGAGCGTCGTCGCGATCGCCACGTCGCGCACGAGGTGGGGATCCGCCGCCCATGCCGTGGCAAGGATGACGTGGAATGTCGCGGCCGTGCGGGCATGGGGCAACTCGATCGTCGGGAGAGCGCGTCCGTCGAGCAGGCCTTGGAGGTCAATCGTCCGCTCACCCTGGAGTGCATCGGCAGGGATCACGCCCTGCCAGGCGATGATGGTCTCCTCGAGACCGCTGGAGACTGTCGCCTTGACGGTGACACGGATCTCAGCCCGGATCTCCTGGAGTTTCCGGGCGCGCGGCGAGCTCAGGGTGAGCACGGCGGTGAACGGCTTCCCCGAACAGAGTGGGACGGGATCCAGGATCACGGACCCGGTCACCCCATCCGCCCCGACGTCACTGGCCTCGTACAGGGCGAACTCACCGACGGGCACAGCCCCCGAGCGAAGCAGGGCGACTGGCTGGAGGACGCGGACGGGCATCTCGATCGCCGGATCGAAGCCGCCGGGTACATCGAAGCGCGCCTCGAGTACCCAGTCCAGACCCGCGACCGTGGCCTCAAGGGTCGCCGGTCCGAGCGGTGGAACGGGCATCTCGAACGCCCACGTGCGCTCGTCGCCCGGCCCGAGGTGCACTTCGCTGGCAACCTGGACCGGTTCGGTGACGACCGCTCTGCGAGCTGTC
Organism: Candidatus Limnocylindrales bacterium; assembly: GCA_038328755.1. Classification (GTDB taxonomy): domain Bacteria; phylum Chloroflexota; class Limnocylindria; order Limnocylindrales; family CSP1-4; genus UBA5189. Next base: position 5,022 of record JBBQMH010000027.1, read on the forward strand.
TCGGTGTGCGTCGACGAGTGGCCTTCGGCATCCGTTGTCGTGACCCGGTATTGCCAGTGCTCGATCGCTCGAAGCGTGACCAGGAGGGCCCGACCATCGATCGTGCCGTGTGCGCGGGCGGAGACGCTGCCAGCGACCAGGCGGCCGGGGAGCAGTTGATCCCGCTCCAGTTCGAGGCGCCAGTCGACGCCATGGCTCGAGACGCGGGAAACGACGCTCATCGCCACAGTTTAGGCGGTGTTGCCTCGAGCTCATCGGCAGTACGACCGATGTATCGGCGGCTCGGGCCGATCAGGGTGATCCATACAGTTCGGTGCGTCACCGGCGTAGCGGAGGATCAGCGATGGCACAGTTCATGGACGTTCATTCGGGATTCAATGGCGTCACGGGCCAGCAACTCCAGGAGGCGCACGATCGCGACCTCGCGATCCAGGACGAGCGGTCGGGCGGCCTCGACGCCGTCCTCCCCCGGCCGTAGGATCCGTGGAAACCGATCTGGAGAACCGCGTGGCCCTCGCCTTCGACACCATCAAGCGCGCCCCCAAGGCGCTCCTCCACGACCACCTCGACGGGGGTCTTCGGCCCTCAACGATCATCGACCTCGCGGCCGAGTTTGGTTACCACGGGTTGCCCACCACCGATCCTGACGATCTCGCTGCCTGGATCCGCCGCGGCGCCGACCGGAAATCACTGGAGCTGTATCTCGAGACATTCGTCCATACCGTGGGCGTGCTCCAGGAGCGCGATGCGATCGTCCGTGTCGCGGCCGAGTGCGCCGAGGATCTGGCGGCCGATGGGGTCGTCTATGCCGAAGTCCGCTATGCGCCCGAGCTATCCACAGAACGCGCACTGACGCTCGACGAGGTGATCGAGGCGAACCTGGAGGGTTTCCGGATCGGGGCAGCCCGAGCGGCTGAGGCTGGCCGCCCGATCACGATGAAGGTGCTGGTCACCGCCATGCGCCAGGCGGCGCGGTCCGTCGAGGTGGCCGAGGCCGCCATCCGCTGGCGAGACGCGGGCGTCGTGGGGTTTGACATCGCCGGGCCCGAGGCCGGCTACCGACCCACGCGCCACCTCGAGGCATTCGATCGCATTCGCCACGAGAACTTCCACATCACGATCCATGCGGGCGAGTCCTTCGGGCTACCCTCGATCTGGGAGGCCCTCCAGTTCTGTGGCGCCGAGCGCCTGGGCCACGGCGTCCGCATCGTCGACGACATCACGGTTGACCCGGACGGCACCGTTCGTCTCGGACGCCTCGCGGCCTTCGTGCGAGACCGACGCGTACCGCTCGAGATGTGCCCGACCTCGAATGTCCACTCTGGTGCGGTCGGCTCCGTCGCCGAGCACCCCATCGAGCTTCTCCGCCGGCTGCGGTTCCGGGTGACCCTCAACACTGATAACCGGTTGATGTCGGGTGTCTCGATGTCATCCGAGTTCGCAGCGCTGGACGACGCGTTCGGGCTTGGACTTGGCGAGATGGAGTGGATGACGATAAACGCGATGAAGTCCGCCTTCGCCCCGTTTGATGAGCGCCTTGCACTGATCAATGAGATCGTCAAACCGGGATACGCCCATCTCCGTGCCGAGGCATCGCGCGCGATTGCGAGTCCGGCCTGACCGCCAGGCTCCGTATGCCTGTTTTGACGGACGCGGCGGCCATCCCACCCTGCTGATGTCCTTCGCGGTAATACGAAGTGGTCACATGGGGTCCTGCGTCGAGCTGGGGCTTGGCTCGCTGGCCTGGCGCTGACCCGGCAACCAGCGTCGCGGAGCCGCCGGCGGTTCCGTCGTTGAAATGCGTGGGTTGCCTTCCAGTACTCCAAAGATCATGGCGAGTCTGGACAACCGCATGCCCCGCAGCGTCCCCGATTCCAGTCGCGAGATCGTCGACTGCGCCATCGAGACCCGCCAGGCGAGCTGGCGCTGCGAGTAACCGCGGCGGAGTCGAGCCAGCCGAACGCTCGCGCCGATCGCCTCCGTACCGAGCCGTACGGCGCGCTCCGGATCCTCGATTCGCTCCCAGAACATCACGTCCCGACCATACGGACCGCGACTTCGCCACGCATCAACGCGGGGCTACCCGCCGATCAACCGACGATCACGACCTGCCGGGGCGCTGGGCCGATGGGCGCCGGGTGCCGACGGATGCCGACAGGTGCGCCGGGTGCCGACGATGCCAACAGGTGCGCCGGGTGCGCCTTCGCGCTTCGGCGCTCGTATTCCCGCGAGGGGCATCGAGTGGGGGAGGAATGCCCCGTCCTCGACGGAGGACATACGAGCGTTGGCCTTCGTATGCCCCCGAAGGGCATCACGCTTGGGCGGGATCCTCCACGGTCATCGGGAGTTCCTCGAGAAGTGGCGGTGTCCACGCCCAGGCCGCGCCGTGATGCTTGCCCACCGCGCCATGACGGGCCGCCTCGACGCGCAGCGGCAGCCCGAAGATCTCGATGAACCCAACCGCGGACGCGTGGTCAAAGGCATCGCCCTCGTCGTAGGTCGCGAGCTTGCGGTCATACAGCGACAGGGGCGAACGCCGGCCCGCCACCACAGCTGACCCATGATCCAGCCGAATGCGGACCTCGCCGGACACCACGCGCTGCGATGACGCGACGTAGCCCCGAAGGTCGCGATGCAAGGCCGAGAACCACAGTCCGTCGTAGGTCAGCCGGGCGTGTTCGCTGGCGACCAGCTCATTGAATCGCAGGGTGTCCTTGGACAGCGTCAGCCCCTCGAGCGCCCGATGCGCGGTGTGGAGGATCTCCGCTGCCGGCGCCTCGTAGATCTCGCGGCTCTTGATGCCGACGAGTCGATCCTCGACATGGTCCACGCGCCCTACGCCGTGCGCACCACCCAGGGCATGGAGCCGCTCGACGATCTCGAGCGCCGAGAGGGTCTCGCCGTCGAGGGCGACTGGCACGCCACCCTCGAAGGTGATCGTGATCTCCACGGGTGCCGGTGCGGCCGATGGTTCGACCGTCCACTCGTACGCATCGGCCGGTGGTGAGACCCACGGATCCTCGAGGACCCCGGTTTCACATGATCGACCCCACAGGTTGACGTCGATCGAGTAGGGGGACGACTTCGTGATGGGGATCTCGATCCCGCGCTCGGCGGCGTAGTCGATCTCCTGGTCGCGCGTCAGGCCCATGCCCACGCGCATCGGAGCGACGACACTCAGCCCGGGATCCAGGGCGTGCACGGCAACATCGAAACGGACCTGGTCGTTGCCCTTACCGGTGCAGCCATGGGCCACGGCGTCAGCGCCTTCCTTCTGTGCGACCTCCACGAGGAGTTGGGCGATCAGCGGGCGAGCCAGGGCAGTCGCCAGGGGATAGGCGCCCTGGTACAGCGCATTGGCCTGCAGATGTGGCCACACGAAGTCGGTCACGAACCGCTCGCGCGCATCCACCACGTAGGCGCGGGATGCGCCGGCCGATATCGCGCGACGTTCCACGCCGGGGCGCAGCGATCCACCGCCCACATCGACGGTCAGCGTGACGACCTCGACATCGTGCTGCTCCCTGAGCCAGGCTACGGCGACCGAGGTATCAAGCCCGCCCGAGTAGGCGAGGACGACCTTCTTCATCGAGTTTCCTCCGTCCCCGGCGCGGATCCAGCCGCGGGCGGTGACTGCAGTTCGTTGAACCGGGTGAGCCAGCGCTCCAGAGCTGAATTGTCGGCGAAGAGCACCAGGAGCGTGTTGTCGCCCGCGACCGTGCCGACCTGGTCGCCAAATGCCGCTTCGTCGATCGCCTGTCCGATGACATTGGCGGTTCCGGGACTACCCGTCAGGACCAGGATCAGGCCGCTTTGCGCGACCGTGACCGGCATGTCGGAGAGGATTCGTCGCAGACGCTCGTCAGTATCGGCGGGGGACCGGGGTAGATCGTCCGAGAGCACGTACACATGGCGATCACCCCGCCACATCTTCGCCAGGCCAAGCTCGGCGACGTCACGCGAGACGGTGGCCTGGGTCACCGAGAAGCCGCGGGCCCCGAGCCGGTCTGCGAGCTCTTGCTGGTTTTCGACCGCCTCGCGCGCGACGATCTCGCGGATCACCCGCTGTCGATCCGGCTTGGACGGACCCGCGCCACGTGCGACGGCGGTCCGCGGGAGCGTGCTGCGCGCCAGCGTGCTGCGCGCCAGCGCCTGCGTCCTCATGCGGCCCCCGCACTGGCGGACCGGGCTGACCGCCCGACGGTGAGTCGCGTCCCGAACGTGGGATCGTCCAGGGCACGAGAGACTGCGCCCGGAGCCGACCCGTCGGCGATGATCACTTCGGTGCCCTCCCAGGCCAGGGCTCCGAGGGCAGCCCGCACCTTGGCGACCATGCCGCCGGCGATCACGCCATCGGTGATCAGGATCTCGGCCTCGGCCGCCGTCAGCGAGTCCAGCTTGGCGCCGCCCGCATCGCAGACTCCGTCCACGTCGGTCATCAGGATGAGTTGCCGCGCGCCGATTCCAGCGGCGATCCCTGCCGCGACATCGTCGGCATTGACATTGCAGACGATCCCGTTCTCGTCGCGGGCGAGGGGGGCAACCACCGGCACCTGGCCCGCCACCATGAGCGAATCGAGGAGGTCGCGACGGAGCCCGACCACGCGAGCCACCAGCCCGAGGTCCTCGAGTCGCTCGGCGATCAGGACGCCACCGTCGACGCCGGAGAGACCAACGGCGTCGACCCCAAGCGCGCGCAGCCCGGCAACGAGCTCGCTGTTGATGACGCCCCGCAGGACCGCGGCAGCGACCTCGAGCGACGCCGCGTCGGTAATCCGAAGGCCGCCCCGAAATTCCGAGACCACGCCCATCCGGTCGAGCCACTCGGTCAGTCGCTTGCCTCCACCGTGGACGAGGATCACGGGGCGCCGACGCGCCAGCGAGGCGACTTCGGCCAGTACCTGGGCTTGATCGGCGATCGTGGTCCCGCCGAGCTTGACGACGACGGATTCGCTCATGTCGTGTACTCCGAGTTTTCGCGAACGTAGGTTTCGGTCAGATCGCAGCCGAAGGCCTCGCCGACCCCGTTGCCGAGCCCGAGTTCGAGTTCGATCACGATTTCCGGGGCGTCGAGGGCGGCCCGCGCGGCCTCGCGATCGAAGGACTGCGGCCCTCCCACCGGCCCGTCGAACACGAGGTGCCCGGCGATCCAGATGCGGAGGCGGTCAGGGTCGAGGGCCGCCTGGGTACCCGCGCGAGCCGCCGCGTCGTCGGGGCTGAACCCCGCTGCCTCCAGCACCGTCGCGATCGCGACCCGGGCATTGCCTGCCGCGCCGGCGATCCGACCCCAGTTCGGATCCTTGCCGTGGGCTGCGGCTTTCACCAGGCTGCTCGAGATGACCGCGCGGGCGACGGCCCGAGCGTCGGCATCGTCCGCCGCGCCCGTCACCTGGCACGTGAGAAGACACGTGGCGCCTTCGCCATCCGCGGCCTGCTGTCTGGCGAGATCGCGGGCCACAGCCTCGACCGCGGCCGCGAGTGCCGACGCGGCGGGCGTGCCGGCGATCACGAGTGCCCCTCCAGCCGCGCCCGACGCGAGCAGGAAGACCGTGTCGTTGGTGCTCGTATCCCCATCGACGGAGAGCTGATTCCAGGTTCGAGCGGCGGCCGGTCGCAGGATCGAGGCGAGCAGCGCCGGATCGGCGGTCGCATCGGTCAGGAGGAGCGACAGCATCGTGGCCATGTTTGGGTGGATCATCCCGACGCCTTTGGCGATGCCGGTGACCCGGACGGAGACGGTGGCGCCCGCGTCGCTCGACGCCGTGTCGCCGAGGGCTGCTTCGCCCGGCGCGCCCGATGGTTTCTGCGCGGGCAGCTCGACCGTCGCCGTCGCGACCTTCGTCGTCGTATCCGTGGTCCGCAGCGCGCTCGCGGCAGCCTCGAGCCCCGCGTCCGATGCCGCGATCTCGGGCGCGATCGCCTCGAGGCCAGCGGCAACGCGATCAAGCGGCAAACGGGTTCCGATGATCCCCGTCGAGAAGTGGAGGACCTGCTCGCCGGAGATCCCGAGCGTGGCAGCCACCAGTTCGCCCACACGTCGCTGGTCCGCATCGCCGTCAGGTCCCGTGGCCGCGTTCGCGCAGCCGCTGGTGGACACAACGGCCCGAACCCAGCCGCCGGATGCGGCCAGCACCTCGCGAGAGAGCCGCACGGGCGCTGCGGCGAACCGGTTCGGGGTGAAGACAGCGGCCGCCGCGGCCGGGCCATCGGTCGTGACCACCAGGGCCAGGTCCGGCCGCCCACTGCGCTTGAGCCCGGCGGAGCGCCCACCAGCGAGGAAACCGGACGGGATGCGCGCAGACCGCTCAACGTCCGGCAGCGGCGGGGAAACGGGTACGCGGGTCGCGGTCATGGCGCCAGCGGCAGGGCGTCGAGGCCCGCGGCCTCGTCCAGCCCGAAAACGAGATTGAATGCCTGGATCGCCTGCCCAGCTGCGCCCTTGACCAGGTTGTCGATGACGCCGATCGCAAGGATGCGACCCGTGCGCTCGTCGGCCCGGACGAAGACCTGGGCGTGGTTGCTGCCCATGACGTGGCCAGTCGAGGGCGGGCGCCCCACGACGGCAACGAATGGCTCGTCGGCGTAGGCCTCGGCATAGATGGTGTCGAGCTCAGCCTGGGTGACGGGGCGCGTCGGCCGGACATGGCAGGCGGACAGAATTCCACGGGTCATCGGGACGAGGTGGGGGAGGAAGTCGATCGGCGGAACTCCGGCGTTCTGGAGCGCCCCGATCTCCTGCTCCATCTCGGCCGTGTGTCGATGCGAGAAGATTCCATACGCCCGGACGCTCTCGTTGACCTCGGCAAAGAGCATGTCCTTGTTCGCCTCGCGACCGGCGCCGCTGACACCGCTCTTGGCATCAACAACCACATCGTCGATCAGCCCGGCTCGCGCGAGTGGCGCCAGCGCCAGGATGGTGGCGGTTGGATAGCAGCCCGGAGCCCCAACCAGCGCCGGCGTCCCGCTCAGCCGGGCGTCGCCCGCGGCGGCCAACTCCTCGCGATGGAACTCCGGCAGGCCATAGACCGCTCGCGCCAGCAGCTCCGGATGCGGATGCTCGAACCCGTACCAGCGCGGATAGTCGCCGGCGGCTCGCAGACGGAAGTCCGGCCCGAGGTCGGTAACCGTGACGCCGGCCTCGAGATACCCGGGAACCTGCTCGGCTGCAACACCATGCGGCAGGGCCAGGAAGACGGCGTCAACCTCGGTCGTGAGCGTGTCATGCAGCGCATGACTGGTGCGCGCCAGATGTGGATGGACCGTTCCGACCGGATCGCCGGTCCGCTCCCGACCCGTGAGCCCCACGATCTCGACCCTCGGATGCGCATCCAGAAGCCGGATCAGCTCCCCGCCGACATACCCCGTCGCGCCGACGATGCCAACGCGAATCGGACGCGCCTCGGGGTCAGGCAGAGAGGAGCGCCGGGTCGCAGGAGTGTCGGATGTCGCCATGGACGCATGACTATACAGTTGGATGCATAGTCATGCAACGAGCACCAGTCCTGCGGGCGCGGGGCCTCAGCCGATCGGGTCCGGTCTTCGATACGGGCCCGTGACCACCACCTCGCCCCTGGCCTCAAAGGGCGAAGGACCCGTGCTCCGGATCACGTAGCGGTGATGGACTTCCGTCGCGCCGGCCGAGAGCATGGCGTTGACGGGGCAGTATTTCGTCGCGGACAACTCGATCGCCCGGCGGATGGCGGCTTCGACGATCCCGGGCCCTTCAACCTCGTGGGTCACATCGACGCGCGTCAGGACCTGCGGGTATTCGTCGCGCTGTGAACCCTCGACGTGGACCTGGTAGCTGGTCATGGTCTGACGTTTCTTCGCCGCGATCGAGATGACATCCATGGCGCTGCACGCGCCGAGGGCCACGGTGACCGTCTCCATCGGGCCCAGCTCCGGGACCGAAGCGTCGTCGCCCCAGGCGAACGATCGCCCCGTTCCGGTGGTGGTGGCAAATCGATTGGCGCCTTCATGGACCATCGTGGCGGTACGGATAGTCGGCATCGTCGGTCGTGAGTCCTCGCGTTCCGCTGAGGGGCGCCTCGGGCTCGCGAGGCGGGACATTCCGATGCTACCCCCGAGGTCGCGAACCCGTCTTTCGGCGCTGATCCGCCGGCTGCGAGCTACCTCGTGGCGGCTGACCCCACGCTCTCGACCGGTTGCGGAGTCTCGAACTGCTCGTGGTAGAGCCGCGCGTACAGACCACCCTGCGCGAGAAGCTCGGCGTGTGTCCCGCGTTCGACGATCCGGCCACGGTCGTAGACGAGGATCCGGTTCGCCCGCAGGATCGTGGACAGGCGATGGGCGATGGCGATGGTCGTCCGACCTCGCTCAAGCCGCTCCAGCGCGGATTGAATCAGGCGCTCGCTGACCGTGTCGAGCGCCGACGTCGCCTCGTCCAGGATCAGGATGCGCGGGTCCTTCAGCAGGACTCGGGCGATGGCGATCCGCTGCTTTTCGCCCCCGGAGAGTTTGTAGCCGCGCTCGCCGACGATGGTGTCGAAGCCGTCGGGCAGCTCTGTGATCCGGTCGTACATCGCGGCGGCGCGGGCCGCCGATTCAAGTTCCGCCTGGGTCGCCTCGGGCTTTGCGTAGAGCAGGTTGTCCCGGATGCTGGCGTGGAACAGGTACGTCTCCTGGGTCACGAACCCGATCACCGAGCCGAGCGATTGGAGCGTCAGCCCCCGGATATCGATGCCATCGATCTCGACGGCGCCGGCGTCGACGTCGTACAGCCGCGGCAGGAGATAGGTCGTCGTCGTCTTGCCCGATCCCGATGGTCCAACGAGTGCGACGAGCTCGCCGGCACCCGCCTCGAAGTCGATCCCCTCGATCCCGAACGGCTGGGCGGGCTCGGCTGCCTCGGGCTCGGTGGCCTCGGCCTCGGCCTCCTCGGGCGCCGACTCATCGGCGAGCTCGACCGGGTTCGCCTCCGGCAGCGGCGCCGTCGAGGTGAACGGTGCCCGGGTGGGGTAGCGGAACGACACGTCGTGGAACCGGATCGCGCCGCGAACGGTGGCCCGGTCGAGGTCGATGGCATCCGGAGCGTCAACGATCTCCGGATCCATCTCGAGGTATTCGAAGATCCGGTCGAACAAGGCGAGCGCGCCCTGGATCTCCACCTGGACGCTGAGCAGTTGGCCGAGCGGGAAGAAGAGGCGCGACTGGAGGGTCGTGAAAGCGACGATGTCACCGATCGTGGGAGCGGAGGGATCGCCGCCGATGGCCAGCCAGCCAGCCAGCCAGTAGACGAACGCCGGAGTGATGCTGAAGACCGTGCCCACGATCATGAAGAACCAGCGGCCGACCATCGCCTGTCGGATCTGCAGCCGGGCGAGCCGCTTGTTCAGCTCGATGAACCGCCCGATCGCCGCACCCTGCTGGCCGAACGTCTTGGACAGGAGCATCCCGGACACCGACAGGGTCTCTTCGGTCACCGCCGACAGTTCCGCCAGGGACTTCTGGGTCTCGCCGCTGACCTCGCGCCGCACCTTGCCGACGCGATAGGTCAGGTACATGAAGAACGGCAGCATGCCGAGCGAGAGGGCGGTGAGGCGCCAGTCGATGATCAGCATCGCGATGATCGTGCTGAGGGCGACCGCGATGTTAGCCGTCACCGACGACGCGGTGTCGGTCACGACGCTCTGGACGCCCCCGACGTCGTTGGCCAGGCGGCTCTGGATCTCGCCGGTCTTGGTCTCGGTGAAGAAGCGCAGCGGCATCCGCTGGAGATGCGCGTACAGCGCGGCCCGCAGGTCCTGCATGACGTTCTGGCCGATGACGTTGTTGAGGTAGCTCTGGCCGAGCCCGATCAGCCCCGACACGATCGGGACCATGATCATCAGTCCGACGTACAGGTTGAGGCGCCCGAAGTCGAGGTTCGGGATCGCGTCATCGATCAGCAGCTTGAGCAGGATCGGGTTGATGAGCCCGAGCCCGCTGGTCAGCAGGATCGCGAAGGTGACGACGCCGACCTGCGTACGATACGGCCGGAAGAACGCCGTGATGCGCCGAAGCGTCCGGCCCCGCCGCTCCTTCGGGACGGGTTCGTAGTCCGGGCCGGACGAGCCGCCGTGGAACCCTCCTCCGCGGAAGGTCATCGCGCCATCACCACGCGGTCAGCGTGTTGGCCTCAGTGATGCCCTGCGATTCCAGCCAGCGCTCCGCGTCGATGGCCGCCTTGCAGCCGTCACCGGCCGCGGTGATCGCCTGGCGATATCGATGGTCGTGCACGTCGCCGGCGATGAACACGCCGTCGATCCGGGAGTGGGTTTCGTCGCTGACGACGAGATAGCCCTTCGCGTCCACCTCGAGTGCGTCGGCGAACGCGTCGGTGTTGGGCTTGTGGCCGATCGCGATGAACAACCCCTCGATCGGCATCTTCCGCTCCTCGCCGCTCCCGCTGTCGCTGAGCCGGAGGCCATCGACCTTGGATTCGCCGAGGACCTCCTCGATCGCGGTGTTCGTGTGGATCTCGATCTTGGGGTTTGCGCGGGCTCGCTCGACCATGATCCGGCTGGCCCGGAACTCGTCGCGCCGATGGAGCATGTGGACCTTGCTCGCGAAGCGGGTCAGGTAGTTGGCCTCCTCGAAAGCCGTGTCGCCGCCACCGACGACCGCGATCTCGCGATCCTTGAAGAAAAACCCGTCGCACGTCGCGCAGGCGGAGACGCCGCGACCGCGCAGGCGCGTCTCACTATCCAGGCCGAGCCACATGGCCGATGCACCCGTGGCGACGATGACCGCCTGGGCCTTGTATTCGACGCCTCTCGCCCACAGCCGGAACGGTCGCTCGGAAAAGTCCACCCGCTCCACATCCACATCGGTGATCTGCGTGCCGAACCGCTCGGCCTGGGCGCGGAAGGCGGCCATCAGCTCGGGGCCCTGGATCCCCTCCGGGAATCCGGGGTAGTTCTCGACGTCGCTCGTCAGCATCAGCTGGCCGCCGGCCGCGGAACCTGCGAGCACGATCGGCTCGAGGTTGGCGCGGGCCGCGTAGATCGCCGCCGTGAGGCCGGCCGGGCCGGATCCAACGATGATCACCTTGGCCTGCGTTCGCCCGGGTCGATCGGCAATCGAAACCGGTCCGCCGGTCGTTGGCGTGGCTGTGGGGGCATCCGGGGCAAAGGAGATGGAAAGGCCCCCGAACGGCGCGGGGGTGGTCGGGTCGGTCATTTGGTCAATCCTAGCACGACGATAATACTCCTAGGGGGTATACCACTGCCGAGCCGGACGCCGCTGTGCCGACGATCACAGCGAGCGCAGATCCGCAAGGACGGTTTCGCCCAGCAGGCCCAGCTTGTCCGTCTGCCAGACATCGCGAACCCCGAACAGGACGTGCTGGGCGCCGGCATCGCCGAGCTCGGCGAATCGATCCGTGATCTGGGCGGGCGTCTCGGCCCCGTCCGCACCGGTCGCGTTCACGTGAACGCCCTGGAGCGTGGAGCGCTCGATCTCCTCGTACGGTCGCCCGAGTTCTTCGCAATGGCGGCGCAGAACCGAGTACTTGTGATGGATCGTCTCGGGCCCGCCGAAGACATTGCAGGCGTCCGCATACTTCGCCACGAGGCGGAGCGTCTTCTGCTCACCGCCGCCGCCGATCATGATCGGGATCCGGGGGCGGCTGAGGGCCTGGGGCGAGTTGAGGAGCCGCGTCGCTCGAACGTGCCGACCCTCGAAATCCTCCTCGGAGCCACGCTCCCCGGACCACATCCCGTGTGCCATCCGGAGGGTGTCCTCCAGCATCTCGAATCGCGTCCCCAGCGGCGGGAACGGGAAGCCGAGCGCTTCCGACTCCGCCTGGTTCCAGGCTGCTCCGATTCCGAACCAGGCGCGACCGCTGGATAGCACGTCGAGCGTGGTCGTGGCTTTGACCCAGAGTCCCGGCTGTCGGTAGTGGATGCCGCCCACCATCAACCCCAGGGCGCGCTCGGTCGGAATGAGCGGCCATGAAGCCGAGGGCCGTGTTCCCTTCGAGCATTGGCTCCTCTGGTTTGCCGACACCGCGGATCTGGAAGAAGTGATCCATGACCCAGATGGAGTCGAAGCCAGCGTCGTCGGCGGCTCGGACCACGCGCGAGAGGGTCGGGCCTAATTCCGCGGCACCGCCCGGCCACGTGAACGAGCTGATCTGGAGTCCGAATTTCAAGAGGGGAGCTCCCTGAGTTGGTTGCGCGCGCAATCATACAGGGGAGCGCGCAAGCCGGCAGCGATCGGGCCATGGCCACGCGACCCGGCAGCGAACGGCGCCAGCGTCAGGGGAACAGGTCGAACGATGCCGGTATCAGCGAATCGCGGATCGAACCTTCGCCGCGGGTGAACGCGGCGCCGCGGATCAGTGCTGCGGGGCGCCCGGCGGTCTTGCCGAGCGCGAGTTCGGCGGCCGATGCGAGTTCGTCGGCGACTGCCCGGATCGTCGATCGCATCACGCGCCCGTCACGATCGACCGATCCACGGAGATCCTCGATCGGAAGCAGGCCAGAGACGCCGATCGCGACGTCCACGATGCCCCAGCGCCACGGCCTCCCGAAGGAGTCGGACACGATGACCGGCACATCAACGCCGTGGCGATCCAGGATCGCTGCCCGGATTCGGGCTGCTGACGCGTCGGGGTCGACCGGCAGCAGCGTCACGATGTCGCCGGTCTCCGAACCGACATTGCTGGCATCGACGCCCCCATTGGCGCAGATGAAGCCATGCGCGGTTTCGGTAATGACCACGCCGTTGGCCATCCGGACGACGCGGCGTGCCTCCCGGAGAACGACCTCGAGCTGACGCGGGTCTCTGTCCCAGCGCTCGGCGAACGCCACGACCTCGGGCCGGGGCTCGATCCCATCGAGGGCCACGATCGCGCCTTCGGCTTTCGAGACGACCTTCTGGGTGACCACGAGCACGTCGCCGATCTGCAGCGGGAGCGCATCGGGCGTCGCCTCGAGGGCATCCTGGAGCAGGTGCCCGAGGTCGTCGCCGGGCTTGACCTCGGGCACGCCGATGAGTCCGAAGACGGCGAGCGAAGGTCCGGGCAGGACCGGCGGAACCGGCCGAGGCTCAGGCGGCATCGGATCCTCCGCCGACATTGCCCGAGGCCAGAAGATCGTCGCTCGTGTCGATGTCGACGGCGAGCGGGCCGTCGAGTTCCAGGTACATGGCCCTGGCGCGTTGGGCCGCGAGGGAGTGCGATTGGCGGCTGCCTTCCCCGAAGGCCGGGTCGATCACGCCGGGGGGTGAGGTGAGCAGGACATTCGTGCCGGTTCCATGGTGATCCGGAACCAGGATCACGATGCCACGTTCGCGTGTGGGACCGGTCGCGCGGCCCGTCTCTGCGGGGTCGCCCGCCTCAGCGGGTGCGCCTGCCCGCGCCGCGTCGCCGGCCCGCGCCAGCACATCGTCCAGGGCTTCGGCACTCACCGCAGGGAGGTCGATCGGGACGATCATCGTGCCGCTCGCACCCGCGGCGAGTGCCACCGTCCGGGCCTCGCGCAATGCCGCATTGAGGCCGGGCAACCGCTGGACGAGCGTCCTCGCCCCGAAGCGTTCCGCAAGCCGGGCTGCAGCGGGGTCCGCCGTGACCAGGACCGTGCCCGTCAGTCGCGCCGCGTCGCGGGTGGCGCTCAGGGTTCGAACGGCCATCGTCGTCACGAGCTCAAGGCGCTCCTCCGCGTCGAGGGCCCCGCCGAGCCGCGTCTTCGCGTCCTCCAGCCCGCGCAACGGCACGATCGCCCAGGTCCGATCGAGGTTCGCGCCACTGGTCACGACGCGATGCTAAGCCGCGCTGGGGAGGAGGGCATCCAGCACGGTGCCCGCGAGCCGGGCGCGTGCCGCGTCATCGGTCATGACGGTGTCCGTTACGAGGACCTCGAGGCCGAGATCGGCGATCGCGGGCGTGAGGGCTTCGTCGAGCGCGTCGACCACGAACAGGTCCACCGTGTCGCGCAGGATCCTGGCAACCCCGAGGGCGCTGGCCTCGTGGCCAAGTGAGGAGAGAATCCGGTCCGCGGGCCCCTTCAGGGCGCGTCCCGCCACGATCCCCGAGATCGCTGCGACTCGAACGCCGCGGGCGCGTGCATCCTCGATGGCCTCGCGGATCCCGGCCACCCCGAGGATCGGGGCGAGCGACAGGAACGGGTTGGACGGTGCCAGCACGATTGCGTCGGCTCCGGCGATCGCTGCCAGAACCTCGGGGGTCCCCCGCGCCGATGCGAGGCCCTCGTACTCGAGTTCCCGGACCTCGGGCGCCTGATGGCGACCCACGAAGTACGTCTGGAAGTCGAGCCAGCCGTCGTCGGTCAGCACCCGCGTTCGAACCGGGTTGTCGCTCATCGGGAGAATCCGGGCCGCGACACCGAGCGATGCCTGGAGGGCTGCGGCGACCGTGGTGGGTCGCTCGCCCGCATGCAGCCGGGCGGTCCGAACGATATGGGTAGCCAGATCGCGGTCACCCAGTCGGAACCAGGTCTCCTCGCCGTAGGTAGCGAGCATCTCGGCCGCGGCGAACGTCTCGCCGGCGACGCCCCAGCCCCACTCCCGGTTGTCAATCCCGGCCAGCGTGTACATCACCGTGTCGTGGTCGGGGCTCAACAGGAGCCCGTGTCGCTCCAGGTCGTCGCCGGTATTCACGATCACGGTGAGGTTCGCGCCGAGGTGCGCCTGCAGGCCGTGGGCGAGCTTCGCCCCGCCGACCCCCCCGGCCAGCTCGACGACTCGCAGGTCGCCGTTGTCAGCCATCGGTCAGGCGGGCCCGGACTTCTCCGATGCGCTCGATCGTCTCGAGATCGAACGGTGCCGGCAACCGCGCGATCATCGTCGTGAACCCGAGGTCGACGTACGGCCGCATGGCGTTGGCAACCGCGTCTGGAGTCCCGAGCAGGTGCGGCACCGGTCCTGCATCCGCGGTACCGTTCGCCACCATCTGGGTCGCCCAGACTTGCTCTGCATCCGCCGCTCGATCGCGAAGGAGCATCGGAAAGCTGACCGTCAGCTCGATTTCGGACAGGTCTCGACCGACGTCGCCGCAGTGGGAAGCGAGGACATCGAGCTTCGCCTGGACCTGCTCGAGGGTGCCGGCGGTGTTCCAGGCGTCGCCCCGCAGTGCCACCGTCCGGAGCGTCTTCTTCGGTCCCGAGCCGCCGATCAGAATGGGCATTCGAGCCTGGATGGGCCGGGGCTCGCAGAGCGCGTCGTTCAAGCGGTAGAACCGTCCCTCGTGCGTGATGCGTTCACCGTCCAGCAGGCGTCGGAGGAGCATGACCGCTTCGTCCATGCGATCCAGGCGCTCGCCGAAGCCGGACCCCCAGGCACTGATCCCAAAGGCGTCATGCTCGCGCTCGAACCAGGCGCCCCCGATTCCCAGGACCGCGCGGCCCCCGGAAACGTGATCCAGGGTGGTCGCCAGCTTGGCCGTCAGTCCGGGATTGCGAAACGTGTTGGCTCCGACCATCAGCCCGAGGCGGACGCGATTCGTGATGGGGCCGAGTGCGGCCAGGGTCGTCCAGCCCTCGAGGACGGGCTGCTCCCACGGACCGAAGATCGCGAGCAGGTGATCCCAGGTCCAGATCGAGTCCCATCCGGCACCCTCGGCCGCGAGCGCCGCGTCCCGGAACGACGGCCAGTCGGCCTGCTGGGACCAGAGCTGGGCCCCGAACTGGAGTGGCCGGCGCTCGGCTCCCGTTGGCAGCGACCCTCGCCCTGTGCTCATTCGTCGCCGAGGTGGTCGTGCACCGACGTGACCTTGATCCGGAACGAGATTCGCGGCTGCGTGCGGAAGGCAGCGAGGGTTTCCGGGTCGTCGCTGTCGTAGCGCGCGGCCAGTTCGCAGATGTCGTCACGGGCCGCCTCGACCTCGTCGATCACCGTTTCGACGAACCCGCTGAGGGCCACCCAGCGTCCGAAGTTGCTCGGCTCGAGGATGGCGAGAGAGACGCGGCCATCCCGCAGGAGGTCGGTCGGCCAGCGCCGCCCCGAACTGCTGTTCAGGAGGATCCGGTCATCCGGATCCCTCCGATACCAGGCGATCGCCTGGTGGGGCTTGCCGTCCCGCCCGGTCGTCCCGACCGAAGCGATTCCCGGTTGATCGAGGAACGCCCGGATGTGATCCGGGATGCGGATGGTGGTCATGGCTGGATGGTACCCGCGGATCGTGGAGGTGCTAGCGGGGCGTGGCCGCGAGGGGCGCGGGCGGCGTGCCCGCGCGAGGCGCGGCGTGGCCGCGAGGGGCCCGGCCGAGCGACGGACGTGCACCTAACACGACCCACCGTCGTGAATGGCGGCGTCAGGTGGAAATCGAGCGTCGGTAGCGGACTTCCTCGATCGGCTGACCATCGAAATCGAGCATCCGGGCCTGGCCGTCGAGCGCGAACTCGTGGCGCTCATAGAACCGGCGTGCGGGGTGATTGTCCGTGAAGACCCACAGGACGATCTCGCCGAAGCCCGCCCCGAAGAGTCTGGCCAGGGCGGCCGCGAACAGGCTCCGACCGAACCCCAGGCCGCGGAATGCCGGGTCGAGGTAGATCGCGTACACCTCGCCAAGACCCGGAACGTCGTCATCCCGCGCCGGACCGACCGACGCAAAACCGACGACCTGCCGCTCGCGATCCTCGACCACGAGCGTGCTGGCCGGCCCCGGATGGGCGATCCGCTCCTCGAATCGGGCCACGAGGGCTTCGGCGCCCAGACGCTCGAGGATGGCATCGGGGACGATCCCGGCGTAGGCGGCCCGCCACGAGGCCGTCCGCACACGCGCGATGGCCCCCGCATCGGTGACAACCGCCGCCCGCACTGCCGTGTCATTTTCGGCGGCTGCAGCGCCCGATTCTCGCTTCGTGCGCCGAGGAGGCGGGTCGGTCGCGTCCGTCATCTGAGTCGCTCGCCGGCCTCGATGGCCAGGTCGAGGCGATTCTCGGGTGGCGCCAGCGGGCAGGACCATGCCGGATCGAACGCGCACGACGGATGGAAGGCAAAGTTGAAGTCCACGGTGAGGTGCCCGCTCGCGACGTCACCGCCAGGATCGGCCCCCTTGGCCGTGTCAAGCAGGTACCGGCCGGCTCCGTAGGTCGCCGTCCCGTTGGTCGAGTCGCAGAACGGCAGGAACAGGCCGCCGGCATAGCCGGCTATCCAGTACAACGACAGTGATCGAATGCCCACCGCGAATGGGATCTCGATCTCGCCGATCCGTGTGAAGTCGAGCGCCGCACCATTGCCCATCGGCAGGGCGAGCAGGGGGCGCGCGAGCGGCGACGGCCCTTCCGGCGCCCTCGGCCCTTCCGGCGCCCCCGGCCCTGCCGGCGCCCCGACGAGCTGGACCGTCACTTCGAAGCGCATCGCCGGGTCGTACGGCCAGTACAGGGATCGGAAGGCGGCGCGCGAGGCGGCCGGAACAGGGGACTGTGGGTGATCCCGATAGAGCTGCTCCCGGCCCAGGCACCACTGTCCCCACGCGGCCTCGGGATCCAGGTCACTGTGCTCCCGGACCGCCGCGTACAGGTCCGCAATCTGGCGCCGCCAATCGGCCAGCGTCAGGTGGGGCTCGGAGCCCTGCGTGTCGTCCGGTTGCGTCACTGGCGGGCTCTGCGCCGGCTCGACCCAAACACGACGAGGAGCCCGAGCGCGATGAGGATCAGCGGCCAGGCGTCGTCCCAGGCCACGTTCGGAAGAGTGACGTGGAGGGTGATGCTGGCGAACAGCCACAGTCCGGTGGCAAGCAGCACGAGACCCCAGATTCGGACCGCGGCACTGCCGGCGCTCCGAACGGCGGGATACGAGGCGAACCGATCCGCCGCCGCCTCGGCCTCGCGGCCGAACCGATCCGCCGCCGCCTCGGCCTCGCGGCCGAGGCTCTCGGCGCGTTCCTCGAACGTGGTGGTGCTCCTGGGGGTATTCGGCGCCGTCTCGGGTGGGCGCTCGTCGGGTGTGGTCATCTGAACCTCCGGCTAGCGGAACGCAACGCCATCCTAGGGCAAGGTCAGTGGGCCTACTGGTTCGGCCGCATACAATCGCGACGCCAATGAAGTGCAATCGCACCGGCGGGGAGTGGCACTTCGGAACAGCGGCGCTGGCCGCGAGATTGGATGGCGGAGGACAGCGTGACCGAGCAGGCAGAGATCGGCGTTTTCGGGGGTTCCGGGTTCTACTCCCTGCTCAAGGACGTCCGCGAGATCAAGGTCGATACCCCGTATGGGCCGCCGTCCGACAGCTTCTTTCTCGCGACCGTGGCGGATCGGAAGGTCGCGTTCCTGCCGCGCCACGGTCGACGCCACACCATCCCGCCGCACCGCATCAACTACCGAGCCAACGTCTGGGCGATGCGGTCTCTTGGCGTCAAGGCAGTGATTTCTCCCTGCGCAGCCGGATCGCTGGATCGAGGCGTCAAACCCGGCGACTTCGTCGTCTGCGACCAGTTTGTCGATCGGACCAGCGGCCAGCGGCCGCACACGTTCTATGACGGACCGATCGTGACCCACCTCTCCTCGGCCGAGACCTACGATCCGACCCTCCGGGCGCTGGCGATCCAGACCATCCGCGACCACGGGATCGAGGTCCACGAGCGGGGCACCGTCGTGGTGATCGAGGGACCGCGCTTCTCGACGAAGTCGGAGTCGAAATGGTTCAGCGATGCCGGCTGGGAGGTCATCAACATGACCCAGTACCCGGAAGCGTGGCTGTGTCGCGAGCTCGGGATGGCGGTCGTCAACATCGCCCTCATCACCGACTACGACGCCGGGGTCCACGAAGGAACCGAGGCCGTCGATGCCATGAGCGTGCTCGAGGTCTTCGCCCAGAACGCCGAGCGGATCCAGGCCGTGGTCCTTGACCTCATCGGGCGTTTTCCCACCGATCTCGAGGCCCTGGGTGCGCGCGGTGCGCTCGGCCCGACCCGTGGCGATGGCCACGCCACGAGCGGCGAGGACATCCGGCTGTTCGAGACGGGGCTGTAGCGGTGGCATTGGGCGGAGTGGTCGCCCCAGGCCGGCCTCGCGGAGTGGTCGCCCCAGGCCGGGCCTGCGGAGTGGTCGCCCCAGGCCGGCCCCGCGGAGTGGTCGCCCCAGGCGGGCCAGGCCGGCCCTCGGCCGAATGTTCCCCCAGGACACAACTCGACCACCGCGCGGGCGAGATGGCCCTCCGAGGGTCGCCGGGCGCGGCGATCCGCGGCGTGTCGGGCGCCGCGGGCGCCTTTTGGTGCGCACCGCGTTACATCCAGCCGCGGGGCCGGTTCGAGGAGCCGACTTCAGCGTGGTCCGTGGTCGAGTTGTTCTCCTGCAGCACATCCGGCGCTCTTCGACGCCGCGTGGGCGACGAGCACGCGACTGGGCGGCACCTCCGATGAGCACACCCAGAGACGCCGAGCCGGCACGTACGGGCCTCAGGATCGGCGTCACGCTCGGATCGATCGGCGTCGATGCAGCGTGGTGGCTGAAGAGCGCCCAACGGCTCGAAGATGCTGGATATGACGGGCTCTGGTGCTGGGACCATTTCGTCGGCCGCGGTGATCGATCGGTGCCGGTGCTCGAGCAGTGGACGACGCTGGCGGCCGCCGCCGCGGTGACATCGAGCATCGGACTCGGAACCAATGTCACGAACGTCATGAACCGACACCCGGCGGTCCTGGCCCGAATCGCGGGCACGGTGCAGGGAATCAGCGCCGGGCGGCTGACGCTTGGGATCGGGATCGGGGGTAATCCCGCCGAGCACCGCGCCTACGGCATCGACTTCCCGAGTCCCGACGAGCGAGCCGCACGCATGGAGGAGGCGATTGCCGTCATCCGGGCGCTCTGGACGGGTGGCCCGGTCACGTTGTCGGGTCCGTACTACCCGCTGGAGGACGCGGTCGCGCACCCTGCGCCCTCCCCGGTGCCGCGGATCCTGGTCGGGGCAAGTTCCATCACCGGAGTTCGGCTGGCAGCCCGGGCCGCTGACGGTTGGATTCCCGATGTGCGCGACTTCGACCGACTCATCGGTCCCTACCGTGACGCGCTGGCTGAGGCTGGTCGCTCGATGAGGGACGTCCATATCGTCGTCGGGTTCGGCTCGGGTCGGAGCGGGCAGGATGCCCTGACGGACAGCCCGTGGATCGGGTCACAGGCCGAGACAGCGGCTCAATGGGCCGCGGCGGGCGCGGACGAGGTGACGATCACGGCCCGGACGACAGCCGACGTGGACCGGCTCGTGGCTGCGGCGGGACGCTGACGGAGCTCGGGCCGCGCCCCACCCGCGCTCCACCCGGGCCCCACCCGCGCCCCACCCGCGCCGCGCTCGGGCCCCACCCTGGCCCCACCCGCGCCCCACCCGCGCCCCACCCGCGCCGCACCCGCGCCCCACCCGCGCCCCACCCGCGCCCCACCCGCGCCCCACCCGCGCCCCACCCGCGCC
>JBBQMH010000028.1:0-25224 GCA_038328755.1 Candidatus Limnocylindrales bacterium
GGTCAACGTGCTCGTCGGCAGCGACTTCACGACCGTGGCAGCCCTGGCGGACCTGGGCGTCCGCAGGATCAGCGTCGGCGGGGGACTCGCCCGGGTGGCGTGGGGGCCGTTCCTCCTCGCCGCCACCGAGATCGCCGAGCATGGCACGTTCGAGGGGCTCGCCCGAGGGATCCCGTTCAATGAGATCGACGGGGCATTCGCCGCGGACGCCGATCCCGGGGCCTGACCGCCCGCGAGGGACGTTGCGATGGGCCGACACCCGACCCAGCTGGGCGGCGACCGACACCGCCGTGCGCGCGATCCCGCGACAGCGATTCCTTCCGGCGCCTTGACGCGGTGCCTGCTGCATCAAGTCCATGGACGTCGGAGGCTTGAGCGTTCGGCCTGCGTCTATGATGCCGATGATGGCCCTCGCGCAACCGATCAGGGCCGGGCAGCACGGGGACGGACATGGCTGAGATCGTGCCGCTGGCCGCTGGCGGTGCGCCGTTCCCGCTCGCCAGGAGCATGAGCGGCGCGCCGCGAAGCGGGAGACCAGGGTCAAGGAGCGGTGGGGAGATCGCATCGGCGGCGTTGTCCTCGCGCTGACCGATGAGCCCCAGTCAGCGAGGGCCTGGGCGGTCGGCGCCCGCGGCGAGGAGAAGCTGGCGAAGGTTCGCGCGGACGGACGTCCAGGGCTTCGAACGGATGGAGTACGAGCTCACGCGCGATGCGATCGAACTGGGGCTCGGCGCCGCATTGCCGGCCGTGTTCGAGATCGGGAAAGAACGTGAGTTTGGTCGGGGCGAGAGGATTTGAACCTCCGACCTCATCGTCCCGAACGATGCGCGCTACCAAGCTGCGCCACGCCCCGACCGAGGGAGCCCGTTTACAGGGCTCGCGGATGATACCTCAACGGCCCGGGGAGGCGGCCGAAGCCGTCTCCACCGGGCCGTGAGAACTCGGGTCGTCGCGAGTCAGCCGGCGGGCGTCAGCCAGACCGGGTAGTTGCGGACGTTCTCCGGGAGACCGTCGCGCGCGGACGACACCCACACTCGCAGGGTCCCCCACTGCGCTCGCGGCACGTCGTAGCGGAGGGTCACGTCGAACGTCCCGCGGCAGCCGGTGCCGCACGTCGCCATGGCGTGCTGCTCCGCGAGCGTCCGGCCGGAGCCGTCGAGGATCGTGATCATGAACGTGGCCTCGAACACGTTGGCGTTGCCGGTCAGGCGCAGCGGGTTGCCCGCGGCGGCCCCGAAGGCCGGTCGGTCCACGAACACGGCCGGCAGCAGGTCCTCGAAGTCTGCGCGCGTCTGCGGGCCATCCAGGACGATGCCCTCGCTGCCGAAGGTCGTCACGGTCCGTCCGTCCACCTGGAACAGGACGGCGTTGACGGTCGAGAACTGGGTCAGGGTGTACACGACCTGGCCGAGCCGATAGAACGCCGATGCGCTGCCACCGCCGGACTCGAACTCCCGGGACAGGTCAACGGTCGCGACACCGTTACGGATGGTCAGGCCCAGCAGGCGCGTCCCGGCCGGGATGGCGGACGACAGCGATCGGTTGTCGGACAGGATGTCGCCACGCAGCAGCGCATCCATCGCGGCACGCGCGGTGCCAGCGGATTCCGGCACGTCCCGGAGCGTCGGCACGAGGCCCTCCACGCCGACCTCGCCGGCCAGCACGTAATAGGCGCGCACGACCATGGTCTTGACCGGTGCGCTCGTCGGGTCGGAGGTCGGTGAGGGTGACACGGGGGACGTCGGCGAAGGCCCGGGCGTCATGTCCGGCGGCCCGGGGTCCACGGACGGCGCGGCTGTGGGCGGAGCGGTCGGGACGGGGCCAAGACCGCCTCCGCCGCCACAGGCCGTGACGGCGAGGAGGGTGGCGGCGAGGGTCAGGACGGAGAGGGCGGAACGGCGATGCGGGATCATGATGGGCGCTCCCTGGTGGTGGAAGGTGGAGTCCCATCGTCCGGCGCACGGATCACGGACCCATCGCCATCACGTAACGATCCGGTGACATCGCTCGGCAGCACGAGCTCCAGGCGCAGACCGCCGCCATCGCGATCGATGGCCTGGAGGTAACCGCCCAGGAGGGCCGCATGCTCGGCGGCGATGGCCAGGCCAAGGCCACTCCCGCCCGTGCCGCGATCCCGCGACGGGTCCAGCCGGGCGAACCGCTCGAAGATCCGGTCCAGGCGGTCCGGCGGGACCCCCGGTCCGCGATCCGCCACGGCGATGACGAGATCCTCCTCCCCGATCTCCAGGGTCACGTCCACGTCCACGCCTCCGGCGTGGTCGCGGGCGTTGTCGAGGAAGTTGCCGAGGATGCGCTCCAGCCGCCGCGGGTCCGTGTCCGCGATGACCGTCGGCGCGGGCGGAACGAACCGGGCAATGGGCAGCCGCGCGCCGATGACGGCCCGGACGAGCCGCACGAGGTCCACGGGCTCCGCCTCCACCTCCTCGGCGTCGGCATCGAAGCGCGACAGCTCCATCAGCTCTTCGACGAGCGCCCGCAGCCGTCGAACGTCGCCGACCAGTAACTCGGCCGCGCGCCGACTCTCCGGCGGCAGCTCCTCGAGATGCTCCGCCACGATCGATGCCTCCGCGACGAGCGCCGTCAACGGGGTCCGCAGCTCGTGCGAGACGTCCGCCACGAACCGGCGGTTCTGCTGCTGCGCGGCCTCGAGTCGACGGATCGTGTCCGACAGGGCGGCGGTCATCGCGTTGAACCGCTCGGCCCACGCACCGAACTCGTCGCGGGTGGTCACGGGCACGCGGGCCGACAGGTCGCCGCGTTCGATCCGTTCCGCGACCTGTCCGGCCTCCTCGACCGGAGCCAGGATCCCGCGGGCGATCCGCCGCGCGACCACGAGGGACAGCAGGACCAGGATCAGGCCGCCCGCCGCGAGGGCCACCCGCAGCTGGTCCACGGCCGCCCGGAGCCCGCTGACATCGCGCACGAAGAAGAAGGCGGCATCCACGCCTGCCGGTCGCCCGCCGATGACCAGCGACGGCGTACCGGTCACGTCCACCCAGGCGAAGGCCAGCTCGCCGCGGTCGATGCGGTCGGGCATGTCCGGCGGCAGGCGGTCCAGCAGGCCCTCGAGGCGGGACGTGGACCGGAACTCCCCGCGCGGACCCAGGTCCACGAGCGTCTCCACGCCACGCTGCCGGAACGTCTCGGCGAGGGCGCTCCGGTCGATGTCGTCGAGCGTCGGGGCATCGGGGAGCTGGCGCCCGGGAACGACGACGGACAGGTCGAAGCGGGCCTGCGCGGCCGCATCCTGGAGCGTCTGGTCATGGAGTCGTAGGTCCACGAACCACGACGCGCTCAACCCCAGCACGATCGCGGTCACGGCGACGAGCGCCACGAGCGACGCGGTCAGCCTGGCTCGGACGCCGCCGAAGGCGATCACGGCGCCCGCGCCCTACTGCGCGCCCTGTCGCGCGGCCTTGTAGCCCGCCCCGCGGACCGTCAGGATCAGCTCCGGGGCCGCCGGGTCCGGCTCCACCTTGGCCCGGAGGCGTCCCACCGCCACGTCCACCAGGCGCGAATCGCCCAGGTAGTCGTAGCCCCAGATCCGGTCCAGCAGCGTGTCGCGCGGCAGGACCTGGCCGGCGTGTCGGACCAACTCCACGAGCAGGTCGAACTCGGTCCGCGTCAGCGCGATCTCCAAGCCGTCGCGGGTCACCGTCCGCCCGGCGGTGTCGATAACCAGTGGCCCGAGGCGCAGGTGCGCCGTCTCGTCGTCGGGATGACGGCCCATGCGCCGGACGGCCGCTCGGACGCGGGCCACCAACTCGGGCACCTCGAACGGCTTGCGGACGTAGTCGTCGGCACCGGCCTCCAGGCCGACCACCACATCGATGGTGTCCGCCCGCGCGGTGAGCATCACGATGGGGACCGTGGACGTCCGGCGGATCTCGCGCGCCACCTCCAGGCCGTCCATCCGCGGCAGCATGATGTCCAGCAGCACCAGGTCGAAGGCTCCGGCCAGGAAGCGGTCCAGGCCGTCGCGGCCGTCGTTCGCGGTGACGACCGTGAAGCCGGCCTGGCGCAGTCCGATCGCGGTCACTTCCCGGATCGACGGGTCATCCTCGACGAGCAGGATCGTGGCGTCCACGTGCCGAAGTATGCAGCGGCGCCCGTCAGGGGCACCCGGACACACGAACGCGGGCCCGCAGGCCCGCGTCCAGGAGCTGCTGAGTCGGGCGCGGCGTGGCCGCGCCCCTTGCCTAGAACTGATCGAGGTAGCGATCGACCTCCCAGTCGGTGACCTGGGATCGGTATTCGTCCCACTCGGCACGCTTGCCTTCGATGAAGTGGCTGTAGACGTGCTCGCCGAGCGCCTCGCGGATGACTTCGTCCTTCTCCAGCTCATCGAGGGCCTCGCCGAGCGTCCCGGGGAGTTCCTTGATCGCCTTCGACGCAATCGTGGCCGCATCCATCTCGAAGAGCGATTCCTCGACCGGAGCGGCAAGGGTCAGGCCCTTCTCCACCCCGTCGAGCCCGGCCGCGACCATCGCCGCGAACGCGAGGTACGTGTTCGATGACGGATCCGGGCAGCGAACCTCGGCACGGGTGCCCTCGATGGACTTGCCGGGCGAGATCATCGGGACGCGGATCAGCGCGGAGCGGTTCGTCCGGCCCCAGGTGATGTAGGTCGGTGCCTCGTATCCGGGCACCAGCCGCTTGTAGCTGTTGACGAGCGGAGCGAGGACCGCGCTCATGCCACGGGCATGGAGCAGGATCCCGGCCATGTAGGACTTGGCGAGCTCGGACAAGCCATACGGCGCGTCCGGATCGGCGAACGCGTTCACGGAGTCGGCAATCGAGTAGAGGCTCTGGTGGGTGTGCATCCCGGAGCCGTTGATCCCGTGGATCGGCTTGGGCATGAACGTGGCGTAGAGCCCGTGCTGCTGAGCGATCGCCTTGAGGGTGAACTTGAAGGTGATCGCGTTGTCCGCGGTCTGGAGCGCATCGGCGTACTCGAAGTCGATCTCGTGCTGACCGGCGGCAACTTCGTGATGGGCCGCCTCGACGCGGATTCCGAACGCCTCAAGGGCATCGACCATGTCCTGGCGGACTTCCCCCGCCAGGTCGGTCGAAAAATCGAAGTAGCCGGCCTGATCGTGCGGGAGCGGCTCGATGCTGCCGTCCGCACCGCGGCGGAAGAGGAAGAACTCCAGCTCGGGGCCCATGTTGATGAGGTAGCCGAGCTTCTTGGCCCGTTCGACCTGGCGGCGGAGAACCCAACGCGGGTCGCCGACAAACGGCTCGCCGCGGGGCGTGAAGACATCGCAGATGACGCGTGCCGTGCCACGCGGCCCGGTCCCGCGCTGCCACGGGATCTCCGCGAACGTGCGCATGTCCGGCATCAGGTACTGATCGCTCTCGGCGATCCGGGTGAAGCCCTCGATCGACGATCCGTCGAACCACGTCCCGTGTTTCACCGAGCCTTCGAGCTGGTGCATCGGGATGGTCACGGCCTTGACGGAGCCGATGATGTCCGTGAACTGGAGCTGGACGAAGCGAATGCCCTTCGCCTTCGCGCCCTCGATGCGCTCGATGCCGTCAACGGCTTCGTACGGTGCGACCAACGGTGCTGCCTCCTTCGATGCGGCGGGTCGCGGCCCGCGCCTGTGCGATGTCTCGCTGTGCGATGTCACGCGTGGTCCATCGCTGATCTTGTGCGATGCGCATGAACCATGAGGATCGATAAACGCCTGGACGCAATCCTAGCAGCCGGGCTCAGGGCCGCGGTGTGCGTCAGCCAGCCAGCAGGGCCAACAACCTAGTCATTTTGCACAAGGCGCAGGGCGACGGCGAGCGGAAGTCGAAGTTCCGGGTCGGCAAGTCGCCAGCCCGTGATCGTCTCGATCCGGCGGAGGCGGTAGGCAACGGTGTTGCGGTGCACCCCGAGCGCGGCGGCGGTCTCGTTGACACCACCGTGATCGAGCAGTGCCCGAAGCGTTGCCAGGTGCTCAGCCCGCACGTCTGGTCGACTGGACAGGAGAGGCGCGAGGAGTGCGGCGGCCAGGCGCGCCCCGTCCGGCAGGTTGTGCAGGGCGCCCATGAGCCGGTAGGCCGGGAGACGAACCGCCTGAGCCACGGCCGGCGGGTCGGGCAGGGCTTCGACCGCCTGGAGCGTGGTCCGAGCATCCCCTTCGGCCGTCGGCCTCTCGATCGGGGTCGAGAACGGAACCGAGACGGAAACCGTCCGGCCGAGGAAGTCCGCCATCCGTCCGGCGGTCGCAAGGCCGTCGGGATCGTCGCCAGCGCCGTCAACCGCGAGAACGGCACGGATCTCGAGCGAGTCTGCATCTCCGCGGAGGGCCAGCCGCCGGGCGGGTGCCAGAAGCCGAAGGTCACGCCGGACGGCCTCCCGCCGCTCGCGGGCATCCGGCGCATCGTCGTCGCCGCCCGGCGTCCGCTGGCGGGCGATCAGGACGACCCAGGGCGGACCGGCCGTCGGCAGCGACTCGGCGCGCCGGGCCTGGTCCTGGGCCTTGCGGACTGCCTCCTCGCGGGACAATTCGAGGGCCAGGAGCCCGGCGATCCTGGCCACACTGACGCGTTCCAGCTCCCCGACGGGGCGCTCCCCGAGCAGGGCGAGGCTGCCGGCCGCGCCGCCGGTCGTCGGAAGGGGGATTCGCAGCGCAACCGCGTGGCGCGGGCGGGCGTGATACCGGGCCACCGCAGCGGCTCCATCGGTCGCCTCTGGCGGCGCATGGACCGCGATGGCGTTCCCGCGACGGCCCTCCAGCGCCACCGCGCGGCCTAGGAATGTCGCCACCGCACCGAGCATCGCGGTCGGGCCGCCACCGGACAGGGCGAATTGCTCAAGTCGTGCTTCGAGGAGCGCGGCCTGTCGATCCAGCTCCGCGCCCTCGCTGACGAGATATCCGATCAGGCTCCGCTCGAGCGCCGCGAGATCGGCCCGCGGAACGCGGTAGCCCGGCACTCCGAGTCCTTCCAGGGCTGCGCCGAGACCATCGAGGAGATCGGTTGCCTCCGACCCGAGGACGGCTGCCTCCGACCCGAGGACGGCTGCGTCCTCCCCGCCCTCGCTCTCGATGAGGAGGAGGCCGGCCACACGAGCCGCGGCGCATGCGTCAGCCAGCGCCTGCAACTCTTCCAGCCCGGGTGCGACCACGGCGAGGGCCGCCGCCGGAACGATGGCGATGTCACCCGGCTCCAGGGCATCGAACGCCGGGACGCGCGCCCGCATGACCCGCACCCAGGTGACCGGCGTCGCCGCTCCGGCCGGCGCGCTCACGACGCGCGCGCCCGGGAGCATCGCCGCCGCGACCTCGGCCAGGGTCGTCACGTGGATGCGGATCCCGGGCTGGCGGCCGGCGGGCCCATCGTTGCCGCTCGCGCCACCACGAGGTCATTGACCAGGCGGCCGAATTCTCGATCGAAGTCCACGTAGCGATCCGATCGACCAACCATGTCCAGCACCCCATCCGGACCGAGCCGGGCCCAGACGCGGCGCCGGGGCAGGTAGAACGTCATCGTGAGACCCACGATCAGACTCAGGAATGCGGTCCAGACAATCGCCTGACCCGGATCGCGCTTGGCAATCAGGAGCGTGTATTCGTTGACGTCCTTGAGCGTGACCGTGAATCCGAGCGCATCGAATGAGGCGGTGGAGCCGCGCGTCACGGTCAGTGGAAAGCCGGTCTGGACCTGGTTCGTGCCGTCGGGGTTCTGGCCGGTCACGACGTACGGCAACAAGACGAGCGTCCCCGTGCCCTCCGACGTCCGATCCAGCAGCAGTTGCAGGCCGATCTCCTTACCCGGAACACCGAGCGTCCCGAACGGCAGGCCGCCCGCCTGGTCCGTGAGCGGTACCGCGCCGGACCACAGGACCGAGCCATCGAGCGCATGGATCTCGAGAAAGGGCGCGGGGCCGAAGCCGTTCTGGTGGAACGTGTAGTCGCCCGCCCGGAGCGGATCGTTGACGCGGAGGGACTTCCGGGCCAGGAGGGATCCGTCCTGGTAGACGGACAGGTCGGTCACGAAGTCCGAGGCCTTGCCGGTCTCGATCAGTCCGGGCGCTGAGAAACCGTTGTTGCGGACGAGGAGCAGCCCCGGCGTCCCGATCGGCTGGACGGTCAGCGTGTCCCCCTCTGCCACGACGAGGCCCAGCTCGTCGCCGAAACGCGCCGTGACCGCGGCACCGATGAGAAACAGGATGAGCCCGAGGTGCGTGAGCAGCGTTGCCATCTTGATCCACCGGTGGCGGTCCCCATAGAGATAGGTGCCGCTCGAGGTTTCCTCCCGGCGAATTCGAAACCGATGGCGTCGAAGGGTGCTCTCGACTGCCGGGCCGTCCAGGCCGGGAGCGATCCGGACCCGATCCGGCAAAGTCGGATCGAAGTACGGGTCCGGCTGGACGACGCGAATCTCCGCGGACTGTCGCCACAGTCGGGGCGTCCGGTCGATCGTGCAGACCACGATCGAGACGATCAGGACGATCAGCCCGACCGAAAACCAGGTCGAGGTGAACACCTGGAACAGCTGCAGGCGCTCCAGGGCATCAACGACCCGTACCCCGAGGGCTGTGTCGTAGCGCGCGTGGAGGTCGGCCATCGCCGTGGCGTAGTCGCCCGCCGACCGGAAGGCGAATGCCGGTAGCTGGCGGATCGTCATGCCCACGACGGCCAGGAGCGCCAGCACGATGATCTGGAGAACGGCGAAGTTCACCGAGGTGAGAAGACGCCACAGGACGGCCCCGAGCTTGCCGACTGGACCGGCATGCAGCCTGGCCCGGAGCGACGCAGGGGCGACCGCATACCCGGCGATGGTGACGCCGAGCAGAATGCTGAACAGGATGGCGAGAGAAATGGTTCGCCTCGGCGCTAGGAGGTGGCCTGGGCCGCGGGGTCCGTTCCGACCCTCAACTGACCGGCGATCCGAAGGGCGCGCTGGAAATCGGCCTTGAGGTCGGCGACGTCCTCGAGCCCGACGCTGACCCGAAGCAGGCCGGGACTGATTCCACTTTCGAGGAGCTGTGGCTCGGTCAACTGCCGGTGTGTCGTCGATGGCGGGTGGACGACGATCGTGTGGACACTGCCGAGCGATGCGGTCCGCTCAGTGAGCTCGAGCGCATCGATCATCGAGCGCCCTGCCTCCCGGCCCCCGGCAACCTCGAAGGCGAGCATCCCGCCAGCGACACCGGGCCGGAACTGCCGCATCGCGATCTCGTGCTGGGGATGCGTGGACAGGCCCGGGTAAAGGACTCGAACGACGCCGTCCTGCTGCTCCAGCCAGGTCGCGAGAGCGAGCGCGCTGGCGCCATGACGATCCATCCGCACGGCGAGTGTCAGGAGTCCGCGCAGCGCCAGGAATGCCTCGATCGGGGCGAGCGTGGCCCCCGTATCGATCTGGACGCGCCGTACCGCCTCGATCAGCTCGGCTGACCCTGCCACGACGCCAGCCATCAGGTCGCTGTGCCCGCCGATGTACTTGGTGGCAGATTCGATGACGAGGTCGGCCCCCAGCAGCAGCGGCCGGCAGACGTAAGTCGAGGCGAACGTGTTGTCGACGACATAGCGGGCGCCGGCATCGTGGGCGAGTCGGGCCACCGCCGCGTGATCGGTCACGAACGTCGTCGGATTGGCAGACGTCTCCGCGTAGACCAGGCGAGTCGGTCGCTCCGCGAGAGCGCCGGCGACGGCATCGAGGTCCGTCATATCGACGAGATCGACCTCGACCCCGAACCGACCGAAGTAGCCGGTCAACTGGTTTCGGGTGGAGCCATAGGCAGCGAGGGGCGCCACGACCCGATCGCCGGCGCGCAGGATCGAGGCGCAGGTTGCGTGAATGGTACCCATGCCGGACGCGAGCGCAAGCCCCGCCTCGGCCCCGGCAAGTTCCGCGTAGGCCGTTCCGAGCGCGCTCGTCGTGGGATTCGACAGCCGGCTGTAGGCAAAGCCGGCCCGGGCGTCGCTCGCAACGGTGGCCAGCTCGTCGGCGTCGAGCGCGGCGAACGTGGCGGTCTGGTAGATCGGAACGCTCGATGGATGCTGACGAACTTCCGGTACGTTTGACGCTGCCCGTATCGCACGGGTCGAGAAGCCGAGCTCGGCGTCCTGGCCCGCGGGATCGCTCGAGTTCGCGTCTGGGTCGGCTCGGAGGGTCCCGTCGCGGCCATTGCGCCGCGCGTGGCTGGTCATGCCCGGGATGCTACACCGGGAGGCCGGACATCCCGGACGGAGCGCTCAGATCGAACATCGGATCGCCACCATCGACGAGCCCCGACAGCGGGCCTGCAACGCGGTTCCTGCCCGTGCGCTTGGAGACGTACATGGCCTGGTCCGCCTTGATCATCAAGGCATCCACCGTGTCGCCATCTCGGGGGAAGGAGACCACCCCGATCGAAACCGTCGGACTGCTGATCATGCCCGGCAGCTGGAGCGAAGCGATGCTCAGCCGCAGCTTCTCGGCCAGGATCCAGCCACCGGTGGGATCCGTTTCCGGGAGGAGTGCCACGAACTCGTCGCCTCCGTATCGAGCGGCCACGTCGATCTTTCGAACGCCGGCCAGGATCCGGTCTGCGATGGCCTGGAGCGCGACATCGCCGGCATGGTGTCCGCCTCGGTCATTGATCGCCTTCAGTTCGTCGAGATCCATCATCAGCAGGCAGAACCCGCGACCGGAGCGTGCACTCCGGGCCAGTTCCCGCTCCAACGCCGCGAAGAACAGGGTGCGGTTGAACAGGCCCGTCAGCGGATCCGCGGCCGAGAACCGGATGGCCGCGTCGCGGGAGCGTCGTTGCTCACGCCCGATCACCGATCCTGCGTAACCGAGGAGAACCAGGGCCGTGATGTTGACCGCGCTGGCGGCAACCTCCGCCATGCTTGCAGCCTCGCGTCCGTAGTACGCGGCAACCACATAGGTGATCACCCCCGCGACGGCCAGAAAGAACGTGGCTCGTGGTCTGACCACCAGCGACGCGGTCCCAACGATGAGCGGGAAGGTGAAGAAGAAGGGGCTGGCCTGCCCGCCCGTCAGATACAGCAGGATGCCCCCGACCGCGATCGCCGCGACTCCCTCGAGAGCGTATCGAGCCGCACCAAGGACCGAGGCCGGCACGAGATCGTGAACGAGAACGACGAACAGGCCGGCGACCACGAGCAGGAGGAAGATCTGCGGGCTCGAGTCGGGCCACAGGCCGCTCCACCCGACGATCGCCGCCGTCGAGAGGATGAAGGCCCACGACGCAATCCGGACCATCTCGTCGTAGATAGAGGACTCGCCACCCTGCCCATCAAGGAGGCCTCCCAGGAGCGCGCCCGGATCCATTGGTGTGGCATCTGCTGGATCGGACGGCACCGACGTGACCTTTGCGAGCCGAGGAACTCCAGTGACCAGGAGAAACCCCACCAGTACGATGGCCGTGGCAACCAGCCCAGCCAGGGCGATGCGCATCAGGTCATCTGTCAGGACCACGATCAGCGAGTCCCGAACTGATAGGTCTGCTTCACGAGCCGGAGATACGTGAAGGTCTCCGTGTCCCGGACGCCCTCGATGGCCTGGAGTCCCTCCGTCAGGAAGCGGAGGAGCCCCTCGTTGTCCGCGGACACCACCTCGATCAGGATGTCATAGCGGCCGGTCGTGACGACCACGTAGTCGACCTCGGGGAGGGCCGCGAGCGCCTCGGCCACGGCGATCATCCGGCCAGGTTCGCATCGGATGCCGATCAGCGCCTGCTGGAATCCAAGCTTATCTGGGTCGGCCACGCCGACGATCTGGAGGATCCCACGCTCGATCAGGCGATTGGTGCGCGCGCGAACAGCCGCCTCGGAGACGCCGATCTCCGATGCGATCTGGGTGAACGGACGGCGTCCGTCCGCCTGAAGGTGCTCGATGATCCGCTTGTCCAGCTCGGACAGGTCATCAGAGCGACGTGGTCCATTGCGACCGATTGGCATGTGTTCCTCTGGGGCACCAGCGTAACGAGCCTATTGCACCACGCGGAGCGCCTTCGCGCCACCACCTGCGCGCCGCTTCCGGTGCGGTCGGACACCGCGACTACTGGCGGTCGAGGATCTCAAGCACCGCGGCGAACTCTTCCAGTGACCCGAGGGTGATGGGATCCAGGACCAGCTGGACTTCGCCGATGCCCTCCCGCGCATACGAGCGAAGCTCCTCGGCCATCACCTCGGCCGTCCCGGCCAGTGGCTGAACGGGGTTCCGGACCGTGTCGCCCTGGGTTCGACCGCGACCGCTCGTCAGTCGTACCTGCACGGCCACCGTGCGCTCGATATCTGCGGGATCACGACCGACCTCCCGGGCGATGCCGTCGACCAGGTCGCGGAGGGGCGGCACGCCGCCCGGTGAGTTGCCGGTATCGGCGAACCAGACATTCCATGCGTCCACATGCGGGAGCGTGATCCGCAACATCCGCTCACCCATGCTGCCCACGAGGAGCGGCGGCCCGCCAGGCCGGACAGGTCGCGGCAGGAGCTCGCAATCGCGGGCCTGGAAGTACTGGCCGTCGAAGTCGATCGCGCCGTCACTGAGCAACGTCCGAACGATCCTGAACGCCTCCTCGAAGCGACTGATGCGATGGTCGAACGGGAAGCCGAACGCCCGGAACTCAGTGTCGTTCCAGCCGGCGCCGAGGCCAAGGATGAGTCGTCCGCCGCTGACCTCATCCACGGTTGCGGCGAGTTTGGCCAGCATCGCCGGTGCGTGGAACGCGGCCGATGCCACCAGCGGTCCGAGGCGAATTCGCGAGGTCGAGGCGGCGATCGCCGACAGCATCGTCCACGCTTCCCAGGGACCCTTGGTCGAGCCGTCCTCGAAGCGATACAGAAGATGGTCGCCCAGCCAGAGCGTGTCATAGCCGAGCTCCTCGGCGCGGCGGGCCATGGCCAGATACTCCGGCCAGCGAACTTCCCGCTCGACCTCGGGGAGCTGCACGCCGACTCGCAACGGCCGATTCGGGTTGAACGGCGGGACGTGCATCACGGGTTTCGTGTTCATGAGGGGACGGTAGCAGCGGAGGCGGGTTCGGGCGGGCGGTCGCCCATGGCCATCGGCCTGTGCCGATCAGGCCGGCAGGAGCGCCCGAACCGCGTCGGCCACCTCGGATGCCGTCAGGGTGAGGGTCGCATCACCGACCGTCAGCTCGATCCGGCGGAGGCTCGGTGTGTCGGTTGGCATCGACCGCCCCCAGGTCCAGAGTCCCTCCTCGATCGCTAACCGGCGAACTCCAGCATCCATAACTGCCTCTGTCGTCTCGAGATGGAGATGCATCATCGACGTCTGCGGCGGGTCGGGCACGACGTCGACACCATCGATGATCGACAACTCGTCTGCGAGCACCCGTGCGTGCGCGACATAGGCGGCCATCCTGGGCAGGCGAAGCCTGAGCCCCGCGAGACCCGCTGCAGCGTAGGGCCACAGACTCGGGAGCGTTCCCCCGTGCCGTCGCCGCCAATCTCGGGCTTGGGCCACGACATCCTCGTCTCCGAGCAGCAGGCTTCCGGCCAGCCCCCGAAGTCCTTTGTAGAGCGACACGTACACCGTGTCGAACAGTCCTGCGATATCTGACAGCGGGCGGTCGTAGAACGGCCCCGCCTCCCAGAGGCGAGCGCCGTCGAGATGTACCGCGGCACCGCGGTCGCGCACGTGCCGGATCTGGGCAACGAGGTCGTCCCACGGTGGCAGTCGTCCGCCGATCTCTCGCTGCGGCAGCTCGAAGACGACGGCGGCAAGGGGTTCGCGCACGGCTTCGAGATCCGAGAGCGTCATCAGCCCGCGGCCGTCGCCGATCGGCCGACCGACCAACGCGTGCAATCGCTGGTAGGCCTTGTCCTCGTGAAGTTCAAGGTGGCAGGTCGGATGGAACGCGACAACGCGGCGGTTCCGCCTGTCGGCGTGGATCCGCAGGGCGATCTGCTGGGCCATGGTTCCGCTTGGCATGAACACCGCCGCCGGCTTGCCGAGGAGCTCGCGGACTTCGGTCTCCAGGACGGCAACCGAGCCGCCATCGCCGTACGTGTCCGGCTCCAGATCCTCGGCGCCGAGGGTGGAGATTTCGGCGAAGGCTTCGGCCGCGGCGCGTGGCCCGTGGCCGTTCAGCCAACGCCCACAGGCGGCGCGCAGTACCCGGATCTCGTCGTCGGTAAGCGTCTCAATCGCCTCGGGCTCGGAGAGGAATGGTCGGGGCGGAGGGATTCGAACCCACGGCCTCGTGCTCCCAAAGCACGCGCGCTGCCAAACTGCGCCACGCCCCGACGCCGGCCGATGATACGACCGGTGCCAAACCAGCGCCCTAGAAGCCGAGCTCCCGGAGGATTGGGGCCATCCGGGCCGCGGCGCGCGCCCGATGTGAGATCGCGTGCTTCTCGGCGGCTGAGTAGAGCCCGAGCGTTCGGCCGCCGGGTGCTTCGGCCGCCGGTTCGAAGATCGGGTCATAGCCGAACCCGCTGTCGCCGCGCGGACCGCTGGCGATGCGCCCACGGCAGGTCCCGCGCCGGACAGCCATTGGGATCGCGCCACGCGGGCCACGGCGATAGGGCCAGGCGAGCGCGAGGACGCACACATATCGGGCTCCACGCTGATCCGGGGGCACTCCCTGAAGTGCGGCCAGGAGCTTGGCGTTGTTGTCCTGGTCGCTGGCATCTGCTCCCGCATATCGGCGGGTCCACACGCCGGGCGCCCCGTCAAGTGCGTCGACCTCGATCCCGGAATCATCGGCCAGCGATGGCAGCCCGGTCAGTTCGGCCGCGAACCGGGCCTTGATCCGGGCGTTGGCCTCGAACGTGCGACCGTCCTCGACTGGCTCGCCGACGATCCCCAGGTCGTCGAGGGAGACCAGGACGCCGGGCGCGAGGGCGAGCAGTTCCGCCAACTCGCGGAGCTTGTGGGCCGATCGCGTGGCGACGACGAGTCGCGAGGGGTGCCCCGCCTCATGCGCTTCGGACACGGCTCGAATTACCGGCGCACGCCGGCGAGTGCGGTGCCCTGGGCCTCGAACAGCTGGGTCAGTCCGATGTTGGCGAGGTCGAGCAGTGCATCGACGCGCGGGCGGTCGAACGGCTTGCCCTCGGCCGTCCCCTGGAGCTCGACATACGTGCCGGCATCGGTTCCGACGACGTTGAAGTCCACCTCGGCCTTCGAATCCTCGCCGTAGTCGAGGTCCAGGAGCGCCGCTCCGCCGACGACACCGACCGAGACCCCGGCGACCTTGCCGACGATCAACCGTTCCATGCCGTACGTCATGAGTGCGGCCGCCAGGGCAACGTAGCCGCCCGTGATCGAGGCGCAACGGGTTCCGCCATCCGCCTGGAGGACGTCGCAGTCAACCGTGATGGTCCGCTCCCCGAGCTTGCTGAGGTCCACCACGCCACGCAGCGAGCGACCGATCAGTCGCTGAATCTCGTGCGTCCGTCCACCGATCCGGCCCTTGACGCTCTCGCGATCCGTGCGCTCCGAGGTAGCCCGGGGCAGCATCGAGTACTCGGCAGTCACCCAGCCGGTGCCCTTGCCTCGGAGATGCGGCGGCACCCGGTCGGCGATCGTCGCCGCGCACAGGACCTCGGTGTCGCCGACCCGGATCCGACACGACCCCTCAGCCCACTTCTGGACGTTGAGGGTAAAGGTCATCGGCCGGAGATCGGCTGGCCCGCGCCCGTCCGACCTCGTGGCGGGTGGTGGATTCCCGATGCTCATCGTGATCGCTCCTCAGCCTTTGCGGCATCCCATAGTTCATCCAGCGCTTCGAAATCCAGGTCCCGGATGGCCACGCCGCGCTCACCGACCATACGCTCAACGCGGCCAAATCGACTCCGGAATTTGTCATTCGCGGCCCGGAGCGCGGCCTCGGTCTCGATTCCCAGCTTCCGTCCGACATTCACGGCCACGAAGAGCAGGTCGCCGAACTCCTCGCGCCGGTTGGCGGCATCGGGCGCCCGGGCCAGCTCGGCCAGCTCCTCGGTGATCTTGTCCAGGACCCCTTCGATCGTCGGCCAGTCATAGCCGATGGACGCGGCTCGCTCCTGCATCTCCTGGCTGGCTGCGAGCGCGGGCAGCGAGCGGCTGATGCCGTCGAGCGCGCCTTTTGGCGTCCCCCCGCCGCCCTCCTCGGCACGCTCCGTTGCCTTGATCCGTTCCCACTGTCGATTGACATCCGCGGCGGTCGCCGCGGTGGCATCACCGAAGACATGGGGATGGCGGCGGACGATCTTGGTCGCGATCGACGCCTGGACATCGGCGAGATCGAACACCCCGGCTTCCGCGGCCAGCTGGGCATGGAGGACGACCTGGAGCAGGAGATCGCCGAGCTCTTCGGCGAGGGCCGGCGTGGCGCCATCCTCAAGCGCATCGAAGACTTCGTACGCCTCCTCCAGCAGATGGCTCCGGAGGGTCTGATGCGTTTGCTCCAGGTCCCACGGGCAGCCGTCGGGTCGACGTAACCGATCGCTGATGAACGGCATGGCCCATGGTCCGGCAACGGCGAGCTCGGGACTCACCGGCGCGAGATAGAGCGGACGATCGAGGTCGGCGGAAACGAGGCGCGCCAGGGTTGACTCCTCGCCGCCCAGCATCCCCACGGGGTGGTCGGGCGGATACAGGCGCCGCAGGATCGAGAGCGGATCGGCGATATCCGATCGATGCCGGCCGGGAAGCGGCTCCACGATATCCGGCGTGGCGACACCCGCGAGGGCTGCAGGCAAGATCAGGACCGGACGTGATGGCTCAAGCGGTGTGGCGACGATGGCCTCGGCGACCACGACCTGCAGCCCACCGAAGAGGTTCAGTCCCCAGCGCTGGCGTGCCTCGGCGACGAGACCGTCGAGCACGCGGCCCTACTGCGTCGCGCCGGTCGTGACGGTGTCGCGGGTGATCGTGACGGCGGCCTTCTTCGCGGCGTACCAGTTGTTGAACCCGTCGCTCTCGAAGGTCGCAATCTGGTCCTTGGTCGGTGTCCGCATCTCCTCGCCGAGGATCTTCCAGAGGTAGACGCCGTCGCTCGGGATCGAGACGACATCGCTCAGGCCGTCAACCGCCGTGGCGAAGATCGGACCCTCCTTTGCATCGCTCAGCTGGCCCTTTGCAACCCAGCTGATGTCGCCGCCGAACGCCGCTTCAGTACCCTCACCCTGGTCACGAGCCATCTGGGCGAAGTCGGCGCCTCCGACGAGCTGCGTCCGAACGGTGGCGATCCAATCGGCCTCACCCTTGCCATACGGGCGCATGAACTGGACGACATGCCACCCGAAGGCGCTCTTGAACGGAGCGATGAGCTGCCCGGGCTTCAGACCGGGTGCGAAGATCGCGACGCCGAAGGCGGTATCGATCTGGCTCGACCGGTCGTAGTACGGGAGCTTTCCACCCGAGGTGATGGCCGACTGCTCGTCTGACTTCGTGCGGGCCAGCTCGTCGAACTGGGTTGGATCCTTGAGGAGCTGCGCGTACAGCGCCTGCGCCGACTCCTTCGCGGTCGTCCACGCCGGATTGTCCGCGGCCAGCGCCGCCGCACCAGCTGGATCGTGGTTCGGGGAGATCAGGATGTGGCGAACCTTGACGCCTTCCGGCTGCGGGGCCGCGGACGCCATGTAGATCTGGGCCACGCGTCGCTGGAGCGATGGCTTGGACAGATCGGCCACGATCTTGTCGCCGAGCGCGGTTCGGACCAGGTCGGCACGGACCACCTCGCGATAGGCCTCCGGCTTGATTCCGGCATCGTCGAGACGGACTGAGTAGGTCTGGTCGACGGTTGCGGACGCCACCTCGGAGACCCGTCCGATCCGGAATACCCCATCTGCGCCCTCGATCACATCGGTCGGCTTGTCGACGGCGGCCGCGAAGACGGCTGTCATGAAGGGCTTGTCGTAGCCACTCTCCTCAGGCAGCCAGCCCAGGTCACCGCTCTGTGCGGCCGAAATGGCATCCGAGGTCGTTTTCGCAACGTCATCCCAGGACGAACCGGCCCTGATCTTCGCGAGCGCGGCCTGTGCGACTGTCTTGGCAGCCGCCGTTTCGGCATCCCCCGGCTTGCCCGTTGCCGGGTCGTTTGCGGGCGTGATCTCGATGGTGAAGACATGCCGCTGCTCGACGATCGTGGCCTCGGTGATCACCTGCGCATCGATGTCGGCGTCGCTGACGGCGATCCCAGCCGCGGTGGCGAGCTTCGACTGAATTGAGCTGTCAATCAGCCGCTCGAGGGCGATGCCCGCGAGGTTCTGGGAGCGCTGCGCCAGGAACTGGAGCTGGCTCGTGGCCGCCGCTTCGGACAGACGGCCGGCCGCCTGGAGCGTGCGGATCCGTGATTCGGTGTACTTGATCCGGAAGTCTTCGATCGCCGTCCGTTGGCGGAGATCGTCTCGACTGATAGTCGCGCCGTCGACGGTTGCCGCCGCTCCAAGGTGATCGTTGTACCAGGAGATTCCGGCATAGCCGATCAGGATCAGGATCGAGACGGCGATCGCCAGCACGAATGCGAGGTTGGTCAGGAAGGTCTTGCGGTCCTCGGAGTTCCAGCCAGATCGGCCGGGACCCTTGACGACGGGCTTGGCTCGGAGCGTCATACGGAGCTATTTCCCTGCAGGTTGGTGATGGCGCGACCGATTGCCGGCGCGCGGACGGAGCGCGTATCGTACCGCAACCTATCGTCCGTCCCGGGCGAACTCGTCGAGCAGGGCGAGGTAGGCCTCGGCGTCGCGGTCCCACGACATGCTCTCGACAGCCCGGGCGGCGCCTTCGATGGCCGTATCGCGAGCGGCCGGGTCGTCGACGAACCCGAGGACGGCTGCGGCCAGATCCTGCGGGTCGCCGGCTTCGTACGTGGCGATGGTGCCGTCGGGAAAGGTATCGACGACGAGCGGGAGACGGGATGCCACGGCCGCCCGACGCATGGCGGCGTACTCGAGGATCTTGGTCGACAGGCTCGAATCCGTGAAGGCGTCGCGCCGAGTCGGCGCCAGCCCGATATCCGCCGCAGCGATCGCGGCCGGTACTTCGTCCAGCGGGATCCGGCCGTGCAGCGTCACCCGATCGCCAATGCCGAGCTGCGCCGCCAACTCTTCAAGGCCAGCGGCTGAGTCGCCGCGACCGTAGAGGTCGAAGTGGACCGGCAGGTCCGGGTGCTGATGCGCCAGCGCGGCAACGGCACGGATCGCGACATCCAGTTCGTACGTGGGGGTCAGCGCCCCCGCATAGACGAGCCGGAGTGTTCCATCGGCCATGAATGGCCGGGGCGGATGAGTCGATGGATCGAACCGCGCGAGGGATGGCGTGTTGCGGACGACGCTGACGTGCGTAGCCGCTACGCCGAACCCGAGCAGTCGATCCCTCAGGGCATCGTTAACCGTGATGGCGTGACTCGCCGCGGCGATCGATGCCCGCTCGGCGAGGAGGAGGCCACGATGGACCAGCGGATTGGCCGCACCGGGGAACCGACTGCGGAAGAAGTCAGGCATCGATTCGTGGAGATCGATGAGAACTGGAACCCCGACCAGGCGGAGTGGTGCTGCCGCCAGCACCAGCCAGTCCGGAAGGGTTGCCACCTGGACCAGCGCGTAGTGTCGCCGCCGATGTGATCGCACCAGACGCACGGCAACACGGACGAAGAAGTCGAGGTATTCGGCGAGATAGGTCCCGATACCAGCGCCCTGGTGCCGCTGGACATCGATCCGATGCACCTGGACGCCGGCGACCTCCCCATCGGGGTCATCGCCCGATCGCCGCAGGGAGATGACGTCCACGGGCCGTCCGCTGGCAACGATGGCCTCGGCCTGCCGCCGAACCCGCGGATCCTCCTCGTAATACGAGTGGGCGACGAGGGCGAATGGACGACGCTCGTGGCGACTCATGTGAGCGGTTCCTCGGGGAACGGTTCCTCGGCGGGCGGGCGAGCTCCGTCGGTCCGGCCGTCCGCGATCGTCTCCCACCGGTCGATGAGCCAGCCGAACGTGCCTGGTGCCAGGTCGGCCACCCCGTCGGCGAGGAACGACTCGATCGGCTCGAGGTCGTCTGCATCCAGCGGCACGAGCATGGGCCTCGCGGAGGGCGCCGTGCCCGCCGCTCTTGCCAGCGCATCGGCGACCGCCTCTCGGCGCGCTTCCGCCAGCATCGCGGAACGCTCCGCCAATGCTCGCCGACGCGCGTCCGCTCGTAGCGGGTGCAGCAGGGTCCGCCACTTGAGGGCGCTCGCTCGCGGGACCGGACCGAGGGCCGCAAGGCGATCGCGAAACGCTCGGCCGATATCAGCCTCGCTCCAGCCCGAAACGCCAATGGGCGCCTTCGCTTCGCCGGTCGGCTGCCCGGTCGAGGGTTTGATGGCGGCCGTCGTGACGAGCGTGAGCCGATCCACGAGCGACTTGGGCGCGGCGGCGATCCGCGCCAGGGCCGACGAGCGACGGAAGCCCACCACGACCACGGGTCCGCCGTTCCACGCCCGCGGGCGCACGGCCGGTGGCGCGGCTCCCGGATCGACGGACTCCGCGGCGCCCAGTTCCTCCATCACTCGGAGGAGTTCGTGGGCCACGGTCGCCGGAGCAAACCGCTCAACCACGGCGGCGCGGAGGACAGCAGGATCGAAGTCCACGAGGCGATCGAGCGTCGCCAGGATCGCGCTGGCGAGGTCGTGCGGATCGTGGCTGGCTGCGATCACCCCAAGTTCACCATCGGACCCCAGGATCTCCTCGACGCCACCAGACGGGGTCGCCACCACGGGCAGGCCCATCGCCAGCGCCTCGGCGGCCACGATCCCGAACGTCTCCCACGGGCTGGGGTGAACGAACAACGCTGCGCGGGCCATCATTGCCGCGACAGCCGCTCGCTCGGTGGCCGGTTCGAATGCGACGGCGTTCGCGATGCCCAGCCCGGTCGCGATCGCGCGGAGCCGCCGGTCTTCGGTGTCCGTTGCAGCCCGGCCAATCATCCGCAGGCGCGTCGCGGGCCGCTCAGCGTGGACGATCGCAAAGGCCTCCAGGAGGGTGTCTGTTCCCTTGGATTCCTTGCGGGCGCCCACCCAGAGCAGTTCCCCGGGCTGTCGGGCACCATCATCGGCCACCGGAAAGGACTCCAGGGTCAACACGTTCGGGACCACGGAGATCCGTCCCGGTTCGAGGCCGACCTGCTCCTCGATGCGACTCGCGAGGGCGCGGCTGACGGTGACCAATCCGCGCCCTGGTCCGAGGAGGCCTCGATACGCCTCCGCGGCCGCCGGATCGGAGAGGCGATCGGGCGTAGAACTATCGTGCTCGGTGGTCAGCAACGGAACGCCGACCGCATCGGCGAGCTGCGCGGCCGCAAGGCCGTCGGGCATGCCCGTGTGAGCATGGATGACATCGAAGGGCCAGGCGGCGTGCAGGGCGCGGCCGATCGGGACGAGGACGGCGGCCTCGAGCGCGGCGAGTTCCAGCGGGTCGCGAGATGCCTGGCCACCCGCGGGCAGCAGCCCGGGGATGCGCAGGACGGGTACGCCGGCGGCTCCGCGGCCGGCCGGGGCCGCGAACGCGAGTCGCGATCCGATCTCGACGGCCCACCGACCCACTGCGGCGAGCCGGGCGCCCCGGTCGGAACCCTCGAGTCCCTCGACATAGACCGGGTCAGGGCAGAGGACCGCCACCTGTGCCCCCGCGGCAACGAGCGCGGCCACCTGATCGGCGACGAAGATCCCGCGCCCGGGCACGTCGTGGGATGGATACCAGCGCGCGACGACAAGGATCCTGAGGGCCATGGCGGGGATTATGGGCGGAGCGACCGCCGCCGGTTCCGTGCTACCGTTCGCCCCGATGTCGAGGTCCAGCCTGACCGTGCCCGTGGTTCGAACGTCC
Organism: Candidatus Limnocylindrales bacterium; assembly: GCA_038328755.1. Classification (GTDB taxonomy): domain Bacteria; phylum Chloroflexota; class Limnocylindria; order Limnocylindrales; family CSP1-4; genus UBA5189. The sequence continues at coordinate 21,789 of JBBQMH010000028.1, forward strand.
GCTGCCCGGCCCGGTCCCGTCGGCCTCCTTGCCCAAGCCGCAAGCGACGTCTGGTCGAGGCGGCGGCTGATCCGCTACCTGGTGTCCGCGGACCTCAAGAGAAAGGGCCGCGACACCATCTTCGGCAACATCTGGTGGGTCCTCGATCCGCTCCTCCAGATGGTCGTGTACGTCATCCTCCTGACCGTGATCTTCTCCCGGCCTGAGGAGGATTATCCCCTCTTCCTGTTCGCGGCGATCCTGCCCTGGAAGTGGTTCTCGAGTTCGGTCGGCGACGCGATCAGCTCGGTCAGCGGACAGGACAGGGTGATCAAGCAGGTCCAGTTCCCGAAGATCGTCCTGCCGGTTGCCGCGACCCTCGCTGGCATCACCCAGTTCGCGTTCGGATTCATCCCGCTCACCGGCTTGCTGGTCCTCTTCTACTCGGACCGGATCAGTCCGTGGCTGATCCTGATCCCGGTCGTCGCGGTCGTCCAGCTGGTCTTCACCTTGGCGTTCTGTCTGACCGTATCCGCCCTCAATGTGTTCTTCCGGGATATCTCCAACCTGTCGATCCACGCATTACGGATGTGGTTCTACATGTCCCCGGTCCTCTATGGCGCCAGCGTCATCGACAAGATGAGCGGCTCCCACCGGGTCATCGCGGACCTCATTCGCCTCAATCCGTTCTATTCGATCCTGACGGCCTATCGCGCGCTCATCTACGAGGGCAAGGCGCCCGACTGGTTTGCGCTCGGGGCGATCCTCGGTGTATCGCTGGTCTTCCTGCTGTTCGGCACCTGGTTCTTCAAGAAGACCGAGCCGATGTTCGCGAAGGTCCTGTGATCGCCCGGCGTGGGCGCGAGGGCGCTCTGACACCGACTGGCCCGGCCATCGAGGTCGAGGGTCTCGGCGTTCGTTACAACCTCCGGCTGACACGGAAGAACACCATCCGCAATTCGCTCGCCCAGGCCATCAGGCGCGACGGGGCGGGCGGCCACTTCTGGGCACTCCGGGAAGTCTCGTTCACGGTGGACCGGGGCGAGTCGCTGGCCGTCATCGGTCCGAACGGGGCCGGCAAATCGACGCTGCTCCAGTCACTCGCCGGGATCATCGAACCGAGCGAGGGCCGGATCGACGTCCGCGGCCGGATGTCCAGCCTGCTGACCCTCGGGGCCGGTTTTGACCAGGAGCTGTCGGGCCGCGAGAACATCCTGCTCGCGGGAGCGTTCCTCGGGATTGACGACGGTGAGATCCAACGCCGCCTCGAGTCGATCATCGCCTTCGCGGATATCGGCCAGTTCATCGATGCAGCGATCAAGACCTACTCATCCGGCATGCGAGCCCGACTGGGCTTCGCGATCGCGACGTCCGTGGAACCGGACATCCTTCTCCTCGACGAGGTCCTCGCGACCGGCGACCAGGTCTTCCGTGCCAAGTCCAAGGACCGAGTCCTGGAGCTGGCCCGCGGGGCGAAGGCGATCATCCTGGTGACCCACGACATGAACTGGGTCTCGGAGTTCTGCAATCGCGCGATGCTGATCGAGAAGGGTCGTGTCGTGGCCGAAGGGCAGCCCGAGGACATCGTTCGGCTGCACGAAGAGCGATCGCGCGAGGCGCGCGAACGGGCGCTCAGCGCGGCCGGCTGACGCGGTGGCTCGGGCGCGGGCGGTGCGCGGGCGGGCGGCCGGCGCGGCGAGCCCGGCGGGCCACGCGAGCCCGGCGGGCGGGGCGAGCTCGGCGGGGCGAGCCCGGCGGGCCGAGCCCGGCGGGCCACGCGAGCCCGTTTTCATGGCTAATCCCGGATCCACCGATGACCCGCTGGTGAGAGAGCGCTGAAACGACGAATCAGGTGCCCATCCGAACTGGGAAGATGGCGTTGGAGACGACCCATCAGCCCGAACCAGAGGAGCACCTGATTGATGCGATCTTCGCACAGCCTCGACCGCCTCGATGCGGCTTTCGACGACGATCGTCTGGTGGCCGACGCCGGCCTCCTGCTGCCGGCCACCCTGGCCCAGCAGCTCGGTCTCCGGGAGCTGGTGAACGAGCACCTCGACCTTGGCGCCAAGCCCGGCGCCGCGAACGCTGGCGACAAGCTCCTGACCCTGGTCATGTCGGCCCTCGCGGGCGGCGACTGCATCGACGACGCGAATGCGCTGCAGGCCGGCGGCACCGGCCGGATCTTGGGGTTCACAGTCAAGGCTGCCTCGACCCTCGGGACGTTCCTGCGGAGCTTCCGCTGGGGCCACGTCCGCCAGCTCGATCGAGTCAGCCGCGAACTCCTCGCTCGAGCCTGGGCGGCTGGTGCCGGTCCTGGAAGCGAGCCCCTGACGATCGATCTCGACTCGACCATCTGCGAGACGTACGGCCTCGCCAAGCAGGGTGCGCTCCACCACGGCTACACGAAGGTCCGGGGGTATCACCCCTTGCTCGCGGTCGCCGCCGGGACCGGCGACGTGCTCATGGCCCGCCTGCGTGAGGGCCGGGCCAACACGGCCCGCGGCGCCGGCCACTTCCTGGCTGAGACGATCGGCCGCGTCCGCACCGCCGGGGCGTCGGGCCAGCTGACGGTCCGGACCGACAGCGGCTTCTATGCCCACGCCGTCGTCGCCGTCTGCCGGAAGATGGGGGTCCGCTTCTCGATCACGATCCGCCAGCACGGCTCGGTTCACCGCCTGATCGAGGCGATCCCGGAGAACGCCTGGACCCCGATCCCGTACTGGATCGACGGCGGGGCCGACGTGGCCGAGACGACCTATACGCCGTTCGCCGACCAGCCCGACGCGGCCCCGGTCCGGCTCATCGTCCGGCGGGTCCGCCCGACCCCGGGCAGCCAGCTCGCCCTCCTCACCCTCTACGACTACCACGCGTTCATCACCGACCGCCCGGGCGAGACACTTGTCCTCGAAGCCGACCATCGCCGCCATGCCGAGATCGAGAACGCGATCCGCGACCTCAAGTACGGCGTCGGGCTGAACCATCTCCCATCGGGCAAGTTCGCTGCCAACGGCGCCTGGCTCGCCGTGCAGGTGATGGCGCACAACCTCGCCCGCTGGACCGCCCGGATCGGCCTGGGTGAGGGGATCGTCACGACCAAGACCCTGCGCCGGCGGCTGTTCGGGCTCGTCGGTCGGCTGACCCGCTCGGCCCGCCGCCTGACGCTCCATCTGCCGGCCCGCTGGCCATGGGCGATCGGCTGGGCGGCCGCGCTCGCCAGGCTCCGGGCGATCCCGCTCCTCGCCTGACCGTCGGCTGCCCTCCTGCCGCTCCGGGGCGGGCGGGAGCCTGCGACGAAATCGGCTGCGGCCCCTCGGGGGCGTCTCACGCGACCAGATCGGCCGCCATCCGTCCCTCGTTCGCCCTGGTCAGGGCCTGATCATGACCTGGATCCGGGTTGATCGCCTCCCGGCGACCGTCGTCGAGCCATCGGACGAAGAGCTTCGGTGGATCCGGG